>ONLJ01000050.1 GCA_900318605.1 uncultured Rhodospirillaceae bacterium | reverse complement strand
CATCATCGTTTTGCCCGACGGATCGTCAGGGTTAGGGTAGGTCATTTCATCAATATAAGGTTTATGCAAATTATCAACCTTTACGCCGGTTTTCTCCTCAATTTCCTTAACCGAACCTAAAACATCAATGCGCGGGAATTTCGGATTATCCGACTTCCATACCGGAATCGGCGTACCCCAAAAGCGGTTACGCGAAATCGACCAGTCGCGCGCGCCCTCAAGCCACTTGCCGAAACGGCCGTCCTTAATATGCGACGGAATCCAGTTGATTTGCTGATTGTTTTCAACCATTTCATCTCTGAAATCCGTAACTTTTACAAACCAAGAACTCATCGCTTTATAAATCAGCGGAGTATCGGTGCGCCAGCAATAAGGGTAGGTGTGAGTATATTGCTCTTTCTTAACTAGCAATCCGTTAGATTTTAGCCAAGCCAAAATCGGCTCATTTGTTTCAAATACCTGCTTGCCTTCATAATCAGGCACTTCGGAAGTAAATTTTCCGGCTTCATCAACCGGACAAACAACCGGAAATTCGGCATCATAGGCGCGGCAAACTTCAAAGTCATCTTGTCCGAAACCGGGGGCGATGTGTACAACACCGGTACCGTCTTCGGTGGATACGAATTCGCCGGAAAGTACCTTAAATGCACCTTTTTCTTTCAAATTTTTGAAATACGGGAACATCGGCTCATAGCTCAAACCCAATAAATCAGCGCCTTTCATTGTGCCGACTTTAGTGGCGTGTTCAAGCTGTTTTTTATAACTTCCCAAACGAGCGGTGGCAATAATATATTGCTGTCCGTCTTCTTCCATAATCGAATACTCGATATCTTTACCGACTGCAAGCATCAAATTTGACGGCAATGTCCACGGAGTTGTAGTCCAAACTAAAATTTTTTGCCCCGTTTCTAACGTGAACATTACCGTAATGGCATTGTCGGTTTTATCGCGATAGCCTAAATTTACTTCAAAATTGGAAAGCGGAGTTTCGGCCGCCCATGAATAAGGTAAAACGCGGTAATCCTCGTAAACCAAACCTTTATCGTAAAGTTCCTTAAAGTTATGAATAACCGATTCCATAAACGGTAGATTCATAGTTTTATAGTCGTTATTGAAATCAACCCAACGGCCGATGCGCTTAAACATATCAACCCAAATGCCGGAATATTTCAAAACATCTTTACGGCAAAAATCGTTGAATTTTTCCACACCATACGCTTCAATTTGTTTTCTGCCCGAAACACCGAGCTGTTTTTCAGCCGACATTTCGGCAGGCAGACCATGGCAGTCCCAACCCAGACGGCGCTCAACTTTTTTGCCGCACATGGTTTGAAAACGGGCAACTACGTCTTTTACATAAGACACCATAATGTGTCCGTAGTGCGGTGTTCCGTTGGCAAACGGAGGTCCGTCATAAAATACAAATTCAGCCGCTTTATCGCGATTTTTTACAGATTTTTCAAAAGTTTTATCTTCATCCCAAAACTTCAAAACTTCTTTTTCAAGTTCTACAAAATCAGGCTTAGCCTTAACTTCTTTATAGTATTTAGTCATGTTTGTTATATCCAGAAATAACGGTTATCAAAATCAAATTGTGTTAAAGAAAAAATTGTATATAAAATGCCCCAATCCCCTAAGGGATAATATTGAATATATGAAAGTAAATTAAGAGCATTGTTTTTCTTTCCGTTAAATTAAACTTCAAGCAATTTATATCATCTTTTTTTAAAGGTCAAGAGCTTATTTGGTTTATTCTCGCAGTTATTATCCGCACGGATAAAAGGTTATTTTTTCTTTTTGGATTTATTTTGTTTTTTACGGGTGTTTTGTTGCTCCAATTTTTGCTTGATTTCAGGCGCATCGGTATTGATTTGATTTCGGATTAGAGCCATTGCTTTTTTAACATTGTCGGCAGAGACTTTGCGATTGACGTTTTTACGCTTGTATCCCCAATAGAAAGCTCGATAGGCACTCGATTCCACCGTTTGAGTGTATCTTTTGATAACTCCTTGTTTTTTATCCATTATTTCAACTTCGACATCCATGGTTTGAGTATGTTTATCAACAGGAAAACCGACGATATTCAATAGTCCCAATGTGGCTACCGAAGCAGTTCTTATCGGGAGTGAATATTCGAGCTGAACGGTTTGAATCCTGAGGGAAATATACCCTTTCTTTTCGCCTTTTCCCACGGTAATATTGTTTTCTACATCCTGCTCGAAGATGCTGACAGCATCATCAGCCATTACATTACGCATAGCATAATCCGGCTTTCCTTTATCGTCGGTAACATCGGAGAATGCCGCCTTTAAATTGGCAAGATTGTATTTAGTATGCATCGCCGGTAAAAGATTTGTGTTCGGACTATTCAGAGAATGAGTGTCATTATAAGTTATCGGCATGGTACAGCTGCATAACAAAAATGCTAAACCAAGTAAAATCTTCTTCATTTTTTATCCTTTAACTTAAAAAATTATTCAAATCCTTGCAAAAATATCTGCAAAATCAATGTGGCATAAACAATTGCCGGACCGAATGCTCCGGCTCTTTGTTTGGCAATGAGGCATTGAACGGCGAAAATTATGCACGAAAGCAGGATTACATAGGTAATCGCCTCCATTCCTATCCATGCACCGACGGCCGCCAAAAGTTTAATATCGCCGCCGCCGAAGGCATCGGGATATTTCCGAATTAAAAACATGCTGGCAACCGTCGGCATAACATAACCGAATATTGCTCCCAAAAAACTGTTGAATGTCGGATTCATAAATTCCGGTTCCGGTGTTATCAGCCAATTTCCGCCGACTGCAGCATAGCCAAATCCCAAAATCAAAAGAGGTAATGTCAATACATCGGGAAGTAACATGAAACGCTTATCAACCTCCACCAAAAGCAACATTATCCACAAGAATGCCAGATACCAAACCATATAAAGATTATCAAAACATTCAATGAAAAGCCAAGTTACCGCGGCACAAAAAATTCCCCAACCGAGCGAGCGCATCAAATATCGGTAAAACAAGTGCATGTACTGCGGATTACATTTTAATTTTGCAAAACTCAAAATATGTGACGGAACAAAAATTTTTACCCATACATAACCTGCCGGATATGATATGAGTTTTCCAAGTTTTCTTGCTAAATATGGTATTAAACATCCGAACAGAAAACCGCAAAAAACATACAACATCTATCTTCTCCATGATAAAATTTAAACTCATTTTATTATATTTTATCAAATACTCAATATTTTTTTAACGTTTTTTAAGCAAAATTGTGTTACTGATGTCATAACAGGAAAGTTAAATTAAGGAGAAAAATAAATGAAAAAAGGTTTTACCGTTTCTTTGTTGGCTTTGTTATGTGCCGGATGTGCTTATTTTTATCATCCATCAGAGCAAGCATATGATCGGAGTACATCCAATTGGATAGGACTCGGTTCGGCAGAATTATATGCCGAGTGGGGATATCCTCAAAAGTCAGAAGCTATTAGTGAAAATGCTGTTTTGGAAACATATTACGTTTTGAATAAAGAACCGTTTGTGCGCTCAATAAAACAAGATTATACGTACTATCGTCCGTTCTCTTATAAATGGGAAACAAAAGTACATCCGTTTTCGCTTCAACAAATGCCTGAAGAATACAACTGTCGCACTTCGTTTATTATCGTAAACGGTGTGATTGTTGATTATTCATATAAAGGATTCGGTTGCGTCGAATAATGAAAAAAGTGCTTAAATGTTGTGCCGATGCTGTTTCTTCGGCACTTCTGTTTATCGGTGTATTGGCTTTTTTGGCACTGATTTATACCAATCATATATGGGGCAATGTTTATTTTGAACAAATGATAATTGCCATTATGAATGATTATGGTACCATCGGTTCGCATATTGTCGGAAGATATATTCTGTTTGTTTTTGTGCCGGCATGTTTGGTAACGCTTTTGTGTGTTTGGAAAATCAACTCAAATTTGAAGCTGATTATTATTTCAATCGTTTTGCTTTCATATTCTTTCCGGTCAATAAAAATTGTGGAATATTGGCGCAATCAAAGTGTTTATTCCGAATTGTATGAAGCAGAATATATAAATCCGAAAAAAATTGAATTTATTTTTCCTTCAAAAAAGCGCAATCTGATTGTGTTGTATTTGGAATCTATGGAGGAAGATTATGCCGATTCTTCACTGGTCGGAGAAAATTTGTTGCCGAATTTGAGCGGATATATGAAAGAAAATATGTATTTTCCGAACTTTGTGCAAATGCCGATGCAGGATTTTACCATGGCTGCGATTGTTTCCTCAATGTGCGGTGTTCCTTATCGTGTTCCCAAAGGAGTAAATACCTATAAAATAAAGAATTTCTTGCCGCATTTGAAATGTTTTCCGCAGATTTTGGAAGAAAACGGTTATGAAAATTATGTTTTGAAATCAACTGATTTAAATTTCTCTCAGGCTCGTAAATTTTATACATTGCATGGTTTCAAGCACTTAAAAGACAGGCTTGATATCGAAAAGGAAATTGATTTAACCGAACATCAAGGAACTTCGTGGGGATACAATGACCGCACCTATTATAATTTGGCAAAAGCCGAGCTGACAAAGATTGCTGCCGAAAATAATCCGTTCATGTTTGTTATGGTAACTTTGGATACTCACGGTCCCGATATTTATCTTGATAAGCAATGCAATAAACGCTTCGATGACAAACGTGATATTATACTTTGTGCCGATGAAATGGCGGCTGAATTTCTGGATTGGCTTAAAAAACAGGATTTTTACGCCGATACAACGGTTGTGGTTATAGGCGACCATACGGAAACCGGTAAAAATAATTTATACCCGAGCCGTAAAAAGCGTAAAATCGTAAACTTTATTTTAAATCCGGCCTCCGATGCCTTAAAAAAAGAGCATAATCTTTGGTCAACCATTGATTTGGCTCCGACAATATTAAATGCGCTCGGTATTAAGTTCGACAGCGAAGGTTTCGGTTTAGGGCGCTCTCTTTTGCAAGATAAGCCGACACTTTATGAAGTTTATCGCGATCGTTTGAGTAATGAAGTATTAAAAGGTTCTCATGTTTATGATACATTTTATCACAAAAATGCGAAATAAATAATGTGGAATTTTTTTAAAAAAATGCTTTACAAATAAAAAAAACGTGATATAAGCTGTTGACAACAAAACGATATTATAATTAGTGGAGCCGAAAGGCCCCGCTTTTTTGTTAGGGTAAGAATATGCAAAAACACTATCTGCAAGATATGATTGAGCCTAAGGTTGAGGAGCTTGGTTATGAGTTAGTCAGAGTTATGACCATCGGACAAGCCAATCCGACCTTGCAAATTATGATAGATATACCTGACAATTCGCGTGAAGTTACGGTTGATGACTGTGCGAGTGTCAGCAGAGTTATATCCGATTTATTGGATGAAAAAGATCCGATAAAAGACAAATACACGCTTGAGGTCAGTTCGCCGGGACTTGACAGACCGCTTACTAAACTCAAGCATTTTGCCCGCTATAAGGGTTACGTCGTTAAAATCGAGACGGAAAACAAAGTAAGCGAGCGTAAGCGTTTTAAGGGTAAAATTACCGAAGTTGACAGTCAGAATGTGGTTGTCGATATGGATAATGTCGCCTACACAATTCCTTTTGCCGAGATAAGTAAGGCAAAATTGGTAATTACCGACGAATTGTGGGAAGAATATCAGGCAGCACATGAAGCTGTAGAACTTTAACTTTTTTATTAAAGAGGAAAAAATGGAAAATTTTGAAAATATGCCTAGACCTGAAATCATTTTGGTTGCCGACACGGTAGCAAAAGAAAAAGAAATCGATAAGGAAGATGTATTTAAGGCAATGGAAGTTGCCATTCAAAAGGCCGGCCGCACCAAATACGGTTTTGAGCATGATATCAGAGCAAATATCGACCGCAAAACCGGAGCTATTGCACTTTCGCGCTATCGTGAAGTTGTTGCCGATGATGCCGTAATTGAAAATGAGGCTGCACAAATAAGATTGAGTGATGCTTTGATTTATGACAAGAATTACAAAGTAGGCGATTTCATTATTGATGCTCTTCCACCAATTGATTTCGGTCGTATTGCCGCACAAACCGCAAAACAGGTTATTACTCAAAAAGTCCGTGAAGCCGAGCGTAACAAGCAATATGAAGAATATAAAGAAAAAATCGGCACAATTATCAACGGTACGGTTAAAAGAATTGAGTTCGGTAATGTTATCTTGGATATCGGTAAGACCGAAGCTTTGCTCCGCCGTGATGAAATTATTCCTAGAGAAAAATTCAAGAACGGCGACAGAGTAAGAGCTTATGTTTTGGATGTTCGCCGTGAAGTTAAAGGTCCGCAAATTTTCTTATCGCGTACTTGTCCGGCATTTATGGCAAAGCTTTTCACACAAGAAGTACCTGAAATTTATGACGGGATTGTTGATATTATGGCAGTTTCTCGTGATCCTGGTTCAAAAGCAAAGATTGCCGTTCGCGCCAATGACAAGACAATTGATCCTATTGGAGCTTGTGTAGGCTTACGTGGTATTCGTGTCCAGGCTGTCGTAACCGAATTGCAAGGTGAAAAAATTGATATAGTACCTTATTCCGAAGACAAAGCACAATTTATTGTCAGTGCACTTGCTCCGGCGGAAGTAACTAAGGTCGTATTAGATGAAGAGAAAAATAAAATTGAAGTTGTTGTTCCTGAAGAGCAGTTTTCGATAGCCATTGGTCGCCATGGCCAAAATGTTAAATTGGCATCTCAGCTTGTTGGTGCGGATATTGATGTCTTAACCGAGGAACAGGAACAAGAACGTCGCGCTAACGAAAATAAAGTTCGTTTGAACCGCTTTATTGAAGCTTTGGATGTTGATGATATGATTGCACATCTTTTGGTTGCTGAAGGCTTTTCGACGGTTGATGAAATTGCCGCTGTTGATTTGCAGGAACTGGCGGAAATTGAAGGTTTTGATGAAGACGTTGCCACCGAATTACAAAATCGTGCCAAAGACTTCGTTGCAAAACGCAATGATGAATTTGTTAAGAAGAGTAAAAAGCTTAAGATTGACGAAAGTTTAAAAAACGTTGAGGGCTTAGATCAGGATATGGTACTGAAGTTGGCTGAAAACGGTGTTAAGAATATTGATGATTTGGCTGATTTGGCGGCCGATGAGTTAGTAGATATTTTGGGTGAAGGTGTGATTTCTCAGCAAGAAGCAAATGAAATTATAATGTCTGCCCGTGAACACTGGTTTTCGGATGAAAATACCGGAGAATCCGAATAGCAATTAGGTTTGAAAAACATGGTTGAAGAGTTGGAAACAAGAAAATGTATTTTAACCGGTGAGGTTCGCAAAAAAAGCGATTTACTACGTTTTGCACTTTTACCTAACGGTGATCTTATTCCTGATTTCAATAAGAAATTTAAAGGAAAAGGCATTTACGTTTCCAATTCCAAGAGCCTGCTTGATAAAGCATTTAAGACTGTTAAAATAGGAAAAATTCTTCATTGTAACGTAAACCCGTGTCAAAATTTATCGGAATTGGTTGAAAAGATATTGGCTGCCAAAGGGTTGGAAGCACTCAATCTGGCTCGCAAATCGGGTAATTTGATTTTTGGGTTTGAAAAAGTGAAGGAAAGTATCTTAAAAGGTAAAACCGCTTTTGTGGTTGAAGCTACTGATGCCGGTGCCGACGGAAAGAAAAAGATGTCGGCTTTATGTGCAAATCTCGAAAAAATCGTTATTTACGATTCCAAAACTCTCGAGAGAGCTTTTAATCGGGATACGGTTATTCATCTGGCTGTTCTTAAAAGCGAAATCAGTTCAATGGTTTATAACAATCTGAAAAAATATGAAAATTACTTAAACGGATAAAAGTAAGGAATTATATATGACAGAAGAAAATAAGGGTAAATTAACGCTTTCCGCAAAATCGACATTAACGTTGAAACTGAATAAAAATCAGGTTTCCGACGGTCGCAAGGTCGTACAGGTAGAAGTACGCAAAAAACGTATTGTTGATACGAATAAAACGACAACTCCGAAAGTTGAGATAGATAATGAGACTGCACAAAAATTAAAGTTAATTGCCGAAGCAAAAGAGCATGATGCTAAACGTAAAGCAGAAGAGGAAGAAAAAAACGCAATACGTCGCCAAAAAGAGGAAGAATTAGCAACTAAGAAAGCAGAGGAAGAAAAGAAACTTAAAAAGGCGGAAGAAAAGGCTCGTAAAGAAAAAGAAGCTGAAGAAAAAGCTAAATTACAGGCCGAAGAAAATGAACGAAAGTTGGCAACGGTCGAGAAAATAAACGGCAAATCTGATGATTATAAAAACAGAAAGTCAAAAGATTATGATGACGATGAAGAAGATGATGATTATGGTAAAAAAAGTAAAAAGTCTTCGATAACAATTGAGCGTCATACTTTAACCAGAGAAGAAACATTTGAGCAGGAACGCAAAAAGATTCAAAAGCGTTCATTTGAGCCGCAACGTCGCAATAATAATCGCATAAATGTAAACTCCTATATGGATAGCGATGAAGATGATGATTACGGTTACGGAGCTCCGCGTCGCAGATTCAAGAAAAAACAGCCAAAGCCGGTTGTTCAGGTTGCACCGCAGGAAAAGGTTGTGCATGAGGTTATTATTCCGGAAACAATTACGGTACAGGAATTGGCAAATCGTATGGCTGAAAAAAGTGCCGATGTTATTAAGCGTTTGATGGCTTTAGGTGTTATGGCTACCATAAATCAGGCGATTGATGCCGATACGGCGCAGATTATCGTTGAGGATATGGGGCATAAGTTTAAGCGTGTTGCCGACAGCGATGTTGAAGAAGGATTGACCGGACCTGCTGATACGGCAGATGATTTGTTGCCGCGCGCCCCGATTGTCACGGTTATGGGACACGTCGACCATGGTAAAACTTCACTTCTTGATGCTTTAAGAGAAACAAATGTTGTAGCTAAAGAGGCCGGTGGAATTACCCAACATATTGGTGCTTATCAAATTCAACTTGCTGACGGTCAGAAAATTACTTTTATTGATACGCCGGGACATGAAGCTTTCTCAGAGATGCGAGCCAGAGGTGCGAAAGTTACAGATATCGTGGTTTTGGTCGTGGCGGCAAATGACGGTATTATGCCACAAACGGTTGAAGCTATTCGTCATGCTCAAGCCGCGGAAGTGCCGATTGTGGTTGCAATAAATAAAATTGATCTTCCGGGAGCTGATCCGATGCGCGTTAAAACCGAATTATTGCAATACGGTATCGGTGTTGAAGAAATGGGTGGTGAATCGCTCTGCGCCGAAGTTTCAGCTAAAAAGCGCATAAATATCGATAAATTGGTTGAAGCCATTTTGTTGCAGGCTGAAATGCTTGATTTGAAAGCCAACCCGAACCATGCGGCCGAAGGTGCGGTTATTGAAGCCAAAATGGAAAAAGGACGCGGTAATGTCGCAACCGTTTTGGTTCAACGCGGAACCTTGAAGATAGGCGATATTTTGATTGCCGGAAAAGAGTGGGGACGTGTGCGTGCGATGTTTAACGAACACGGCAAAAAAGTTATGGAAGCGGCACCTGCAACTCCGGTTGAGGTTTTGGGCTTGCAAGGTACTCCAATGGCAGGTGATACTTTTGTGGTAGTTCAAGATGAAAATCAGGCCAAAGAAGTTACCGGATACCGCATCAGAAAAGAGCGTGATGCCAAACTCGTTAAGAGTGCAAAATCAGCTATGGAACAGATGATGGATAAAATAAAATCAGGCGAATCCAAACATTTATCTGTTGTTATTAAGGCAGACGTTCAAGGTTCGATTGAGGCTCTTGAAGGTAGTTTGAAAAAATTATCAAATGATGAAGTTTCGGTACAAATTTTACATTCGGCAGTCGGAGCAATTTCCGAGTCTGATATTACACTTGCCAAGGCTTCAGATGCCTTTGTTATCGGTTTTAATGTGCGTGCTAATGCTCAGGCTCGTGATATGGCGCATCGTGATGGTGTTGATATTCGCTATTACTCAATTATTTATGCGGTTGTAGATGATGTCAAAAAGGCGCTTGAAGGTATGCTTACTCCGGAATTGCGTGAGAAGATTTTGGGTTATGCTCAAATCAGAAACGTCTTTAATATTACCGGTGTTGGACGTGTTGCCGGCTGTATGGTTACCGAAGGTATGGTTAAGCGCGGCGCAAAGGTTCGTTTGCTTCGTGATGATGTGGTAATTCATGACGGCAATTTAGGACAATTAAAACGCTTTAAAGATGATGTTAAGGAAGTTAAAGAAGGTTATGAGTGCGGTATGAGTTTTGAAAATTATAATGACATTCAGGTAAACGATTCTATTGAATGTTATGAGGTTGAAGAAATAGCTAAAACTCTGTAATCTAGGAGGAATAACAAAATGACACAGGAATTATCGCAGCGTCAACTACGTGTAGGTCAAGAGATTCAAAAGGTTATTGCAACCGCAATAGAGCAAGGCGATGTCAGAAGTGAAGAAATTTCAAAGGCTTTTATTACCGTAACCAAAGTGGTTATGTCGCCGGATTTGAAATATGCAACCGTTTATCTGACTACGCTTAACAGTAAAAATTTAGGTATTGTCTTGGAACAGCTTGATGCTGATAAGTGGCTTTTCAAAAAACTTATAGCCTCAAAGCTTAAACTTCGCTTTACACCTGAAATTAACTTCCGCGCCGATGATACTTTTGATGAGGTTGAGCGTATCAATAAATTGATGCGTGATCCGAAAGTTATGGCTGATTTAATTAAACCGGCTGAAGAAGATTAAAAAAATACTATTTGCTTTTAAAAAATAAAATTTATGTGGACTATAAAAAATGAAAGAAAATTCGAGATTGCCGAGCAACCAATCTCCGCTGTATTTAGGGCATAGATCGAGATTAAGAAAGCGATTTTTAATTGATGACGGGGTAAGTATGCCTGATTATGAAATGCTTGAGTTGTTGCTGACTATGTCGATACCGCGTCGAGATGTTAAACCGCTGGCAAAAAAGCTTATCACTGAGTTCGGCGATTTAAGCGGAGTAGTCAACGCACCGTTGGAAGAACTGCTCAAATTTACGGGAATAAGTGAGAATACTGCAACTTTGATAAAATTAGTCAAAGTTTGCGGACTTCGTTCGGCAGGCGAAAAGTTAGGCTCAAGAGAAAACGATATATTTGAAAATTGGGCGGATTTTATATCGTATTGTCGCCAAAAACTGGCTTACGAGAGAAACGAGGAATGTATCGCATTTTATTTTGATGCGGCAGGCAAGTTTTTATATGAGGATAAGTTAGAAAAAGGAACAATAAATCGCACAAGGGTCGATGCCAGAAAAATAATACAGGATGTGATATATTACAATGCAACGTCCGTTATCTTGGTATATAATTATCCGTCGGGCAACTATAAACCATCGAAAGAAGATATACAT
>ONLJ01000024.1 GCA_900318605.1 uncultured Rhodospirillaceae bacterium | reverse complement strand
TTTAATGCAGATTACTCATGTTGTGCGCGGTAATGAGTATATTTCCTCAACGCCGAAATATAACCTGATTTATGAGGCTTTCGGTTGGACGCCGCCGATTTATGTTCATGTTCCGCAAGTAATGAAAGATGCTCAGCACAAGCTCAGTAAGCGTAATGGCGATGCCTCTTTCCAAGATTTGGTCGCCAAAGGATATCTGCCGGAAGCAGTGCTGAATTATATTGCACTCCTTGGTTGGAATCCTGGGACCGAGCAGGAGATTTTTTCACTTAAAGAATTGGAAAAAGTATTTACCTGTGAGCGTTTGAATAAATCGCCTGCGATTTTTGATATTACTAAGTTGACTTGGATGAACGGCTGTTATATCAGAAATTTGAGTGCCGAGGAATTTCATCAAATTGCCATGCCTTATTATGACAAGCTTGAGGGTAAAGGCTATGACTTGAAAATGCTCAGTTCGGTTTTGCAACCGCGTATCGAAGTTTTGAACGATATTCGTACTCAAACCGAATTTTTGGCCGAACTTCCGAATTATGATATTGCGCTGTTTGAAAACAAAAAGATGAAAACCAATCCTGATGTGGCAAAAAAATCATTGGAGTTGATTTTACCGGTTTTGGAAAATGCAAAGGAATGGAATAATGAGGCATTATTTGAAACCTTAAAAGAAGTTGCTGCGGCAAACGAGATGAAAAACGGGCAGGTGCTTTATCCTTTGCGGATTGCACTATCCGGATTGGAAACAACTCCGGGCGGAGCAACCGAATTGGCGGTGGTTTTAGGTAAAAACGAAACACTGGTAAGAGTTAAAGCGGCCTTGCAAAAATTATAGGAGAATAATAGAAAGTGCGCCTAAGGACTGAAAGATTTATCAAAAGAATTCTTAAATGGTTAATTGCCGGTGCGTTTTTGTTTTTCTTTTTTAATCCCGAATACATCAAAAGACCGATTTATCAGCGCTTTTTTGCCAAGCCTTATGAAAAACAGCTTAATGTCTGGGAAAAAGATGTTTTTAAGGATTTGGGCGATGAGCAAAGAAAACCCTTTTCAAAAGAATATAACAAAATAAACATCACTTTTGTGCCTAAAAAAGCCTATGAGGTAACGGCGCGAATCGGAATTTTGGAACGTTATGATACCTTGTGGGAGCGTTTTGCTCACGGGTATGATGATAACCGAAAAATTTATAACTCGTTTTCGCCGATTGATTTGGCGCTTGTTCATGGCAACAGTGCTTATCATGAAAAGTTCAACAGCTGTTTTAAGCATGAATATCGTCTGTTGTGGTCATGTCCGGAAATCAGTCAGGATTATTTCAACAACTATCATATAATTCCGGCAAATGACAATTTGCGCAAAGGTTTGGAAACTTTGCATAATGGCGATATAGTGTATGTTAAAGGTGTGCTGGTTAATGTTAAAGTTCCGAGATGGTTTGAGATGAAGACCGGAACCTCACACGATATGACGCACAAAGACCAGTTTGCCGGCGGACAATATACCGGAATGTGTTTTATACTTTATCTGCGGGAGATGGCTGCTAACGGCTACATCTATAAATAAAATTTCATGGCGGAAAAATAAAAAGGGCTTAATCAGCCCCTTAAAATTAAAAATCAACAAAGAATTACTTCAATTTCTTTTCAATAAATTCTTCATGCTTTTTTGATTTTTTATCAAACTTTTTCAGCACGAGCTTTTCCGGATGAGTTCTCGGATTTTTTTCAGCCAAGTAGAACGAACCGGTTCCGGCGGTGCTTTCCAATTTTACTTTAATTTTTACTGCTTTTGCCATTTTTTTCACTCTTTTTCAAATTAACACAAAACGTTGAGGCGGATTATACAGTTTAATTTTTCATTGTCAATAGGTTTTTTAAAAATTATCATTACTGCGTATAAAATTAAAAAAGCTTTGAATTTAAATAAAAAAAGTGTTAGCTTAAAACATATTTTTGATTTTAAGTATGGGAGATAATAAAAAATGTCCGCTAATGCACGCTATAACGGCAAAGAAACATGGGATGAATGGAAAAAAGATTGGGAAACAGAAGATAGATATAATTTCCGCACAATAGAGCATAAATGGCAGAAAATCTGGGAAGATGAAAAGGTTTATAAAGTAGAAGTAGATAAAACAAAAGAAAAATTTTATGCTTTGGTGGAATTTCCTTATCCTTCCGGTGCCGGTTTACACGTTGGACATCCGCGCTCTTATACAGCTCTAGATGTTATCAGCCGTAAAAAGCGTATGCAGGGATATAATGTTTTGTATCCGATGGGATTTGATGCTTTCGGTTTGCCGGCGGAAAATTATGCTATCAAAACCGGTGTTCATCCGGCGGTTTCCACTAAAGAAAATATCGCAAACTTTACCCGTCAGCTTAAATCATTGGGCTTTTCGTTTGATTGGGACAGATGTTTCAATACCTGTGATCCAGAGTACTATAAGTGGACTCAATGGATGTTTATTCAATTTTTTAAGCATGGGTTGGCTTATAAAGATAAAATGGCGATTAACTGGTGTCCGTCCTGCAAAGTCGGTCTTGCAAACGAAGAAGTGGTTAACGGATGTTGTGAGCGCTGCGGTGCCGAAGTGGTGCGCCGTGATAAGGAACAGTGGATGCTCGCTATTACCAAATATGCCGACAGATTGATTGACGACTTGGATAAGGTTGATTTTATTGAGCGTGTACGTTCAACTCAAATTAACTGGATAGGCCGTTCCGAGGGAGCGGAACTTGAATTTGAACTGACTGATAATTCGGGGAATCTCTTGGGCAAAAAAATGGTTGTTTATACCACAAGACCAGATACTACTTTTGGTGTTACATACTGCGTTATGGCACCGGAACATAAGTTTGTTTCCGAACTGATGAATATGTTTGAAAATGCGGCGGAAGTAAAAAATTATGTTGATGAAGCGGCTAAAAAATCAGAACTTCAGCGCACATCTGATACTTCCAAGACAGGTGTTGAATTAAAAGGGATTAAGGCTAAAAATCCTTATACCGGCACACTTGTTCCGGTATTTATCTCCGACTATGTTTTGACTGGTTATGGTACCGGTGCAATTATGGCAGTTCCGGCGCACGACCAACGCGATTATGACTTTGCTAAAGTATTCGGTTTACCGATTATTCAGGTTTTGGCCGGCGGCGATATTTCAAAAGAAGCATGGGAAGAGGACGGAACTCACATCAATTCCGGCTTTATGGACGGTATGGATAAAAAAGAAGCTATGGCGGCGGCAATTAAGTATGCTCAAGACAAAGGTTTCGGTCATGCCAAAGTTAACTTTAAACTGCGCGACTGGGTATTCTCTCGTCAGCGCTATTGGGGCGAACCGATTCCGATGGTTTATTGTGAGCATTGCGGATGGCAACCAATTCCGGAAGACCAACTTCCGCTCAAACTGCCCGATGTTCCGGATTATCGCCCGAATGATAACGGGGATTCGCCTCTGGCAAATGCAACCGAGTGGGTAAAAACAACTTGTCCTAAATGCGGTGCACCGGCACGCCGTGAGACTGATGTTATGCCGAATTGGGCCGGTTCGTCTTGGTATTTCTTGCGCTATTGCGACCCGCATAATGATAAGGAGTTTGCTTCGAAAGAAGCTCTTGACTATTGGATGAATGTCGATTGGTATAACGGCGGTATGGAGCATACAACTTTGCACTTGCTCTATTCACGCTTCTGGCATAAATTCCTTTATGATTGTGGCTATGTTCCACAGCCTGAACCTTATCAAAAGCGTACTTCTCACGGCATGATATTGGCTTCCAACGGTGAGAAAATGAGTAAATCACGCGGTAATGTCATAAACCCTGATGACATTGTCAATAACTACGGTGCCGATACTTTTCGTTTATACGAAATGTTCATCGGTCCGTTTGATCAGGTAGCGATGTGGTCGGAAGAAAGTCTAAACGGAGTTTATCGCTTTGTAGCAAAAGTTTATTCGCTCTTCAAAAAAGTGTATAAAATCGAACCGAGCGAAAGTGATTTACGCGCAATGCATAAGTGCATTATCGAAGTTACCGAGCGTATTGACCAGATGAAGTTTAATACGGCGGTTTCATCACTGATGACCTATGTAAACTATATGTTTGAACTTGAAAAAGTTCCGGCTGAACTTTATGCTACACTGTTGAAGCTTCTTTCGCCATTTACACCGCATTTGGCCGAAGAAATGTGGGCGCGCATGGGCTATAATACATTTGTTGCAACCGAAAGTTGGCCTGAAGGTAATGCCAAATTGGCTGAAGATAATGTGGTAACCATAGGTGTGCAGCTTAACGGAAAAATGCGCGGAACTATCACAATCGCCAAAGATGCCGATAATAAAACGGCTGAAGATGCTGCTTTGAAGCTGGATAATGTGGCACGCCAGCTTGAAGGCAAGAATATCAAAAAGATAATCGTTGTGCCTAACAGGATTGTGAACATTGTTGCTTAAGATGAAAAATATAGCCGTTTTGGCGCTGATAATGTGCGTATGTGCTTGCGGGTTTGAGCCGCTTTATGTGGAAAAAACCGGCGGTGATGATTTGTGGTATTACAACAACGAATATGATACCGACATCGTGCATGAAATGGCTCAGATTAAAATCTCGGGTGTAACTGACCGTATCGGTCAGCTGATTAAAAATGAGTTGATGGATACTTTCAATCCGCACGGAACACCGAAAAACGCA
Organism: uncultured Rhodospirillaceae bacterium; assembly: GCA_900318605.1. Classification (GTDB taxonomy): domain Bacteria; phylum Pseudomonadota; class Alphaproteobacteria; order RF32; family CAG-239; genus RUG410. The sequence continues at coordinate 330 of ONLJ01000024.1, read as the reverse complement.
AAATACTTTTTGAAAATCGAGCCGGTTGATAAGGAAACAACCGAACAGGCTCTGCGTGACGATATTACCGCTACGCGCGAAAAGGTTAAATATACGGTCAGCTACGAACTTTGGAGCGAGGAAAAAGGTCATCTTGTTTCCGGAAAAAGTTGGATTTATTTAAGTTATGACTTGCTTGATAATCCTTATTCCACCACGATGGATAGGAAAAAAATCGAGAAAGACGGTGCTAAAATCATAGCCAACGATATTTCGCTCAGAATCGCTTCTTATTTCCATTCGGTTAAAACCAAACGCGGAAATCCTAATGAATATTAAACCGGTACAACT
>ONLJ01000001.1 GCA_900318605.1 uncultured Rhodospirillaceae bacterium | reverse complement strand
TATTGGTGCGGGTGAAGAGACTCGAACTCTTAAACCTTGCGGCACCAGATCCTAAGTCTGGCGTGTCTACCAATTTCACCACACCCGCTTAAGTATAATTCTCTAATCATAGCGAATAGTACATAAAAAAAATAATAAATCAAGTAAAATTAACACATTGCCAAGAAAAAAATATCAGCAGGCATATATGAGTTAAAGATATTTTATTTTTTATTGGTATTTTTCAAAATTTTAAGCTCAAGTTCGAGTTGTTTGTAACGTGCGACCATTTGCTCGATTTTATGATTAAGGCGAATGATGCGATTGGCGTAAGAACTTTGCTTGCCATACTCCTGTATTATTATAATTCTCAAGATGTTTAACGTTCTCACGGCATAATAATACAGCATGGGAAATTCTGTTTTGTTGCTCGGGCAAATATCTTCATATCTCTTTTTCTGAGGTTTCATGTTTTTTCCTTTCCGGATAGTTAAAAAAAAAGCCGCCGAAAAAGGCGACTGGAAGCTAGAAACTATTGCAAATCAGATAGTGTAGTTTATTCGTAAGGATAAACCTTCTTATTTCACTACCTTCCAGTCATTGCATATATGACTGAAAATGAAGGACTAATTTGCAAGAGGCTTCTAGACCTCAGAGCCTTTTTATGCTCAAGAGGAAATATAACAAACAAAATTTAAATCGGCAAGAACAAATTTCTTGCAAATTTCGGATTTTAGGTTATAAGAGGGATAATTTTGATAAAATTAAAGAGGGAAATATGTCTGAAAACAAGATAAATCCGCGCAAAACTTTTGCGATTATTTCTCACCCTGATGCCGGTAAAACCACATTGACCGAAAAGTTGTTGTTATTCGGCGGAGCTATTGCTCAGGCAGGTGCCGTAAAAGCCAGAGGAGAAAACCGCAAGGCACATTCCGACTGGATGAAAGTTGAGCAGGAGCGCGGAATTTCGGTTGCTTCCTCGGTGATGAATTTTGAATATCAAGGTATAACTTTTAACCTTTTGGATACGCCGGGACACGAGGATTTTTCAGAAGATACATATCGTGTTTTGACGGCGGTTGATTCAGCCGTAATGGTGCTTGATTCTGCCAAAGGTATCGAAACGCAAACCAAAAAACTTTTTGAGGTTTGTCGCTTGCGTAATATTCCGATTATCACTTTTATCAACAAGCTTGATCGTGAGGGTTTGGACCCGTTTGAACTCCTTGATGATATTGAAAAAACGCTGGCGCTTGATGTTACGCCGGCAAGTTGGCCGATCGGAAGCGGCAAGGATTTTATGGGTTGTTATGACTTAATCAACGATCAGCTGATTTTGATGAATAAAATCGGTGATAAGTCGCAAATTAACGATACTATTGAAACATGCAAAGGACTTGATGATCCGAAACTTGATGCACTCCTGCCTGCGCACGCTGTGCAAAAGCTGCGTGAAGATGTGGAAATGGTGCGTGAACTTTGCCCGCCTTTCGATTTGGAACTTTATCTTGCCGGCGCGCTCACTCCGGTGTTTTTCGGCAGTGCCGTCAACAATTTCGGGGTGCGTGAAGTCTTAAACGGTTTGCACAAATTTGCGCCATTACCTCGTCCACAAAAAGCCGTTGAACGAGAAGTCAGCGCCGATGAGAAAAAAGTTACGGGATTTATCTTCAAAATTCAGGCAAATATGGACCCGAAACATCGCGACAGAATTGCTTTTATGCGCATTTGCTCGGGGCATTTTAAGCGTGGTATGAGTTTGTTGCAGGTGCGCACAGGCAAAGAAATTAAGGTGCCGACTCCGGTTATGTTTTTGGCTCAGGAGCGTGAGTTGGCAGAAGATGCTTATGCCGGCGATATTATCGGTATTCCGAACCACGGACAGCTCAGAATCGGCGATACTTTAACCGAGGGCGAGAAGATTCACTATACCGGAATTCCAAGTTTCGCTCCGGAATTATTAAAATCGGTGCGTCCGAAAGACCCGCTTAAATCCAAACACCTCGCTAATGCTTTGCAACAAATTGCCGAGGAAGGCGGTGCCAGTATTTTTCGCCCCGTTGTCGGAGCGGAATATATTGTAGGAGTGGTTGGTGCGTTGCAATTTGAAGTTATGGCTGACCGCATAAGAACTGAGTTTAATATTGAAGTGATATTTGAAAATACTCAATATTACACGGCGCGATGGATAAGCTCTGATGATAAAGCCGAATTAGAACGTTTTTATAATGCAAACAAGATGAACATCGCCGAAGATTATGACGGCGAAAAGGTTTTTTTGGCACGCAATGCTTGGCATATCGGCAAAATTACGGAAGATTTTCCGCATCTTGTTTTGCATAAAACCCGTGAACAAGTGCTTTAAAGACTTTATTTTCTGATTTTTTGCTTTTATATTACCCTTAAAAAGAAAAATTTTTAAGGATTCTCAAATGCGTTATGCAAGTGCGATTATAAAAGCTGTATGCCTGATTTTAATCAGTATTTTATTTGTTTTGTTTTTGCTGTTTGCTTCCAGCTTCGGCAGTGATGAAAATATGGCCGATTTGGCAATGAGTAATGTTTTGGTCTCTGCCATGATTTTGGTGCTGATTGTTTCGGCTTTATCGTCTTTGGCTTTTGATTATTACGAAAAAAATAAATACCAAAATGAAGAAATTTTTACCGAATTAAAGCAAAAAATTGCCGGTCTTGAGCGTTTGGAAGACAGAGTTGATGAAATAACTGCTAAATACGGCGAGAAAATGGCAATTCTTGAGAATGATTTATCTCGGAAAATAGCTGAAAATACCTCAAAATTTGAAGAGTATATGAGGCAGTTTGCCAGTCTTTCCGTGCAGGTGTTTGCTAAAGATAGGCAAGCTGAAAATATGGAACACGGCGAAAGAGTAGATTCTATAGGGAAAATTCAATCACACGGAGATTATTTCAATCATTACACAATCCCGAATGCCGATGTAGAGCCTGAGATTGTTGACGACTTAGGCGATGAACCTGAGATTTTGAGCCTTGATGACAAGGTTGATATTTCGCTCGAAAATTTTGACAATGAGCCGGAGAATCCTGAAAAGAAAGAAGCATTGCCGTCGGAGTTGATTGACGATATTTTAAATGATAAAAGCGATGAAAAAACTCAAAGCGATGAAGATAAACTTTCAACCATATTTAATGATGAGCTCGCCGATACCCTCGCCGGACTGGAAATTATGCAAGATGATAAAGAAAACACATCTAAAGATATCGACTTAGATAAATATTTTTCCGGCGAAGAAAAAATAAAGCTGTGATTTTTGAAAAAATAGGTTGATTTTTTGTCAAAAGATGATATACTAAAGCAGAATTTCGTATCAGGGGAGACAAAAATGGCACGTTCCAAGCAGAAATACGGCACGAAGGTCGAGTTTTTAGGCGGTAATAATGAGTATCGTATCGGGGCAAGTTCTATTTTAATTGAGCATGACGAAGAAAATAAGCCGACATCGAGAATTTTGATTGATGACGGTGCGATGTTCCCGCCGGATTGGATTAGTTATGACTCGGCAATTCCCGATATGCGCCAGTATTTTGACAGTCCTTACGGGACAGCCGAAAAGCCGATTGATGCCTTAGTTGTAACCCATTGCCATGAAGACCATATCGGCGCATTATCTTTCCTGGCGGCGGCAAAATTCAAGCTTCCTCCGATATTTGCCAGCGAATTTACCGCTAATTTGATTAAACAGCAGATGAAAAACAATAATGTTCCTGATGAATATATTCCGCAGATTGAAATCATAAGGGAAGGGGAAACAATCGGAATAGGCGATAATATGAAGATTTCCCCGTTTAATATTTCACACTCTACCGCCGGTGCTTTCGGTTTTCATATCGGCACAACCGTAAACGGCAAGGACAATGCCGGATTATTGTTTACCGGAGATTATCATTTGGATAAAGTTCCGTTCGGTCAGGGTTTTGATGAAGAGCTATATAAAGAATTTATCTCAGATAAAAAAATTACTCATATCTTTTTCGATTCGACCTCGGGAACATCAAAATTATATGATGATAAGGGAAAAAGAAGGATACCGGATTTTAATCAGGCGGTGGAAAATGTTTTGCGCGTGGTACAGGAAAATGAAGGAAAACAGATTTTTTCTCCGGTTATTGCCCGCAGTGTGCAAAATTTGGCGATTGATATAAAAGTTGCCGCATTAACCGGTCGTACGATTCTTGTCGGCAGTAAGGGTTTGCGCAATACTGTAAAAGATTTGTTTTCAATTGTTCGCAATAAAGAAAAATGGGTAAAGGATAAACTCGAAGAAATCAAAAAAGATCCTTTGAGTGAGGATAATATAGAATATACCCAGAAAATTTTAAGAAAAATGGGTGACGGCAAAATTCGCATCACTTTTAATGAAAAGTTGCTGCGTGCCAATTTGGAACGTGTTGCCGAGGCGGTAACCGATTTAATGCAAATTTCGCCGAATGAAAAAGTGGATTTGGAAAAGGTTATATATAATGCCGGCGATATTGAGCATACCAATATAGAAGATTATTTGCGTAAATATCCGGAAGAACAACGCTATATGATTATCAGCGGTGCTATGCTTGAAGATAAAGACGGGCGCAAATCGACACTTGTTGTTATGAGTGAACAGAATAAGGTAACTAAAGATAAAGACGGAAAATCCAAAGGTAAGGGGCAAACCGGACATCCGCAATTTACCGTCAATGATAATACACTTATTCTCTGTCGTCAGCGTTTTATTGAAGCAATTATAGGTGATAAATGGAAAGCGCCGGTTGCGCGTTTGCAAAGTTTGGGTGCGACGGTTATTATCAACGGCGATACATTGGATGCAATGTTTCAACGTACCGGCCATGCCACGATAGAAGAGACACGGTATTTCCAGCAATTAACCTTGAAATCTTGTAAAAATCATAAAGCAATAGAAAAAGGAACTCAAGATGTTTACAATATCGCGGTTCACGGCGATCCGGAGCAATTATCGGCGTTGTTGAAAGTATTGCACAAGCATAAAGGAAAGCCGTTGCTTTGCTTTAATTCTGACGTATTGATTATAACACCGGAAGGAACAACAAAGGAAAAAGGTAAGCCATTTGCTCAACAAGACTGGATTTGTGTCAGAGCTGAGAGTATGACAGGTGCCGGAAGTAATGACTTGTTTGTGTTCGATTTATGCGACCATAATTTAATGCAGAAAGAGCACTTATTTACAGTAATGAATGTATCTTCAAGAAAGGGCGAACGCTTGGATAGTGGGTATATTCAAAAGTCTATTATCGAAACCGCTCAGAAACTCGAAGATGAAGGAATGTCGATGAGCAATACCGAAATCAGATTTTCACAACGAGCAAAACATTATGATAATCGCCGCGGGGAAGAGTTGCGTATGTCGTATAATGAGTATCAGGAATATTTGAAAACTTCCGGTAAAAATAAGGGCGGACGCGGCAATCAAAGATATTGCGGGCATGGTAAAGGTATCGGCGATTAAAAACTCTTGCACATATTTTATTTAAGCCTTGTATTTTAAGCAAAGGTGTTGTATCTGCTTAAAATATAAGGAGATTTTGCCATGCAAACAAATAAAAACGGAATAAAAATATATGGTGAGGCTGATTTTGCCGGTATGCGTAAGGCCGGTAAAATTGCTGCCGAGTGTTTGGATTATATTGCCGATTATGTTGAAGTCGGAATTACTACCGGAGAGTTGGATGATTTGTGCCGTAAATTTATGGAAGATAAAGGTGCAATTCCGGCGTGTTTGGGTTATCACGGGTATCCGAAATCAACCTGTATTTCCATAAATCAAGTTATTTGTCACGGAATTCCTGATTATGAGCGGAAATTGGCTGACGGCGATATCTTAAATATTGATGTAACAACAATTGTTGACGGATATTACGGAGATACCAGCCGAATGTATTTTGCCGGTAAACCGAAAGTAAAAGGCAAGCGTTTGTGTGAGGTTACTTATGAGTGTATGATGCGCGGTATTGATGTAGTCAAACCTGGGGCGCATTTCGGCGATATCGGTGCCGTGATTGAAGAATATGCTCATAAATATGGCTATTCGGTGGTCGATATGTTTTGCGGACATGGTGTCGGAAAGGTTTTCCATGATGAGCCGAATGTTATGCATTGCGGTCGTAAAGGTACCGGTCCGATAATGCAGGAAGGTATGATTTTTACCATTGAGCCGATGATAAATATGGGCAAAAAAGAAGGCGTTGTGCTTTCCAACGGTTGGACGGCTGTGACATGTGATCATCAATGGTCAGCACAGTTTGAACATTCGTTAGGTGTTACCAAAGACGGATATGAGGTTTTTACCTACTCTCCTAAGGGTTTGGATAAACCACCGTATAAATAAATATTTTTTAGGGACTGCTAAATTGACTGAAACTCTAGATTCTTGTATATCGGCAATAAATAGCTCAGACAGAAAAAGCGAATTGTTACGGCGCTTTCAAAAAAGCGATGGTGCCGATTTCAGCGATCGTGAACTGTTGGAGTTGATTTTGCTTATCAGTGCGGCTGGCAATGATAAATCAAATATCACGGGAAGAATATTCAAGAAATTCAACAATATATGTAAAATAATTAACGCACCTCTCAATGAACTTTCGGAAATTGAAGGTGTAAATGAAAATGTCATTGTCGCACTTAAAGTTATTGCGGCTTGCGGTAAGCGTGCATCGGCGGAGAGTATGTATTCAAGTAAAAATTCGGTTGTTAAAGATTGGGACAAGTTTTTGGAGTTTTGCCGACAAAGTATGGCTTACAGTGATGTAGAAGAGTTTAGAATTTTTATGATGGATGAAAACATGCATTGCTTTGAGAGTAGAATTGTCAGCAGAGGAATAGTTAATCAGACCGTTGCATATCCGCGAGATATTATTCGTTTGGCAATTCAAAATAATGCTAAAAGCTTAATTTTGGCACACAATCATCCGTCGGGAAATTGCCTGCCTTCCGATGATGATATAATACTTACCGAAAATATTTATGAGGCGGCAACTTCCGCCGGAATAAAAATTTTTGATCACCTGATTATAACAGCTGGTTCGATATTCAGCTTCAAAAATTCCGGGTATATTAAGGGCTTATGAGATAAAATAATGCTTTTTTTGAATTATCTCTTCATTAAGAAAAAATAACATAAGCTCTTGTAATATAAACTCTTTCTTGCATATTTCCACCATAATGCTGCTTCTGCGGAATTTCTGTATATCCACGGCTTTAAGCAAGATGTGTAGTGTAAAATACAAGCTTTGCCGAGTTTGGCAAATTCATTTTCATAAGCATCAATAAGATATTTTTTCTTCGGTCTTAATGATATGGTAGCAATCGTATTCCAGCGATTATCCAAAATTTTAATGTTATTTTTGCAAACAATATTAAGTATATCCTGATCCGGTGCGCGCCATCTGCCTTTTTTCCCGACCATGGCAAAGCATTTTTCGGTAAGATTAAGCTCGTTCCATTTTTTGGTATTAAACAGAAGAATACCGGAGTTTACATAATTTTCAGGATTGCAATCTAATTTTTTGAGACAATATTTTTGAAAGTTTTTTTGTAAAGGCTGGACACAGGCTCCAATCGGGAACTCCGAGACATCATTGTTATATAATTCGGCAACATCTTGCAAAATCAAGGTATCGACATCAATATAAAGGATTTTATCATATCCGTAAATGATTTGCGGAATTAAAAAGCGGTAAAACATCTCTTTGGAATAATGCGACTGAGAATACAGTTTCCCGTCTATGGCATGCCGTTTTTCAACGTTAATGCAAGTTACACGTATATTTTTGCCGCTTATTCGCTCAAGATTACATTCATTTTCCATGCTTATATCGGAATGCAAAATGTAGATATCATAGAAATCAGATTTGTTCGCATGTTCAATCAGTGATTGCAGTGATACCGCTAAAATTTTAACGTAAGCATTATTGGCGGAATAAACAACCGGAATTATTTTTTGTTTATCATTTTGAAGATATTTTTCCAATACGGAAGTATCATTATATTTGCGATATATCGTTTGATAAAGTAAATAAGTATACTCATCTATGTATTTTGCAATATCATATAAATCTAAATCATACACTTCTTTTAAGTATTTTTTGGTGTAAGATATAACGATACTTTTAACCGGTTCAAGGCATTTTTCGATAACATGGTACATGATGTGTTTCAGCATGTGATAGAAAAAAGGAGGTTTTAATTGCTCAAATTTGTTGCGTTCTACCAAATAATCCCGAACTTCACGATGAACAATAAACGAATTAAGCCAATATATGTTCACTTTATCGGTCAAAGAAGTATAATAAAATCGGCGATAATGAATAAGTTTGCGATTAAGAAAGCTTATTTTGGCAGCCATAGCAATAGCCGGTTGAGAAAACAGATTATCTTCAGCTCGCGGAGCAAGAGAAAATTTTAATTTATTCTTAAGTACAAATTCTCGGCGATACATCGAAGACCATACGGCCGTTATATACAAACTTAAAATATAATCGGTATAGCTATCCGCCGAAAAAACGGTATCTTCAGGCAATAATTCGATATCGACATCAAATTCCGGTGGCTCATCGAGCAATTTTTCCTGATTGTACATCCAAAACCGGCAGAAGGCAATATCGGAACCGGTTGCTTCGATTTTTTTATGTAAACTTTCCAATAAATCCGGCTCGAAAATATCATCCGAATCCATAAAAGAAATAAATTCTCCTTTAGCAATTGCTATGGCATTATCTCTTGCCGGTCCGGGACCGAGATGGTTTTGCTTTAATATTTTAATACGCTTATCGTTGTCGGCATATTCTTGTAAAATATCCAAACTGGAATCGCTTGAGCCGTCATCAATAAGGAAAATTTCAATATCTTTTAATGTCTGATTGACAATACAGTTCAGACATGGTCGCAAAAACTTTTCAGCATTATATATCGGAACAATAACGGAAACTATCGGAGACGTCATGGTCTTCGCTCCTCGGCGATAAATGTCAGTAATTTAGATATATTTTGCGAATGTTTTTTTCTGGTCGTACCAAATGTAAATATCATAAAGAATGCTTCTTTTATAAACATTTTCATTAACAGGTATTCCCTGTCGGATATAGGACGTTTTTTTAGTTTCAGTAATGATTCATATAACAAACATTGTCGTGCAAATTTCCACCAAATATCAGCAAAAATGCATTGAAAATTCAGATAAGGATGTGCGGTTTTATAATCTAAAATTCGTATGGTATCAATTTTGTATGGATAACCTTTAATTATCCGTTTTCCGCATATAAAATCAGCATCGCAATTATAAATGTTATCAATAACATTTATTTTATCGATAAAAAATGTGTTTAAGATATCTTGTGCTCTATATGTTTTTGAATCTGAAGATATTTTATGCAAGAAATTTTGCCCTAATCTTAATTTTTTGCAGAGCGGAATATCTAAAAGCAACACGCTGTCATCAATATATGTTTCGGTTATCAGTTTTAATTTATCTTCAACATATTCACTGTTGGCACGGTAGTCTTTAGTTCCGGCTATCGGCATATTTCCCATATCAAGCGAATTAAGTTCACTAATATCTTTTAGGGCAATTACATTATTTTTCAAAAATATTGCCCGATTATATTGCGGTAAAATATCAGGAATAAAAAAATACAATGAAGACAATCTGTACATATAAATAAAGGCGTTATCTGGAGTATAAGCTTTGATATCAACAAAGTTTATACTGATATTTTCGGTCGCTTCACTTTCTATTGTTTTTATAATATGTTTTGAGAGGTTTTTGTGGGATAAAATATAAATATCGTAAAATTTATCTTTATCGGAGTTGGATATTAAAGATTGAAGCAATACATCGGTTAACATAGAGTTTTCATCGTTTTCGGCTGATAAAACAACAGGTATTATATCATTTTTTTGGGTGTAAAAACATTTTTCGAATTTTTCCGACGGATATGATTTCAACTTAATCTCATAAAACCAATCAGAAATATTAAGCGATGAATAAAGTTTACGGTCAAATTTTTCCGGGTTTATTTGTTTCAAAATTTCTGTGGAAGTAAATTTCAAAAAGAAATTTTTGATTGGGAACGGCAGGCAAAAAGACAATATTTGAAGGTAATAAAAGGCGGCTTCAACATAAAATCTTTCAGTAGATTGCCACAGATTATATTTCTTTAATATATCAGCTCCATGTCTAATAACGTTGGAAAATTGGTGATAACAGGTTAATTCTCTGTTGCTGAAATCACAGAATCTAGGAGTTGTTTTCAACAAATTTTTGTGCGCAAAATAAATTTTTTTCGCCAGAGAAATTGTTTGAATATAAAAAGCAAAATCAGCCCCCAATTCTTCATCACAGAATTTAATTTTCGTTTTTTTCAAAAATGAATTGCTATAAAAAACATTTTCAACAATTGGTAAATTGCAAAAAAATAATTCTTTTTTATTGTTTTGCACGGAATATATCCCATCAGCACAAGAAGGAACTTTCAAATATTCTTTATTTGTGCGGATTATCAAAACATCAGGGGTTTCGGCATACATTTTACGTCTGATATACTGTAAGAACGAATCCTTAAATTCGGCTACCGGCAGGAAGGCAACAATTTCCCCATCGGCATTTTTCAGTAAGGTGTTGCGGGCTGTTGCGGAGTTTTCTTCGTTATCGCAGTGAAAAATCTTTATTCTGGTATCTTTTTTTTGATATGTTTTTAGGCATTGAAAAGCCCCATCGGTTGAGGCATTATCAAAAATCAACAACTCAAAATCTTTCTCCGTCTGTTTAAGTATTGAATTCAAACATTGAGGCAAAAAATCTTGTACATTATGAACATACAGGAGCAAGGAAAACTTTTTCATTTTTATAATAATCTTTCTTATTTTGATTCCATATTTGTGACACTGATTGCTTAAGACGGTTTAAAATACACTAAAATCGGAAAATTCACGATAAAATGGTATAAACAGTACAAACAATCATCCTTCTCAATTATTTCTGGAATAATTAAGAAGGCTATAAACTTAATTTATATACACCCAATTCAGAGGCAAAATCAGTAATAACTGGTAGGCAAATTGCAATAAGCAACTTGAATTCCATCTTGATTATTAACATTGTTGCTGTTCTGGTTTAATTCCTTATGTAAAGCAGCATGAGATGAAGTGATACCCAGTATTGCCAATAATGTAGAAAACACTCCAGATACGAAAAATTTATTCATTTTTTCTCCTAATCAGAAAATTATTAACGTTTTTTTATTACTACAGAAGTGAAGATTCTTTCAATAAAAAAGAACACTCATCCAGTAACATAAAATTGCTATCTTGTCAAGTTTTTTATATAATAATAACATATGTTTTTTGCAATATAGGTTTGTATAAGTTTAACTCAACGTAGAAACAGCAAGTATTATCTTCATAAAAATTATTGTAATTAATATTATTCGGATTTCGTTTTTGGGACTAATTCGGGAGAGCGAAAACTTCCGTTTTTTGCTAAGTCTATGGAAATAAAAATTTCCGATAAATTATTGGAACGAGAGAAAGATAAATAAGATAATTTTGGAAAAAAATTAAAAACCGCCTGTTTTACGGCGGTCTTTTGATAAGTGGTTTGAAGGGGATCAGATATTGGGAAAATCCTCGATATATCGGTTAATCGCCTCCATTAACGAGCCTATGGTATTATCCTTAGTTGCTCGGACAATTTCCCATGGGATGCTTAACTGATGAATACGCTGTAATTCGATGACCACGGCAGCAACACGAATATTGCCCATTTTCAAGTCTTTAGCAAAATCCAGCTTGAGAAAATCTTCATCACTGACGTCCTGAAATTGTCGTCCGTCATTCTTGCAAACGTAGCTCATGGCACATTTGAAATCTTTTACACTAAGTTGCTTCATACAGAATAGTTTTTTAATTATTTATGTTTACTGAAGAGGATAAACTTATTTTTCGTTTTGTCAAGCAATATTTGCAAAATAAAACCGGAAATCGCAGTTTTGAGCAAAACAAACGATAAAATCGCTATGCGCGGACAATAAGGCGCAAAGATAATTTTGTTTTATGATAGCACCTAATCACTGGTCATCAATATATTATCATATTTCAGTTCTTTGTTCTATTTGTCAGATAATATGTTCTATTCCATGCGACCATATCAAATAAAATACTTAAAAAATCAAGTTACTATATTTAAATATTTTTTTTATAGTAAATTGCCGATCTTAATCATCTAAATTTCAATTTATTGATAAATGACTGTATCATTTAAATTTTCTGTTTTACTTTTTGATAAAAATGTCCTAGGATGTTGCAAAAAGTAACTTTATAAAGGAAATCAAAATGTATAAATATTTAATTGCTATGCTGGTTTGTTGCTTTGCTTTCAATGCTTCGGCCGCAACTTCGGAAATTTTGCAAAAATCGCAAACTTCATGGAATAAAACTCCGATTAAACAAATGAATCTGAGTGAACCGGAAGTAACCGTTGTTCGTATTCAAATTCCGAAAGGCGAAAAGTTGCCGTTGCACCAACATCCGATTTTGAATGTCGGCTATTTGACTAAAGGAGAGTTGACCGTGCATACCGAAACCGGTGATGTTTTAATCTTAAAATCAGGCGATCCGATTATTGAAGTTATTGATACTTGGCATTATGGCGAAAGCACCGGTGATGAAGATGCCGAAATTGTTGTGGTTTATGTCGGCAACAAGGGAGATACATTTACAGAAACCAAAGAATAAAATGAAATAAAACAGATATAAAGAAAAAATGCAATATTTTTATCAAGATAACCATTCCGATGATTTAATCGTTTTTTTCTCCGGTTGGGGTTGTGATTACAATCAGTTTACCAATTTACACGATAAAAAAGATATTTTGATTTTGTATGATTATCAGGACTTAACATTGGATTTTGATTTTTCAAAATATAAGAATATTTACATTATCGCTTATTCTGCCGGTGTTTTTGTCGCTTCTGTTTTTTCGGATTTTATTCCGAACGTCCGACAGAAAATTGCTTTATGCGGAAATCCGTATTTATTTGATGAAAATTTGGGAATATCAGAGAAAACTATCCAAGTTTTTAAGGATATAACTTTGGATAATTATTTGGATTTCAGAAAAAAATATATGGTTTTTAGTGATGATGAATATGAAAGATATAACAAACTGGAATCATTACGCACAATCGAAAGTTGTGAAAATGAACTGAAAGTGTTGCAAAGGCTGTATAATGAGTGTAAAAAACAAATCAATCCATTATTTGATAAAGCGGTTGCGGCGGAAAATGATTTGATATTTGATTTGCAGGCACAAAAGAATTTTTATAAAGATAAGTTGCATGTAATTCCGAATGCCCGACATCATATTTTCTTTAAGTTTAACAGCTTTGAGAATATATTAAATATTTAATAAACTACAGGGTAATTGAATTATAAAGCTTAACCCTTCCAAACCTTGCGCTTATTGAAATCCTTTGGTTTGATAACCTTAACGTGCTTGCCCCAAGTGTAGAGGTGCCAATCCATTTCTCTTGCACCGCCTGCACGGAATTTAACCGTCAGCGTGCCATCGGGATTTTCAATCATTTCTTGTGTCGGATGGAAAACGTATTTGGCCGCTTCTTTGGCAACTTCCTTATCAAACTTCCATTCCACGTCAAATGGTTCTTCCTGATACACACCAAATGATTTTTGACTAAAGGATTCTAAAGAAAAATCGGCATCTCTGACGAAATACTCGTCCAAAACCTCAATCTCTTGAATATTGTTCAAATCAAAGTGGCACATAACCTTTTTCTTGGTATGCCAAGCAATCAGGTAATGCTTGTTGCCGTAAAGAAAACCATACGGATGCACGGTGCGCCATTCATTCTTGGTCTTGGATT
>ONLJ01000053.1 GCA_900318605.1 uncultured Rhodospirillaceae bacterium | reverse complement strand
TGGGCGATAATGGCAATATTTCTCATACTCATCGATTATTTTTCCTTATATTATTTTAAAAAGTTGCCTCACAATAGCGCTTTTTTTTAAAATATCAAGAATTTTCTTTATTTACCGCCGAGAGTTGTGATACGTTTACTTTCGGCGCTTTCAATCACAGTAAAAACATAAACATTAAGTTTACATCAGCGAGCAAATTTCCGCCTTTAAGACCTCAAGTCCGAGTTTTTTCTCAGCACTTGTTGCCAGAATATCATTCAATCCGGCCGGATGATTTTTGAGTTCCGACAAAGTTTTATCGTAAATTTTTTGCAATTCCTGAGCGGAAATTTTATCGATTTTGGTTAAGATAATTTGGTAAGCAACCGCACACTCATCAAGCATTTTCATAATATCCAAATCATCTTTTTTCAGACCGTGGCGAGAATCAATCATCAAAAAAACACGTCGCAGATTCGGCCTGCCGCGCAAATAAGTTTTGAGCATTTGTTGCCACTGTTTAACCAAATTTTCCGGCGCTTTAGCATACCCGTAACCCGGCAAATCCACAAGATATAGCTTATTATCAAAATCAAAAAAATTGAGTTGTTGCGTACGTCCCGGAGTTGCAGATGTTTTCGCCAGTTTTTTCTGATTGAACAGAGCATTTATCAAGCTCGACTTTCCGACATTCGAGCGACCTGCAAACGCAACCTCGTCCAATTCCGGTTCGGGAAGTTGCTCCAGCCTTGCCACACTGAGCATAAAATCGCACGGACGAGTAAATTGTTTTTCGGCCCTAGCCAATACCTCCGGTTCAAATTTTTCGCTCATTTAACACCGTTCTTTCGCATAATCAGCTTTTGTTGCAACATCGAAAGGATATTACTGAACGTCCAATAAATCACAAGACCTACGGCAAAATGCGCAAACATAATCGTGAAAATTATCGGCATCATGGCAAACATTCTGGCCTGATCTTTATTCGTCGGAGCCGGATTAAGTTTTTGTTGCAGATACATAGTCAGACCATAGATTACGGGCCAAACACCGATATCCAAAAGCGACGGGATCGGTATTCCCGACCAAACAGAAATTGTCAGCGGGTCAGGCGCGGAAAGGTCTTTAATCCAACCGATGAACGGCGCATGACGAATCTCAAGAGCTATATTCAAAACCTTATAGAGCGAAAAGAAAATCGGAATTTGAATAAACATCGGCAGACAACCCGAAGCCGGATTTACCTTTTCGCGGCGATAAAGTTCCATAGTTGCCTGTTGCAAAGCCACTTTATTATCCTTATACATTGCCTGCAAAGCCATAACTTTCGGCTGTATTTTCTTCATTTTCGACATACTGTCGAACGACTTATTGGCAATCGGGAACAAAAGCGCACGCAAGATAAAGGCAAATAACAAAATCGCCCACCCCATATTACCGATTAAGTTATAGAGAAAATCCAAAATATAAAAGAACGGTTTAGTCAGGAAATAATACCAACCGAAATCAACCGCCAAGTCGAATTTTTTAATTTTTTCGGCATACTTATCAAGCAGTTTAATCTCTTTAGCACCGGCATAAAACTGCGATATAAACTCAGCAGATTGTCCGTTCGGAATTGTAACCGTTTCGCCCTTAAAATCGAGCTGATAGACATCTTTGCGCACGTTTCTGACATTAACCGTTGTCTTGTAATCATCGGGAAAAATAAATGCGCCGAACCAATATTTTTCGGTCAGCGAAATCCAACCGCCCTGATTTTCAAAATTTTTAGCATTTTTATCTTCCGGAAGACTTTCGCCTGCGGTCGGAATTTTATCAAACTTCGATTCGTGCAAATCTTTGAATGTATGCTCCTTCAAATCTCCGTCGATAATTGCGGTAAAACCTTCCTGAACAATTCCTCCCGGATGTTGTTTCAAATCAATATATTTACTCATCAACCCGTACGGGATAAGAGCAACACTTTCACCGGAATTATTTTCAACCGTTTGCTTAACATTAAACAAATAATTTTCATCAAGCGAAATTTCACGATGAAAAACGAGTCCCTGACCGTTATCCCAACGAAGCACAATCGGATGTTCCGGCGTCAATTCATCACCGCTCACAATTTCCCATATGGTATCGGAATTCGGGAGCGCTAAATTGCGATTTGCCGAAAGCCACCCGTATTCGGCATAAAACAGATTTTCGGTTTTTGAAGGCTTTAAGAGTTCAACATCAGGACTGTCTTTATCCAATGTTTGTTTATATTTAATAAGGCGCAAATCATCAAATCGGCTTCCTTTAAGACGCAGAGTTCCTTCCAGTGCCTTGTTTTTTATTTTAATGCGTTCATCATTTTGCAAAACCTCTTCCACCGGTAAAAATGCAGGTTCATTGACTGCCTGAACAACTTCTTCCACCGGCGCTTGAACCTCAACATCCGGCTCGTTTGATATCTCCGCCGGCGGGAAAAAATAGTTCATGGTGCTGACAATCAACACCGAAAGCACGATGGCTATGCAAAAATTTTTGAAATTATCATTCATTTTTTACTCTCCACAAAACATGGGATATTTTTTATATTAAAAACAGGTAAAAAGCAACAAAATATCATTACTTATGCTTTGACTTTTTCGGCACCGGATCATATCCCGAACCGCCCCAAGGATGACACCTTAATAACCGCTTTGTACCGAGGAATATACCCTTAAAAACCCCGTGGATTCTGATTGCCTCAATCATATACTCAGAACAAGTCGGACGATATCGGCAGACTCCCGGAAAAAAAGGCGAAATAAAATATTGATAAAACTTAATCGGCAGAATCAGGATTTTTTTCATGTTCTTTCAACTTGTTTTTCAATTCGGAATTTATTTTTTTTAAGGCCCACTCGGCTCCGTTTTTAAGTTTTTCATACGGACAATATCCGGTATCACGGCGACCGACAAAAACATAATCCACACCATTTAAGAATGTGCGCTGTTCAATCTCACGCACAACAGCGCGCAACCGCCTTTTAGTACGGTTGCGATAAAATGCTTTACCGATTTTTTTAGTTGCGGTAAACCCTATCCTTGGCAATGCCTCATCTTTTTTTTCAGCGCAAAAAGCCGCCTGAATAACCACATGATGAGTAACAAACGTGGTATCCTTGGCGGCTTTTAGAAAATCTCTTCTCTTTTTTAAGATAAGATATTTAGCCATAATAAAAACTTTTAGGCTGAAATTCTTTTGCGACCTCTTGCTCTGCGGGCAGACAAAACTTTACGGCCTGCAGCGGTTGCCATACGGGCTCTGAAGCCGTGGCGGCGAGTACGTACCAATTTACTCGGTTGATAAGTTCTTTTCATTTTAAAAATCTCCGGTTAGTTATTAGTTATTTAAAGCCTTTAACAAAAAAGACTCTCGGTATTTTTTTCACGACTCTTATAACAGATAAAATTCATAAGTCAACAAAAAAATCAATCCCGTACATAATCGAGATACGACACGCCGTCAACCTTCAAATCAACCACCATCGGAGTATGTCCTTTATCATAAGAAAAAATCAGCTTAACATTGCCGGCACTAACCTTTTGCGACAATTTTGCCGATTGTTCGCGCCGAATGTAGTAATTATATACTTTACGAAAATCCTCTTTCGGACAAACATTTTTTTCAAATTGAGCGCAATCTGTTTTTTCCCAATCAGGCTGTAAATTCATATAATATCCAGCAAAAAAGTCTTTCGGGTCATAACCGGTAACGACAACTTCCACTTTGGTAAAATTACTTTCCGCCGTATAATAAATCATCACACCGGCCAAAACAAAAGCCGGAAGATACAACAGCGAATACCACAGATTATTTTTCATTTTCGTTTCTCCATAAAAATTTCCCGTATTTAAAAAGTCCCAAGATGGTAGCAATCATCAGCAACCCCGAACCGATTAAATACAATCCCAAATATTCGAGATTTTCAACATCGGCATAATATACCAATATCCGCAGAACCGCGAGAATAACGAAGGTATTAAAGCCCTTACGACTACGCGCCCGATAAGCCAGAAAAGCAAAAAATGCACAAATACAAAGCGACGGGATAATATCAAAAACATCGGCTTCAAAAGTGATAATAAACCAAATCATTATTGAAAAGATTGAGAGTTTTTGCAAGCGCGGCATTTTATAATAACAAGCATAAGCGGTCATAATCAGCAGGAATATCAACGGCAGACAGTTTTCCGAATCCGGCATAAGAAAACCGTGCGAGTGAGTCTGTAAAGTAATCAGCGCTTCGGGAGCTAAACCTATCAAAAACAGAGGCATAAAGCTGAAACGATTTTTGAGTTTATTGTAGATATAAATCAGAAGTGCGAGAGCAAAATAAGGTCCGAAAAAGCTCAAATATCTGTTTAAGTTTTCCGCCACCGCCGGCACAAAATGTACGAATTGCACAACGCTGAAATACACTCCCATAACCAAAAGTCCAAGATAAAAACGAAGAGGTTTCATAATGGTTTTGTTATTTTTATGAGCGGAATTTATCAGATACTCATAAGAGGCAAACATACCGTAAAAAGCGATAAACCCGCAAACCTGCAAAACACCGTTACCGTGAGCAAAAAACAAATTTCTGGTTTCAAAATCAATACTGTTACCCAAAACCATATCGATTATATCACCGAAAATCACGTTATAAAACCGCATACCGACATAAAACATCGGCAACCAAAGCCAAAGCATTCTCGGCACAATCAAAAACAGCGGCCAACTGATCAACGCCCATAACAGACAAGCATTTGCAGCATTTGAATTAAGCTGAAAAACTTGTCCGATAAGCCCGATAACACCCATAATTAAAAAGGCAAAAACAACAGCCGTTATTTGTTTAAGCAGATTCTTTTGTTTTCTATCAAGCCAAATCAACAAGAAAGCATTTAATACCATCAGCATAACCGCTCCGCCGAGTTTTACGGCATTGGGAATTTGTTGCCAGTTAGCAGCGACTTCCGCAACGATTCCCAGACCGACCAGAAAAGCGGCAAAATATAACAGCACGGTCATCCAATAATTTTCCGGTACTTTTTGATTTTTTTCATTTTTAATTTGACTTACGGTAACCACTTTTATTCCCCTGTTTTTTTAAGCTTTCAGCATAACTTCCGGACTTTCGATTCCCAAAAGATTAAGCATCAGCGAAAGCACATCGCGCGTTATTTTTGCAATACGCAGACGCGAACCGATAATTGCCGAAGTATCGGCACTCATAATAGGGCATGTATTATAAAATGTACTGAAGCTTTGCGCCAGAGTATAGGCATAATCAGCAATAATACTAGGCTCTTTATCTTTATGGGCGCGGAATATCACATTATGCACCTGAGCCAATTTCAATGCCAGCGAGCGTTCTTCCGGCGCCACCAAAACAACGGCAGATTCGTTTAAATTATTTTGCTTTGCCTTGCGTAAAACCGAGTTAATACGAGCGATTGCATATTGAATATACGGACCGGTTTTCCCTTCGAATTTAGCAAAATCGTCCAACTCAAAAACATAACCGGAAGCAATTGTATTTTTCAAATCCTGAAACTTAATGGCGGCAATAGCGATTTGCGAAGTCATTTTTTCGATTTCTTTTTCGCCATAACCATCAACCTCGCCTGCTTTCGGCAACGATTGTCGAACTTTATCTTTAGACATTTCAATCAAAGTTTCCAAGTTCATCACCCCGCCGTCGCGAGTCTTAAAAGGTTTGCCGTCAGCACCGTTGACCGTACCGAAAACAATGTGTTTCAACTCCACATTAGGAGCGATACCCAATTTTTGTGCACCCTCAAACACCTGCTCAAAATGAAGCGTTTGCCGGCTGTCGGTAAAATAAACAATTTCCTCAGCCCGTAAGTTATCAACCCTCATTTTAATAGTTGCTAAATCGGTAGTATGATAGGTATATCCTCCATCTGATTTAATCAAAATTACCGGAGGTTTCGGCTTATTACCTTCTTCCAAGCGGATAATTTCGGCACCGTTATCTATTTCCGATATACCTTTTTCGCGCGCAATTTTTACGATTTCGCCGCAAGTTTCATGAGCATCGCTTTCGCCCCACCAAAGGTCAAAATTAACATCGAGTTGCTCATAATTTTGTTTAACGGCTTTAACCGATTCGCTTCTCAAATGCTGCCATGCTTTGCGATAAAGCGGATTCCCGCCCTGAAGTTCGGCAGTTATCACGCGAGCATTTTCACGAGCGGATTCGTCTTCTTTGCAACGAATATTAGCCTTTTTATAAAATTCGGTAATCTGAGCAATATCATAACTTTCGACCTTATCAAGATTTCCGTCGGCGGCAATAATTTCACTCAAAATCATACCCATCGGCGTACCCCAATCGCCTAAATGCACATCAGATACAACATCATTACCGACAAAACGTTCAATACGCTGAATCGACTCGCCGATAACTCCCGAGCGCAGATGACCGACGTGCATTTCTTTTGCCACATTCGGACCGCCGAAATCAAGCACGACTTTGCGCGGATTTTTGATTTTACCGCACCCCAAACGCTCATCAGCGGAGATTTTATCCAAATTTTGAGCAATAAACTCATCTTTCAGCTTAATGTTAATAAATCCCGGACCATCAACCGAAACAGCTTCGCAAAAATTTTCCTTTTGCAGTTGTTGAGCAATTTGATTGGCGATTTCGCGCGGATTTTTATGTTCGATTTTTGCCAGAGCTAAAGCGCCGTTACACTGAAAATCACTCAAATCAGCGCGGTCAGAAACTTTTACATTTGCAAATTTAGTATCGAATCCCAATGATAAAAAAATATTTTCCAAAACACCATTCAGTTGTGTTTCAAGTAATAAATTCATTTTTAATTTCCTTTAACGCATTTATAGTGAGCATGATAAGGCAGCAGTAATTTGCCGTCAAATTTTGTTGTTTTCACAAATTCCGCCTTATCGCCGGTTTGATGTTTTTGACATTCCTGATCAGCTAAAGCTTGTAATTTTTCTTCAGAACTGTAAAGCGGATTATAGCAAATCACCGGCTTTTTCGGAGTTGACGGACCGCTGTAAAGAAGCTTTGTGTTTTGCATTCCCGGATTACGTCTGCGATCGACATACGGATTTAACATACTACAACCGACAAGAAAAAACATAATCAAACAGGTAAAAAGTAATTTTTGACTGGACAATTTAAAAAACTCCACTAAATATATATTTGAGGTCTAATATACTTTAAAGATTTTAAAATGAAAAGCGAAAATAAATACATTGGGGATGATAAATTTAAAAAGTTTTTGGAGCACTATTCCTGCCCAACACCATTGGAGTTGGTCAAGTGGCGTTTTGCCGGTTCGATTTGCTCGCCGAACATGGAACTTCGTCCGACCGATGTAATTTCTTCATTGTGGGAAAAATCTCAAACTCCACGCCTTGAAACCAAGAAAGAAGCCGAACTCTTCTTTCAGTTTTTCATGGGACTATGGGATGAAATGTTTAACCTTGTTGCCAACAACTCACTCAAATTTGCATCTATTAAACCCGATGATGATTTAATCAGAGTTTGCGAGTCGCGCTATGAAGAATTGGAACTCGGCTTTATAGAGGGATTTTGGGGAGGAAAAACTTCAGCAAAAATTCCGTCGTTTGTGGCTGATATTGCCGACAGTCTGACATCACTTGCCGAAGCATATAAGACCATAACAACAAAAGTTAACCCCCAAAAAGACAATCATGAAGTTTTTGAAGCAATTTTACGTTGTGATAAATTGTCGGAAAAAACGATTGCTTTTCTGATTGAAAATTATGTTTTACCTCGGATTAACGATTTAAAAAGGGTTGTGAATTAAGCTCATAAAAAAGGATTTGCCCATGAAAAAAGTATTTTTGTTATTGCTGTGTTCGATATTTTTCAGTTTCAGCGCCCGCGCTGATAATGCCGATTTGCGCAAAATAGAAGATTACCTCAACAACTTAAAAACACTTAAAGCTGATTTTGTACAAATGGCGAGCAACGGTGTCAGCGCCGAAGGTTCGGTTTATATTGCCAAGCCGAGTAAGATTCGGATGGAATACACCGCGCCGGATTCACTTTTGATTGTCGGCAATGGCGATTACATTATATACAATGATCTTGAGCTTGATCAAATAACGAATATTGATTATGATGATATTCCGGCAACCGTAATTTTGAGCAATAAAATAAAATTTGACGGTTCAAACTTGAAAGTTACCGATTTTTATAAAGATAACGGGCAGACATCAGTCACTGTAGAAATGCCAAAAAATCCTGCGGTCAAACCGATTACGCTGATTTTTGACAACAATCCGTTCAAACTTAAACAATGGAAAGTCATCGACCAACAGAACATTGAGGTTACGGTTTCATTGTTTAATGAGGAAAACGATATTGATTTAAGCGATTCGCTGTTCAAATTCGACCGCAAGCCGTCAACTTCCGGTTCAAAGAGTAAACGCAAATAAACAATTACAATTTTAGTTTCAAATATTTTCCGGTATAGCTGACCGAGCATTTTGCTATTTCTTCCGGTGTACCTTGAGCGATAATTTTACCGCCGCCGTCGCCACCCTCCGGACCGATGTCGACAATATAGTCGGCAACCTTAATCACATCTAAGTTATGCTCAATTACAATTACCGTATTGCCCTGAGAAACCAGAAGTTGCAATACTTCAAGAAGTTTTTTGATATCCTCAAAATGCAAACCTGTTGTCGGCTCATCAAGAATATAAAGCGTTTTTCCTGTGGCTTTTTTACTCAACTCTTTCGAAAGTTTAATACGCTGAGCCTCGCCACCGGAAAGTGTCGGTGCCGGTTGGCCGAGTTTGACATATCCTAAACCGACACGTCGCAACAAGTCAAGCCGGTTTTTAATCGTCGGAATGTTATAAAAAAATTCATACGCATCGTTGATGGTCATATCCAAAACATCGGCTATTGATTTGTCTTTATACTTTACTTCCAAAGTTTGGCGATTAAAGCGGCTTCCGTGACATTCGTCGCACGGAACATAAACATCAGGCAGAAAATTCATTTCGATTTTCATCACGCCGTCGCCTTTGCAGGCTTCACATCTGCCACCGGCAACATTGAAGGAAAAACGTCCGGAATTATAGCCTCTGGCTTTTGCCTCCGGAAGAGAAGCAAACCAGTCGCGAATATTGGTAAACACGCCGGTATATGTCGCCGGATTAGAGCGCGGCGTACGCCCTATCGGTGATTGGTCAATATCAATAACCTTGTCGATATTTTCCAAACCGATAAGTTTATCATAAGGCCCGGCCGGAATTCGACTGCCGTTTAGTTCACGATCAATCGCCTTAAATAACGTTTCCAAAATCAGCGAAGATTTTCCGCCCCCCGAAACTCCGGTAACACAAGTAAAAGTGCCGAGCGGAATTTTCAAATCCACATTTTTCAAATTATGAACACGTGCACCGGTAATTTCCAAAAACTTTCCACTTCCTTTACGGCGAATCGTCGGCACGGCAATATATTTTTTGCCGTTCAAATATTGAGCGGTCAGCGAATTTTTATTTTTCAAAATTTCTTCCAAAGTACCGACCGCAGTAACCTCCCCGCCTTGAGAACCGGCAAGCGGTCCCATATCCACCAGATAGTCGGCGGCACGCATGGCATCTTCATCATGTTCAACCACAATCACGGTGTTACCGATATCACGCAGACGATTGAGCGTTGCCAAAAGCTTATCATTATCGCGCTGATGCAAACCGATTGACGGCTCGTCTAAAACATACATCACACCGGTTAAGCCCGAACCGATTTGCGAAGCAAGACGGATTCGCTGAGCTTCGCCGCCCGAAAGCGAGCCGGATTGGCGTGAAAGCGTTAAATAATCAAGCCCGACATTATTCAAAAATTGCAATCTTTCAATAATTTCTTTTAGGATTTTATGGGCAATCGCCTGCTTTTGCGGCGATAATTGTTCTTCCACATCCGAAAACCACTTAAGCGCATTTTTAACCGAAAAATCCGAAACTTCGATAATATCTTTTCCACATATTTTTACAGCCAAGGCCTCGGCTTTCAAACGCTTACCATGACAAACCTCACACGGCGCGGCAGATTGATAATGGGCCAATTCTTCGCGCGAAGCGACAGATTCGGTTTCCAAAAAACGACGTTCCATATTCGGGATTACACCTTCAAAAGGCTTGTCGGTTACCCACTTGGAATAAACCATCGGCACACAGCGATTACCAGAGCCGTATAAAATTGTTTCCTGTGCATAAGCCGGCAAATCTTTCCACGGAGTTTTGTTCGATATTTCCAGATATTGGCAGAGCGAATCAAGCGTTTGACGATAAAAAATCGAATGACTTTGCGACCACGGGGCAATCGCTCCTTGCGAAAGACTTAAATTTTCATTCGGAACAATCAGCTCGGGATCCATATATAAACTTGCGCCCAATCCGCCACAATGCGGGCAAGCACCTTGCGGATTATTGAACGAAAACAAGCGTGGCTCGATTTCCTCAATCGTAAAACCGGAAACCGGACAGGCAAATTTTGAAGAAAAAGTAATGCGTTCATGATTTCCCATTTTTTCGGCGTACAGCAGACCGTCGCCGAGTTTAAGTGCCGTTTCCACCGATTGGGTAAGGCGCTCGGTTATTCCGTCTTTGATTATCAGGCGGTCGATTACCACTTCTATATTGTGTTTTTTGTTCTTATCCAAACTCGGAACATCGTCGATATCATAAATTTCGCCGTCGATTTCCAAGCGCTGAAAACCTTTTTTCTGAAGCTCATTAAATTCTTTTTTAAACTCACCTTTTTTAGAACGGGCAATCGGGGCAAGGAGGATTAACTTTGTGCCGTTTTCAAAACTCAAAATTTTATCAACCATCTGCGAAGTGGTCTGCGCCTCAATCGGTAATCCAGTAGCCGGCGAATAAGGAGTTCCGGCGCGCGCCCACAAAAGCCGCATATAATCATAAATTTCGGTAATTGTACCAACGGTCGAGCGTGGATTATGAGAGGTTGTTTTTTGTTCAATCGAAATTGCCGGCGAAAGACCTTCAATCGAGTCGACATCAGGCTTACTCATCAAATCCAAAAACTGACGTGCATACGAAGACAAACTTTCAACATATCGGCGTTGCCCTTCGGCATAAATAGTATCAAACGCCAGCGATGACTTACCCGAACCGGAAAGTCCTGTAATTACGGTAAGCTTATTTTTCGGAATATTGACATCAATATTCTTCAAATTATGCTGGCGTGCTCCTTTAATTTCAATAAATTTACTCTCGCTCATTTTCGATTCCGAATTAAGTTAAAAAACTTATATACCTTATCAACGCGCTTGGCAATAGATTTTAAATCAAATTTTTAACTATTTTTTACTTGAAAAATAAAAAAAAATGATGTAGGTTGCTCTCACTTCCGAGAATGTAGATTGCTACAAAGCAGTCTCGTTGCGGCAATTCGGTCGTAACTATCGGGACAATAATGTTAATAATAAAAAAGGATTAAAAAATATGAAAAGTATCGTTTCTGCTAAAAAGAAAAGCAGCCGCCGTTACGGCGAAAACATTTGGGGTGATGCCAACAGCCCGTTCAACAGAAGATCTTACGGTCCTGGTCAACACGGTCAAAGACGCAAAAAAGCAACAGACTACGGCGAACAATTAAATGCCAAGCAAAAGCTGAAAGTTTATTATGGAAACATTTCCGAAAAGCAGTTCAGCAAATATTATGCTGAAGCTACCCGTCGCCGCGGCGATTCCGCCGAAAACCTTATCGGTTTGCTCGAGTCTCGCTTAGACAACTTGGTATATAAAGCAAAATTTGTTCCTACCGTTTTTGCTGCCCGCCAATTTGTTAACCACGGCCACGTTACGGTTAACGGCAAGAAGGTAAATATTCCTTCTTATTTAGTTAAAGCCGGCGATGTTATTGAGGTTCGCGAGAAGTCAAAATCTTTGGCAATCGTTGCTGCAGCTATCGAATCTCAAACTCGTGAAGTTCCTGGATATTTGGAAGTTGACTCTAAAAAGTTGACTGCTAAATACACTTTCGTTCCGAAGTTTGATGATGTTCCTTATGCAGCTATGATGGAACCGAATCTGGTTATCGAGTACTACTCTCGTTAATCGGGAACAGATTTACAAAAACTCCTTTTGCTCATGGCGAGAGGAGTTTTTTTATGTTTTAAAACCAAAACACCCAAGCCCGATTAAAGGCTTGAGTGCTTTTTTATTCTTGGCTCAACATCAGCAACCTCTTAAAGAAGTTGGAATGTTTCCACAAAAACTCGCGGCAGGCGGGCTCATTTTTGTTCGCACTTGCGCATTTCTTTAAATATCCGCGCACTTGAGGCTCCTTGTAATATTCCCACAAAGCTTCCCACTCCACCTCCTTAGGATACTTCTTCAGAAAATCTTCATTCGTATTCCTATTCTTTCTGAAGATTTCAAACTCTTGATGTTCTAAGAGAATTTTGTAATAATAAGGATATTCGTAGAGCTCATCGCCATAACCTTTTTGATAGCAGTACTCTCCAATTGCTCTATGCGGGAAAAAACCTTCTCCGAACAACGTATTACTTAAGACGAATTTTACATTCTTTCCATCAGCATCGATAAGATACTTCCAACCGCCGTGAATATTAAGAAATATTCCGAGCTTGTTCGTACGCTTATAGACTATCGGAGCAAAGCGCTCAAAGTCGGCTTCGAGTAAAGCGATGTTTATCTCTGAATTTTGCTCGACCTTTTCGAGAAAATCCGGAGCTTTTTCCGCCAATGTTTTATAAGCCTTTCTTTTCAAAAGCTCATTAAACAACCCGAGTTCAACACAATCTTCGGCCTTGCACGAAGCCGGAAGATTACCCTCAAATTTTTGAGCAACACTTCTTAGCTCCTCAAAGTCTAAGTATTTCTTAATCCAGAGAAACACCTCATCCGAAAGCCTTTCGGACAACATAACCAGCTGTTTAACCTGCTCTTTCGAATATCCGAAATAATCCGTCAAAGTCAGCATGAAAGGGGTTATCGGCATACCGTTTTCAACCGCTTCCGCCAGTTTTTTGTGATTGTTTTCGCTCAGACACAAGTAAGCGAAAAACTCATTTTGTTTTAATTGCTCGGTCGAAACCGAACTTAAAAAAGTTTTTTTCATAGGCAAAATAGTTAAAATCAATAATCTTATTTATACTCGAATTTATATAATACCGACGAATCAATGTCAATATTTTTTTGTCCTTGGCTTTTTTATCATTGACAATCGACAGCCCATAAAATACTATATTTTAAAATGCAATTATTAACTAATTTTTCTGCCTATGAAAACTATGAGAATGATTTTCAACATTGCCTTAATCAGGCACGAAGACGGGATGTGGAAGTTTTATCCGAAATCGGATTTACCTCCCGTTTGTATCAAGGAAGAATTGATACCGTCGGTGGAAAGTCTCACTTGTACTGCTCTTAGTTCATACAAGCTGATTCTTGCCACGGAGAACCGTTTAATTACCTATGTCGGTTTGGATTGTTACACGCTTTTTGACCTTTCAAAAAAGCCCGAATCGACATCAGCTCCGGAGCTGCCGGATGCCTATAAAATAACGGGAACAGAGTGCTTAAAGAAATTAAAGCATGATGATTGCTGTTCATGTTGCCCATGGTGCAAACAGCTTACCCCGTCAGGCTTTTTCCGACTTGATTATCCGTCGGAATGTTACCGATTTACTCCCCGATGAGTTACTAAGCCTTGCTTTTCTTCAAGCAGGGCTTTTTCTATATAGATATCTTCTGGTTTACTGGAGGATATCTATTTATATTTAAAGAACGTGAGAATGTGTTCCGGTTGCCGCTAATAAAACAATCTTATCATCTTGTATTTTATAAATAAGTATCCAATCCGGCTCAATGTGTAAATCCCGATATCCCGCCCAATTACTTTTTAAGGCATAATCTTTATATTGTGTCGGTATATTTTCACTACTTGCTAATATTCGTAATACGGCATGCAATTTATTCATATCTTTGCCTTGCTTTTGGCATAATTTATAATCACGCTTAAAGCGCCTTGAATATTCAAAAGTCCGCATTTAATTGTCCTTTTCTAAATCGGCAATCAAATCATCAACACTGTTAAATGGTCCGTAAACACGACCGGCTTTAATATCTTCCTTCGCATCTGCTATCGCTTGAGCAATAAATTCTTCCTCCGTCGGTAATTTAGGCTGGAAAGGCAATGCCCGACTATGAATAATTTGATTAACGAGCATTCTTACTGCGTCATTAAGTGTTATACCCAACTGTTTTAAAATCTGTTCAGCCTGTTTTTTGCTCTCTGCATCAACACGCGCTTGGATAACCGTATTCATATTTTTAGCTCCATTTTTCATTAAACTGCCCTCATATTAACACAAAACAATTTCAAAATCAATAGTTATATAATAGTTTTGAAATAAAAAGCAATAAGTCTGCCTTTCGCTTGCGGTCGTCTTGCTTAAATTTACTTTCTTTATTTTTCTTTTGCAAATTTAAGCCTCGGTCACTCGTTTCCATCGGCTCTCTACGGGGCGCTATCGCTACCTTGCTTGCCGGGGAACTTCGCTTCTTGCGGTCGTCTTGCTTAAATTTACTTTCTT
>ONLJ01000023.1 GCA_900318605.1 uncultured Rhodospirillaceae bacterium | reverse complement strand
GGCGGATTTATGCGCTTAAAAAGCGCAACCGCCGGAGCAAAGATCCCTTGATTCGCGGATGCGCCGCACCGCGAAAGGGATGACAGGGAAGGGAATTTTTTAGTGGATTCTTCGCTTATCAGCTCAGAATGACGGTTGCTTTTTCTACGTTATGCCTACACGTCGTGTCGGCGTTTTTATCCGTGTTCACTCAAGAAAAAAAGATAACACTCCAAAAAAGGGAGTGTTATCTTTTTTATTGGTGGTCAGGGACGGGATTGAACCGCCGACACGAGGATTTTCAGTCCTCTGCTCTACCAACTGAGCTACCTGACCATCTCTTTTCGAAAAGTCTTATAATCTATATTTTTATAAAAGTCTATAACTTTTTTTAATTTTGTGTATTTTTTTCTTCTTGCTGTATCGGTTGCTTGAACTTATATATTTCAATATTTCCGCTATAACCGTCATATTTGGTAATTTGTACGCATTTATCTCCATCATACTCTGCCGCAAAAATATAATACGGAAATTTATCATGATTGAAATGAAATTCTTTTATAATCCTTCCTTTGGAGTCACGTTCGTATTTTACGTGGAAAAAATCTTCTTTCTTATTTACATCATAGTATTTATATTCGTCCTTATCGTAAATAAATTCCTTGTCAACTTTGTTGTTGAAATAGCTGATAAACATGTTGCGGTTTTGAAAATACATCAAACGATTCATATAATCAAAAACATAATTATCATCACGCTCTCTTTGCCAAAGAACTTTATTTTTTTCATCTAAACAAACTTGTTTTTCTAGGGTATCGACATCTTCACCTTCAGAAAAGATTTCCTCGATTTTACCTCCCACACAAGTAAATTCCGGCTGATGATAACCGAAGAAGGCTCCATCCTCAAAACATTCCGGACCGCATGCCGAATGAACATACCCGACACAATCATAGTCAAGCTCTTTTGTGCCGTTTGTTCGTAAGTTATATATTGCGAACATCCCGTCGGCATTACATTGATTTTGAGAAATGTTAACATCTTTGCCCCAAAAACGTATTTGGTCCTGCAAAGGAAAAATTGACTGATTGATAAAATCTTTATATTCCTCGCCCTCAAAAACCGTCGGTTCCTTCACCGGTAACTCCGGCATTTCTCCGATAAATTTGCGCATCGGAGCGTTCTTACGACGAATTATTTCTGCATTTTGGGCTTCTTTAGCGGCATCAAATTTTTTCTCTGCTCCGAAATTATAAACACTGAGTAAATTTTTTTCCTGCGGAAGCTCGCGAATCTGGGCAACAGCCGTTTCCGTCAAAACAAAAGCAAAAAGAATAAGCAGAATTTTTTTCATTTTTTACTCCTCTGTTTTCGGTTAAAATCACCTTCCGAGAATTTCCTCGATTTTTTTGCTGACCGCTTCAATCGTTCCGGTTCCGTCAACCGTTTTTAATAATCCTTGGCGCTCAAAAAAAGGAATCGTCGGATAAGTCAAAAGTCGGTAGTTTACCAAGCGATTCTCTACGGTTGTGCGATTATCGTCTTTGCGCCGTGAAAACTCTGTGCCTCCGCAAAAATCGCAAACACCATAAACTTTCGGTTTTTGAAATTTATCATGATAACCGGCGCCGCATTTCATGCAAGCATAACGTCCTAAAATGCGCTCCATAATAATTTCGTCGGGAACCTGAATCTCCAACACGCAATTAAGCTTTATTCCTTTTTCTGCCAACAATCCCTCTAAAACCTCAGCTTGCGGCATGGTGCGAGGAAAGCCGTCTAAAATAAAGCCGTTTTTGCAATCGTCTTCATCTATTCGGCTTTTTACCATTTCAATGATCATTTCATCAGAGGCAAATTCGCCGCGATCAAGAGCTGCCTTCAATTCTCTGCCTAACGGAGTGTCTTTTTGAGCATATTCTCTTAGCATTTCTCCGGTCGAAAGATGGCAAATATGTGTTCTTTCTTTTAAAATTCGGGCTTGCGTGCCTTTACCGCAGCCCGGAGCTCCGGTAAAAACAACATACAAGCCTTCCTTTTTTTTGCTCATATTTTATTCTCTTTAGCGATTTTTCTTGATTAAAGCAGCCTTTTTCAGCAACCCTTCATAGCGATATGCAAACAGGTGTGACTGAACCTGGCTGACAAAATCCATCGTAACCTGAACCACGATGAGCAAAGTTGTTCCACCTAAAACAAACGGTACACCGAGCTTGCTGATTAAAATCTCCGGCAATATACATAAGCACACTAAATAAACAGAAGCAACCATTGTTAAGCGGGTAATAACATAATCAAGATAATCGGCGGTATTTTTTCCCGGTCTGATGCCGGCGATAAATCCGCCGTGCTTTTTCAAGTTATCGGCTGTTTCTGTCGGATTGAATACTACTGAAGTATAGAAAAACGTAAAGAATAAAATCAGTAATGCATACAATGTCAAATAAAGCGGTTGGCCGTGGCTCAAAAGCTGACTTAATGTACGAACCCATGATGGTCCGTGTTCTGCTGAAATATTGGCAATCGTAATCGGTAAAAGCAACAAAGAACTGGCAAAAATCGGCGGAATAACACCGGTCGGGTTAATTTTAAGCGGAAGGTGCGAATTTTCAACCGACATCATGCGCATTCCCATCTGGCGCTTCGGATATTGAATAATGATTTTTCTTTGCGCACGTTCAACAAACACGATAAGATAAATCAGTGCTAAAGCCATAATCAAAAGCATGATGATAGTAAACAATGACATCTGACCGGCACGACCAAGTTCGAAAGTTTGTGCCAAAGCGTTCGGAATATTGGCAATAATACCGACGGTAATAATGAGAGAAGAACCGTTACCAACACCACGTTCGGTTATTTGGTCTCCGAGCCAAACGATAAACATCGTACCGCCGACAAGTGATACAATCGTCGAAAAGCGGAACACAAAGCTGTCAATCATCACGGCGGAAGCACCGTTAGCACCCGATACACTCTCCAAACCGACGGCAATTCCGTAACCTTGAATAATTGTAATGAATACGGTCAAAATCTTGGTATAATGTACAATCTTGCGGTGTCCGGCTTCGCCCTCTTTTTTCAAAGCCATCAGTGATGGTATGACCGATTGTCCGAGTTGTAGGATAATTGAGGCGGAAATGTATGGCATAATATTGAGAGCAAAAATCGTCATACGTTCAAGCGCACCACCGGAAAACATATTAAACATACCTAAAATTCCGTTCTGGTTACGGCTGAACATATCCGCCAAAACCTGCGGATTGATGCCCGGAAGCGGAATATATGTCCCGAGACGAAAAACTATTAACGCTAAAATCGTGAACCATAATCTTTTCTTAAGATCCTCAGCTTTACTAAAGGCGGACATATCCAAATTAGCCGCCATTTTCTCTGCTAATGATGCCATATTTATATCCTCAATCTAAAAAATTCCATAACAAAACATTCCGGATTTTTCCGGTTTGATAGCAATGTAATACACAAAATAAAAATATATGCAAGAAAATAATCTTTTTCCCCAAGATTTTTTAGCTCGTTTTTGCTGTTATATCAATATGGTCGGTTTATTTGCCTTTATAACCTTGGGCAACCACATAAATTTCAACCGAATCCTGACGACTGGCATCAGGTTTGTAGTGCGAAACTTTGGTAAAATTCTTTTTCATATCATTTAACAGTTCGCCCTCGGTTCCGCCCTGAAAAACTTTGGCAATAAAAATTCCGCCCTCACGCAAGATTTCTTTGGCAAATTCGTAAGCAAGCTCTACCAGATGAATGGTTCTTAAATGGTCGGTTTGCTGATGTCCGGTAGTATTGGCCGCCATATCGCTCATCACTACATCGGCCGGACCTTTCAAAAGTCCCCTAATTTTTTCCGGCGCACTTTCATCGGTAAAATCCTGCTGCAATAAAATTGCTCCTTTAATTTCTTCGGTCGGCAATAAATCAAGTCCGACAATCTGTCCCGAGCCTTTGTTTTTTTGAGCGGCAACCTGTGTCCAACCGCCGGGAGCGCAACCTAAATCGACAATAGTCTTGCCTTTGCCGAGAAAATGGTATTTTTCATCTAATTGAATCAACTTAAAAGCTGCTCGGGAGCGATATCCCAAACGCTTTGATTCGGCAACATATGGATCGTTTAATTGTCTTTGCAGCCAGCGATTTGACGATGGTTTGTTATATTTTGCGGTTTTTACTTTAACAGTCAGAGTCTTTCGTCCGCGTACCGATTTTGCCGATTGAGTAAGCTTAGTCATTTTTTGTTACTCCTTTACCGATTAAATCCATGATAATTGCATCTTGCGCGTTTTTTAAAGATGATATCAAATCTTTTATTTGTAACGTTTTGTAAATCGTTTGAAAAATTAAACAGGCGGCAACAATAATAGGCGCTCGATTTTCTCCGATGTAAATATTTTGCTCCAATTCAAGTAAGCTGGATTTAAATATCTTTTCGATTTGCTTATCAATATCGGAAGTTTTTGCGCTCAAACCGTCAGCATAATATCGGTCATAGGTTTCGGCTTTTTTGGTCATGCACATCAAGCGCAATGCCGTGCTGGAAGTGGCTATGCAACAACATTTCGGAAGATACTGCAAAAATTCGGAATTAACCAGAAAATCTCGGGTATATTTTTTAATTTCATCTCGCAAAAGAGCGGCTTTCTGCTCATCATATTCGCATAGATTAAAATGCTCCGAAGCGTTGCGCGCTCCCCACGGAATTGAAACGGTATAAAGTATTTTCGGCTCATTTTTGATTTCAGCCAAAGTGATTTCGGTTGAACCGCCGCCCAAATCATAAACAAGAGCAAATTCGCAGTTTTTCGGGGCATTCAATACGGCTCCGCGGACGTTGAGCAGCGCTTCTTCATAAGCTGATACAATTTCTAATTTTATGCCGCAAAGTTCCTCAACCATCTGCACAAATTGTTTTCCGTTTTTTGCCATGCGGCAAGATGCGGTCGTGATTGCCCGATATTCAGCGACCTTATATTCTTTCATTGTTTGGGCAAATTTGTTCAGGCATTTTAATCCGCGTTCAATCGCATCATCCGTAAATTCCATATTTTTTATCAGGCCTTCGCCCAGTTTGGTGGTAGCAGAATCGGTGTATAGAATATATCCGTGATTATCGGTTATGCGTAAACGGCAATTATTGGTGCCTAAATCAATCGCTGCCAGATTTTTTGTTGCCATTTCGGTATCCTTTTCTTAAAAATCTGCGATATCTGCCGTCTTTGCGGAAATAATTGTTTTTCTGATGGTGCATCATATCAAGCAACATTCCTTCTCTTATTCCGCGATCAGCTATCGTAATCTCCGAAATCGGCCAAAATGTGCATAGGGATTCGACGATTGCACAGCCCGATATTGTTAAATCGGCTTTAGTCTTTCCGATACATGAATGTTTGCAACGCCCGTCATGTCCCATATTTTTTATGCGCTTGATGACTTTTTCCATTTCATCACCGGAAACCGATATTCCGTCAACCGCCGCACGATTGTATCGCGGCAGGCCTAAATGAACAGCACCTAAAACCGTTACCGTTCCCGAAGTGCCGATAACTTGAATTTCTTGATTTTTTATCGCCTCGCTGATTTGATATTTATCCTCAAATTCCTGCAAAATTTTGTGGGTTCGCTCAATAATCGTGTCATAAGCCAATTTGGTCATTTCGCGTGCCGGAAAGGCTTCGGAAATCGTAACTACTCCATACGGCAATGAGACAAATCCTTCAATGAATGTTTTTCCGGTATCGGTAACGCGGGCTATCGATATTTCGGTCGAACCGCCGCCGATGTCAAAAACCAGTGCTCTTTTAATGGTGCGGCTCAACAATGGCATGCAACCGACAACCGCCAACCTGGCTTCTTCTTTAGAGGAAATTACTTCCATATTGAGTTTGGTTTCTTTTTTTACCGCTTCCTCAAATTCTCTGCAGTTCAATGCACGTCGGCAGGCGGCGGTGGCAACAAAGCGTGAACGAATCATCGGTTGATACTCATCCATAATCGCACTGCAGACTTTTAATGCCGAAATCGTGCGTTTAACGGCGGCTTTCGAGAGTAAATTGCCGTTGATGATTCCCTCTCCCAAACGAGTGATTTTAGAAAATGTTTCAACTACCTTAAAGGAGCTTGGAGTAGGTTGGGCAACTACCAGTCGGCATGAATTTGTGCCTAAGTCAATCGCCGCATAATAACCGTCATTCAAACCGGTTTCCTGATTTCTTTCTGCCGGTTTCGGTTTTGCCTTAAAGCGGTTATTATGCCTTTTTTTTACCCACAATTTTTTTATTCTCCATACAGCTCCGTGCGAAGTTGCTTTCTCAGTTCGTCAATACAGACGAGATTGCGATTTTTATCCTTGAAAAACCAATACTCCCAGCCGTTGCATGCCGATAAATTTTGAGCGGCGGCGCCGACCTGATGAATTGAACCTTCGGTGTTTTCGCCCTTTATCGAGCCGTCGGCACGGATAACGGCAAAATGCTTTTCGGCAAAATCGCTGAGCTTGTCGCCGGGCGACAACATTCCGCGCTCGATAACCATTCCGAACGGAACTCTCGGTTGTTTTTTCTTTAAAGTATATTCCAAAGCTTCATCATTGATTTTTTTAATCTCGGCAATACGTTTTTCGGCACCTTTGATATATTCCGCATCGCGCTCAATGCCGATGAAATTACGACCCATTTTTTTTGCCATAGCTCCGGTTGTTCCGGTTCCGAAGAACGGGTCTAAAACAATATCGCCGGGTTTAGTCGATGCCAGAAGAACACGGTAAAGCAAAGCTTCAGGTTTTTGTGTCGGATGAAGTTTCTCGCCGTTTTCATTTTTTAACCGCTCTTTGCCGGTGCAAATCGGAATCTCCCAGATACTGCGCATCTGGGTGTCATCATTAAGCGCTTTCATCGCTTCATAATTAAAGGTGTATTTCGCTTTAGGATTTTTAACCGCCCAAATCATGGTTTCGTGGGCATTGGTAAAACGTGTGCCTTTGAAATTGGGCATCGGGTTGGTCTTGCTCCAAACTACGTCGTTTAAAATCCAAAAGCCCAAATTTTGTAAAATATATCCGACACGGAAAATATTGTGATAAGAGCCGATAACCCAAATTGTTCCGTTGTCTTTCAAAACTCTGTGTGCCGCTGACAGCCACTGTTTGGTATATTCATCATATGCGGATAAACTTTCAAAACTGTCCCACTCCTCCGAAACGCCGTTGACAACCGAATTATCGGGACGCAGCAACATCTCGCCGAGCTGCATATTATACGGCGGATCGGCAAAAATAACATCGATCGATTTTTCTTCCATCTCGTTCATGGTTTTAATACAATCGGCATTTATTATCGTATTTAATATTTTTTTCGTTTCCATTTCTTTTTTCCGTTGTCCCAATTGTTAATTATTACAGGCATAAAGTTATAATTTTCTTAACAGCCGATTATGTTTTATTACCAAATATCTTATTCAAAGCCTCCGATTTTCGTTCTACCAAATTCAGCTCGTCTTCTGAAAAATCTTCGGTGTTTTCGGCTTTTGATTTTTGTAACTCAAACATCTGCTTGGCGATTTCATCTTCCCTGTTTTCAAGTTGTTCGGCAAAACCTGCCGCTTCTTTGCGGATTTTTATCAGATTAAGCGCCTGTTGAACCCGCTTTTGAATATAGAAAAACCGTCCGATATCCCATGCCTGATAAATAAACCAGCGCTTGGTTATCCAATCGGCTGAATCCGGATATTCCATGATATAATCGGTATCGACACGCTGAAAAATTTTATCTTGCTTGTATTTAGGATAAATCCTGATAAAGTCGTCAAGTTCGTATTCGTTAAGTTCTTTGGTATAGTGGTCGCGTTTGTAATCGAGAATCTTTTCCGATTGCTCCCACGACAGGTTGACGATTTTGATATTAAAAGCAAACAAAATAATCAAAACACAAATAATGCGCCAGAGAATTTTCGTTAAATCAAGATCTTTGATTAAATCCTTTACCATGACAATTTCTCCGAGGCATAATCAATATTTAAGCCGAAATTTAAGGATAAATCGTCAATTTTGGTTTCAAAATTATCGCTTATTTGGTGGATTCCGGAGCAAATCAGCAAAGTTTGCGCCTTAAAAGATACGCCCATTTTCATATCGGTCGCCATATTATCGCCGATAACCAGACATTTTTCCGGTACAACATCGTTCAGTTGTTCGGTTAAATATTTGGCGATACGTACATCCGGTTTACCGAAAGTAATTATTTTCCCGCCCATCAAGGCATAACGTTCAGCCAAGCTGCCGACACTGTTTTGAACTCCTGTTTCCGACATCATTGTTGTATTATTACCGACACAAATCATCGGCAGATTAAGACTTAATCCTTGTTCGAGAATTTTTAAGTTTTCTTCCCAATGCAAATTTTCAGCCGTAGTTTCAGCCAAAATAAAATCAGCCATGACTACACTGTCGGTTTTCTGGTATTTCAAGCCTTCCATAATTCCGCCGTCATTTTGTACCAAAGGATAATACATCGTTCCCAAATCATTGCGGTTTTTAAGGGCATAGTGGGCAATTTCGCCGGCGGTTATCATGGCATTAAAAATATGCACCGGAAAATGTTTGTCGCGCAAAAATTCAAAAAGTTCTTTTACTCTTATTCCTAAATTGGTGGCGAGTACGATTTTTTTGCCGTCAAGATACAGCCGATTAAGCGCTTCCGCTGCTTCGGGAAAAATGTTTTTTCCGTCGGTTATAACCCCGTTCGTGCCGCAAATTATGCAGTCAAAATCGTCTTTAATGCGCGAAATATGTTTAAGAATCTTTACCATTCTCTTGCAATCTTTTCTTTCTAAAACTGCAAGTATTGTAGTTCTAATTGGTAAAGATTTGGATAATATTACATTAACAAAAGGTTATCAAGCGCATCGGAAATCTTCGTGGTAAAATAGTAGGAATCGCCGAAAAACAGTTGCGGATTTTCGATTTTTTCATATCCTAAAGGTTGACCGTTACTCATTGGTACCATCACTATGGTCAGCGGTTGATCAAGCTGATAATCAATCTCAAAATTGAACTCTCCAGGTTCGGAATAATCAATTTCAAAAAGATTAAATCGGTCGGGATATTTTGTTTCAATCAGCTGATAAATCGCCGCCATGGTTTGCGGGCAGGTTTCGCAAGGAAAATTGTTGTAAAACAAAAATACAAACGGTTTGTTTATACTCTCCGGATTCTCAGTCGTGTATTGGTTGATAAAATTGTTGGCTGTCGAAAAGCTGTTATATTGTAAAAGCCCTGCATACAGCGGCATTTCAATCATGGCTGCCAATAACAAACCGAACAGTAATCTTTTGAAAGTTCTTCCCATTTTTTCCTCCCTAAAAAAGGAAGGGGAGCAATCTATAGCTTTATTTTTTTTACCTCTTTTACCTCTTTTTTGTTGAACTTAATTTAATCAGATTGCGCCCCTCCTGTTCTTTAAATAAGTACGCAAAAAGCGGTATCAATAGAAAAAACGATTATGAGAAAAAAGAGGTATGTAAAAAAAATCCCCCGAAAGCCTTAAAACTTTCGGGGAACTTTATTGATTTTGAAGGTTAAATTTCAAAATCGGTGATATCAAAGCTGTCCAGAGGAACAACTTTTTCTTCACCTATCTTGAAACTAACTTTCACCTGGTCGCCTTTGTGGCACCACTTTAACTCGGGGAAGTTTTTACTTTTGCCGGAGAACTCAAAACCTGATTTCTCGTTTAGCAAAACATAATAAACATCTCCCTCAAGCGTAATGTCGCGAACGGTGCCTGTCAGCTCCACAGGCTTTACCTCGCTGTCTTTCACCTTATCGTTTCCGACAGTCTTAAGCATCTCTTCATACTTTCGAGAAGCCTCTGTCTTCAGCTTACCGCAACCGACAGCATCACGATTGATTGAGGATAGGAAGCAATATCCCTGAATGTTGCCCGTAGCATCCTTATACGTCATGAAGTATGTAGGAACACCACGAACGTTATACAACACAGGGAAATCAGCTTTGAAATCAGCTGACTTTGCCCACTGCTGACCATCAGCGATGCCTCTTGCCTCTTCTTCGTTGAAACCGGGAGAACGATAGAATTTTGCTTCTTTCGTTCTGGTGTCAACCAGCATGAAACCATTGGTACCTTTGTCCTTGTTTGCGGACTTGATACCGGTGTACCAATAGCTTCTGCCATTGCTGTACACAAGGCTCATACCAGGAGTAGGCTCAAGCACTCCATTCTGGCTAGCGAACCAGCAAGAGTTCCACCAACCGAGCTTGTACTCGCCCCACTGACGGATTTGCTCTTCTACGAAATCTTTAGGCTGAATACGATCAATCCACGCCGGAGCGTTTTTGATAGTGTAGGCCTTAATCTCGCCGGTTTGGGCATCAACGGTAATCGGCCCTTCAGATTCCTCTCCACAGAAACCTATTTTCTGGTCATAAGAGCTCAGAACCCAATAAGGGCGACCGTTGTTATCTATCTCGAAACAGTGGTCGTTAAGACCCTTGTGGAGATAGCCGTTAAACTTGATGTGTCTTTCAATATCATCATTGAAATAAGCGCTTTCAAGATAACGGAGTGACAACTTTTTGCCGTTAACCTCTGTTACGAGTCGGCGCCAATTCTGGTCGCTGGCACTTACAATAATGTATCCCGGTGTGGTGTTATAGCTCCACCACTTGAAGATTGAGGTATGCTCCAATGGCATAACATACACCAGGTCATTATTAAATGTCAGCTTCTCACCATTGTCAATGGTGAATGAGCCAGAAAGGCACTGAAGAGTTGGATTACCAACCTCAACACGAGAGCCTAAGGCGGTGTTGTTGCCAATAACATCGTTTCCTACACGCTTAGCCACCTCTTCATCAAGAGCTCTGGTCTTTTCAACCTCGACAACGGCAATAGTCTTGCCGAAAGTGGATTCGTTGACCTCGGTCACCGGCAGACGCTTGTTGAACTCGTCTGCGTGAAACATCTCACAGCTGTTCACACAGCCGAGTACAAAAGCAATCAGCACAATGGCTGTCGGTATACTCTTAACCTTCCACCACTTGCTGTCGCTTTCGCCCTCGTCAAAGGCGAAAAAGGCCAGAAGACCAAGGATAGCAACCAATCCGGCTTCAATCCACACGCCTTCGAATCCCCATAACTGCAACACCGGCATGGCGTTGTAGTTGATGATGAAGAGGAAGGCAAAAAGAGCGCCGGTAGCAATACCGAACAAGCTCTTCTTTGTCTCATCCTCGCGGATTTCGCTACTCCAAGCCAAAGCGGCAAACAAAGCGACAAAGATAATAGTCAAAATTACGTATGCCATAATCTCTAACATCGGAATTTTTTACCCAGCCCCGATTTAACGGCATTGTCATACAAACAAATTAAAAAACAATACGTACAGTTCGGCTTTTACGCTCAACATCAATATGAAATGGGTACATAGCTACTGTTCTTCACTACGGAGGGTCATCAGCCTTCTGTTTCACAAAGTTATCGAGTTTCAAATTAGAACGATTGCTTCAAAATCATCTGCAAAGGTCGCCGCAAAACTTTTTATTCTGCGGCATTATTCATAATTTTTTATAATAATTTTTTTTCTGTCTTTAATCATACAGTTTTTAAATATTTTGTCAAGTAGATTCGGTATAAAAAGAAAACTCCCGATTCTTCAACAAATCAGGAGTTTTTTTGATAAATTTTTCCGATTAAAGCGGTAACAAAGGAGACCACGCCGGATCCGAAGCATCTGACGGGGTAACGATTCGACGCTCGTTATATCCGGTTAAATCAATCGTGTAGAGTCTTACCGGCGAACCTCTGTCCTGACGGAAGAACATCAAAACACGTCCGTTCGGCGACCATGTCGGACCTTCAACCAGATAGCCGTCCGCCAAGATACGCTCGCCCGTTCCGTCCGGATACATCACGCCGATATAAAACGCCCCGCCTGACATTTTGGTAAAGGCAATATAATCGCCGCGCGGTGACCAAACCGGTGTGGCATAGCGCCCTTTTCCAAAGCTGATACGCTCAACATTCGAGCCGTCGGCATCCATCACATAAAGTTGCTGATTACCCCCACGGTCTGAGTTAAATACAATTTTCGAACCGTCCGGCGAATAGCTCGGCGACGTGGAAATTGCACTATCATGGGTTATTTGTTTAATACTCTTGTTTTTTAAAGTCATTTCATAAATATTGGTTGAACCTTTATTGGCATAGCTGAGTAAAACTTTCGAGCTGTCCGGCGAAAATACCGGCGCAAAAGTCATACCAGGGAAGTTACCCAAAACCTGTTTTGAGCCCGAATCCAAATCCATTAAATAAACCCTTGGGTTGTTACCGACAAACTCAAGGTAAGTAATCTTCTGCATGTTCGGAGAAAAACGAGGTGTCAAAACCATATTTCTTCCATCGGTAATAAATTTGTGATTTTCGCCGTCCTGATCCATCATAGCCAAGCGTTTAATACGGCGGGTGGCCGGTCCGCTCTCGGAAACATAAACCACGCGAGTATTGAAATATCCTTTTTCTCCGGTTAACCGCTCATAAATTGCATCGGCCACAACGTGAGCGATTCTCCGCCAATTATCCTTTTTGGTTGTAAACGACTTACCCAAAAGCTGCTGCGAAGAAACTACATCCCAAAGCCGGAAGTTGACTTGAATATTGCCGTTTTCTTGCTCGACAAGTTGGCTCTGTACCAAAGCTTGCGCCTTGATTGCCTGCCAATCTACAAACTTTGGTTGTTCATTTATTGAAGTAAATTTTTGAATATAGCTACGCTCCGGAATAATCTTAAAAAGTCCGCTTCTATCCAAATCGGCAGCTATTACTTCGCGAATTTTATCCCCATAGTTTGTACCGATAATCTTGGTAAAAATGTTGGAATTATTGCCTAGCATTTCCGGAATTGCTATCGGCATCGGGTTACGAGTTGCGCCGCGTACGTCGATCTCGAGTTCGGCACGTGCGGGATTTGCTGTCAACAACATCAGCAGCGCCGCTAAAATATATCTGATTTTCATTAAATTTACCTCACAAAATTTTGCAACTAAAATAACGTTATCATGTTCCGGATATTATCATTCAATAAGGTTAAAAAAAACTTTATAAATGTAATAAATCCGGTGCATATTTCAATATTTTTTGCGGCAGACTGAAAAAACTGTTCTTTAGGTCAGGTTGAAATCAGTCCTTTTTAGCATATTTGGATAGCGGTAATAAAAATTTTTAATAAGGAGAAAAAATATGACTTATGGTGTACGCTATCCTACTTTGGCCTTTTATACCGGAGGTGTCGGAGAATCAAACGAGGGTATTCCGCCGCAGCCGTTCGAAACTTTTTGTTATGATTCGGCTTTAATGCAGGCAAAAATCGAAAACTTTAACGTTGTGCCATATACTTCCGTTTTGCCGAAAGAACTCTATGGTAATATCGTACCGGTTGACAAGGTGGTAAATCAGTTTAAACACGGTGCTGTTTTAGAGGTTATTATGGCCGGAAACGGTGCTAATCGTGATGAACACAAAGCCATTGCGACCGGTGTCGGAATCTGTTGGGGTAAGGATAAAAACGGTGAGTTAATCGGCGGTTGGGCGGCCGAATATGTTGAATATTTCGATACTCATATTGACGAGGGTGTTGCTCGCGGCCATGCCGAAATGTGGCTCAATAAATCACTTCAACACGAGCTTGATATCAGGGGTGTGGAAAAGCACAGCGACTTCCAACTATTCCATAATTATATCAACATTACACAACAGTTCGGTTACAGCTTAACCTGTTTGGGTTTCTTGAACTTTGAAAATGCCGAACCGGCAAAGATTTAAAAAAAGTAAGGCGGTGAATAAAACGCCGCCTTTAACCTTTGGAGAATATTATGACAGATAATAAAACAGTTATTGCAAAAGCTGATACTCCGCCGGCAAAGCAGAAAAGTTCCGGTTTGGGTGTTTGGGCTTTGGCCGGTATCGTTATCAGTTCAATGATAGGCGGAGGAATTTACAGTTTGCCGCAAAATATGGCCGCAGGTGCTTCCGCCGGTGCGGTTATTTTAGCGTGGATAATCACCGGTATCGGTGTTTATTTTATTGTTAATACCTTTCGTATACTTTCGGCTGTCAGACCTGATTTGACTGCCGGTATTTATATGTACAGTCGCGAGGGTTTCGGTCCTTATGTCGGGTTTACGATAGGTTGGGCATATTGGCTTTGCCAAATCTGCGGAAACGTCGGATATGCTGTGATTACGATGGATGCCTTAAACTATTTTTTTCCAAACGATTTTACGGGTGGAAACAACCTTTATTCGATTATCGGCGGATCAATTTTAATCTGGCTCTTCAATGCTTTGGTTTTGCGCGGAATTAAACAAGCGACACTCGTCAACTTAATCGGTACAATCGCAAAAATCGTACCGTTGGTATTGTTCGTATTGATTGTCGGCTTTATGTTTAATTTTGATAAATTTGAGTTCAACTTCTGGGGAGAAGATGCTTCAACTGCTTCTACTTTGGGCGGATTGCCGGA
This sequence comes from uncultured Rhodospirillaceae bacterium, assembly GCA_900318605.1. Taxonomy (GTDB): domain Bacteria; phylum Pseudomonadota; class Alphaproteobacteria; order RF32; family CAG-239; genus RUG410. The sequence goes on along the minus strand of ONLJ01000023.1, from coordinate 4,343 downwards.
ACAAATCAAAAGTACAATGATGGTAACTTTGTGGGCATTTATCGGTATTGAAGGTGCTGTTGTGATGTCGCAACACGCAAAATCGCCGCAAACTGTCGGAAGAGCCACTTTTTTGGGTTATATCGGTTGTTTGGCGATTTATATTTTGCTTTCGGTTTTACCGTTCGGTGTGATGAGTCAGGAAGAACTTGCCAAAGTCGCAAACCCTTCAACTGCCGGTGTTTTGGAAGCTTTGGTCGGTAAGTGGGGGTCGTATCTGATGAATATTGGAGTGCTGATTTCGGTTTTAACCAGTTGGCTCGCTTGGACAATGATTACAGCTCAGATTCCGCAGGCAGCCGCCGAAAACGGTACATTCCCGAAAGAGTTTGCTATGCAAAACGATAAAGATGCACCGGTGGTATCTTTGTGGGTTACCAGCACCATCATGCAGCTGTTTATGTTTTTGGTATATTTCTCTTCAAATGCCTGGAACACAATGCTCACAATTACCGGTGTAATGGTGCTGCCGGCTTATCTTTCAAGCTGTGCTTATTTGTGGAAAATCTGCGAAGATCATGAATATCCGACCAAGTTTTATATCAAGCGCTCAACTGCGTTGCTTTCAAGTATTTTGGGTGTAGGATATTCGGCATGGCTTATTTATGCCGCAGGTTTGAAATATCTTATGCTCGCCGTGATTTTTATGGCTCTCGGTATTCCGGTATATGTATGGGCAAAGCACCAAAATGAACCAGATTCACCATTCTTTACCCACAAGGAAAAGTGTTTGGCAATTTTGATGGTGTTTGTGGCGTTTATCGCAATTTATGCCATGTTGAGCGGAATCGTTAAGCTTTAGAAATTGTCTTTTTCAATTTCCATAAAGTAAGCTCTGGTCTCCGGCGAAAGCTCGGAGGCCGCTTCTTTATCGCACAAAATTATGCCGTGTGGGTGCTGTTGCAATGCTGAAATAGTCCATACGTGGCTTAAAGGTCCTTCTATTCCATGTTTTATTGCTTCGGCTTTATTTTTATCATTTGCCATAATCAAAACTTCATCGGCACTCATAATCGTTTCAATTCCGACTGTCAAAACTTTTGTCGGCACTTCTTTTTCACTTTTAAAAAAGCGAGAGTTTGCTTTTATGGTGCTTTCTGTCAGGGTTTTTACACGAGTGCGCGATTTTAATGAGGAAAACGGCTCATTAAAGGCAATATGACCGTCTCGACCGACACCTCCGATAAAAAGGTTAACTCCACCGGCATCTTTCATGGCTTTTTCATAGTCGGCACATTCTTTTTCATAATTTTTGGTCATGCCGTCCAAAAGATGAACATTGCTCGGCTTAATGTCGATATGCTTAAAGAAATTTTCCTGCATAAAGTAGTGATAACTCTGCGGGTGATCAGCCGGCAAACCGATATATTCATCCATATTAAAGGTAACGACATGAGCAAATGAAACTTTGCCTTTTTGAAACATTTTAATCAGTTCGGCATACATTTTTAAGGGAGTTGATCCTGTAGGAAGTCCCAAAACGAAGGGTTTGTTTTTGGTCGGACGAAATTTATTTATTTTATAGGCAACATAATTTGCCGCCCAATTCGCCATAATATCCTTGTTATCTTTAATAATCACACGCATATTTCTTTTCCTTTATAAAAGATTTTACCCTGTACTATTGTATACAAAACAGTTAATTTTTCGCTTAAAATTGTAATATCGGCATCATAAGCCGGTGCAATAATGCCTAAATGGTCTTGTTTCATTATTTTTGCCGGATTGGTCGAAGCCATGCGCACCGCCTGTTCAAGGTGGAATCCATACGACACGATATTGCGTACGCAATCGGCCATCGTCAGCGCTGAACCGGCAATCGCATCATCTTTTTTGCGATAAAAACATTTATTCAAATAGACTTCCTCGCCATTGGCAATCAGTGGTTTTTTCTTCTGTCCGGTCGGCTTTAAGGCATCGGTTACCAGAACCACTTTATCAAGCGGTTTGCAGGTTAATAAAAACTTGATGATTTCCGGATTGATGTGAATCCCGTCGGCGATAATCTCGCAAGAAAGTTCAGGATGAATGAACACTGTTCCAACCGTTCCGGGATCGCGGTGGTGCATACGACTCATGGCATTAAAAAGGTGTGTAACGTGCATAATACGCGCTTGCATACCCTCAATCATCTGCTCATAAGTGGCATTCGTATGTCCGGCTTGCAAGACAATTCCTTTGGAAAGGCAATAAAGCGCCAACTCACGCATATTTTTCAACTCAGGTGCAACCGTCATGTTGATTATATGACCTTCAGAGGCCTCCCATAAGGCTTCCATATAATCCAAATCAACTTCGCTTACCGCTTCCAAAGGTTGAACTCCCAAACGATACGGCGAAATGAACGGACCTTCCAAATGAATACCTAAAATTCGCGCACCTGTTTCCTTTCCCATTGCTTTAACAATTGCGCGCACCCCGCTCAACATTTTTTTCTTCGGCATAGTATAAAGAGTAGGAATAAACGAGGTAACGCCATGTTTCAAAAGTCCATCTGACATTTTCAAAATTGATTTTGCCAAACAATCCTCGGTGCCGTATCCGCCATAGCCATGAATATGGGAATCAATAAAACCGGGGACGACATAAGCGCCTTTGGCATCAATAAAAAACGTATCATCGCGGAAATTTTTTTGAGCAAAACGCTCTTCGTTGAAAACATCAACTATTTTGTTTTGCTTAATCAGCACTGCGCAGTTGCGCATCCTAGAATAGCCGTTCAAAACCGTTGCGTTGTGTATGCAAATTGCCGCCACCATGATTCAACCTCATCATCAATCTGCCGTTATACCGCCATTATATCCTTAAAAAGTGCAATTTGTAAAGATTTTTGTTGCTTTGAGCTGAATCATATTCGTTATGACTGTTTTGTTTGGGCAACTCGGTTGATTTCTTATTCGGACGAGATCCTCGGCTCTCGCTTTTGCTCGCGAAAGGGATGACAGAGAAAGAAAGACGAGGGGAATTGCCACGTCGCTTTGCTCCTCGTAATGACCGGGAAAATTTTAATAAGAAGTGTAATAATGAGGAAGATGATGAAGGTTTTTTTAAGGAATTTAATAAGTGTTCAAAATCATATTGACAAAATAATCAATATCTGATATATTTAAGATAACAGATAACAAAACGAGAGGAGAACGACGATGAATATGAGGGCTCAGATAAAAAGAGATTCTAAAAAGGGAAATAAAAAGAAAATAATTGAGAAGAAGATGATTGATCCTCGCACGTCTACTGAGGATATGCTCAGTGCTGTTGATGAAAATTTAGCAAAGAAGGGAATTTACGGCGGTTATCGAGATGCGAAAGAAATATCTGTGCCTGATGGCTATAATGATTGGATGGCATATAGTAAGGATATTGGTAAGTATTTAGATGATTTAAAGAGTAAAGACCCTGAGGTTAAAAGAGATGCGGCAGAAGCTTTAAGTTATCAGGATCCTATGGCATTGAAAATTGCCGCAGGATATTTAGCGACAGATAAAAGAAAGCCGGAAAAATTTGTAGAAAAGATGTATGCTGAAATAAAAAAAGCAAAAGATGTAGAAGATAAAAAAATGTATGAGGAGCAAACAGGAAATACTCCGAAAAAAGCTTTGCCAAATTCTACAAGAAGAGCTCTGGCTCAATATCGTGAAGGCAGATAAAACCTTTTTTGAAATGTGAAAGTTATCTAAACACTCCTTTATTATTGTGCTATGAATCTCCGATTTCTCCCAAAATCGGGGATTCTCTTTTTTTAGTGAGTGTTTTTGAGATGGTATGGAAAAAAACTCTTGACATTGGGTGTTTTATGTGTAAAAAAGTGATTGCCTCGGATGTAAGGTATTAAGTACATTATGGAGAGGTGGCAGAGCGGTTTAATTAGAGCGGTCTTGGAGTCGAAGCGGTAAGCGAAGACGACTGACGAGAAAGTTCGAAAGAACTTTAGAGGAAGTCAAAATCGTCGCTGAAACGAAGTTTCAGAACGGTTTTCTTAAAAAGGCTGTTAGACCTTGTCGAATATAGACTATGGAGAGGTGGCAGAGCGGTTTAATGCAGCGGTCTTGAAAACCGTCGTGGGAGCGATCCCACCCAGAGTTCGAATCTCTGCCTCTCCGCCAATAACAGAAAAGGGTTGCCTGTGGCAGCCCTTTTTTGTTATTTAAGGCGGAAAAGAGATGCGAACTCTGGAAAAAAGAGTTCGAGGATGAAAAATGCCCTTAATGGCATTTTTCACCGCAAGAAGCGAAGTTCCCCGGCAAGCAAGGTAGCGATAGCGCCCCGTAGAGAGCCGATGGGAACGAGTGACCGAAGCTTAAATT
>ONLJ01000040.1 GCA_900318605.1 uncultured Rhodospirillaceae bacterium | reverse complement strand
GGAGCGTATAGGACTTGAACCTATGCACCGCTTTAACACGGTGACGGATTAGCAATCCGCTGCATTACCCCTCTGCCAACGCTCCACAGAGACTGCTGTATAGATATATTATATTTTTTCCCCCGTCAATACTTTTTTTAAAAAAATACTATAATGTTCAAAAAAAATACCTCTTACCAATTTTTCAAACTTACTAAAATTTTACTTGACAAGCCTGAAATAATAGAACTAAAATAGAACAAATTCTTAACAATGGGAAAATATAATGCTCACAGAAAAACAATATAACTTGCTTATGTACATCAATAAAATCAATAAAGAAAAAGGACAATGCCCTTCTTTTGATGAGATGAAAGAAGCCATCGGTCTTCGGTCAAAATCAGGTATCCACGCACTGATAAGTTCTTTAGAGGAACGCGGTTTCATTAAAAAACTTCCGCACAAAGCTCGTTCACTTGAAGTTGTGAGATTGCCTAAATTCAAACCTCAATCCGTTATAGAAGAAGAAAAAAAGCGTGAAGAATCCATTCGTAACGGTTCGGTACCTATTCCGTATTACGGGAAAATCGCTGCCGGACTTCCGATTGAGGCCTTAGCCGATGAAACCGAAAGCTTGTGTGTTCCGTATGAAATGGTTTCCAAGGGGAAATATTATGCCTTAAAAATTGAGGGCGATTCAATGATTGAAGCCGGAATTTTAAACGGCGATACCGCTATTATCCGCCAACAGGATCAGGCAAGAAACGGTCAGATTGTCGTAGCGCTTATCAATAATGATGTGGCAACCTTAAAAAAACTTTATAAGGAAGGAGAAATAATCAATCTTATCCCTTGCAATAAAGATTATGAACCTCAGAAATATCATGCCGAAAACGTAAAAGTTCAGGGAGTTTTGAGCGGTATTATCCGAAAATATTAAAAACTATTGACAAGTTAAATCATTAGCGCTAGTTTTTCCTTGATTTTAATATCTCAGGACATAGTTATGAGCAATGAATTAAAAGTTTCAAAAGTCAAAATCTTTTTTAATATATTGGTTGCAATGGTACCGGTGGTATGCCTTATTTATGGAGCCTATTTCGGTTTTTTTGGAATTTTTCTGCGCAATAAATTCACGAAAACCTATGAAGATATAACCTATATAAACAATGCTATTAAAGAGCGTATCAGCGGAGTGTACAAAGATTTTGATACTCAATATGTTTCTTTAAGCGAAGTTTTACCTTTTGACTTGGAAGTTAATAAACAAGAGCAAGCAAATGGTCAGCCACTGATAAAAAATCGTTTTGGCGGTAATATGTTCTTTTATGAGGCGCTCAACTCCGAAGCAGAACGTACCTTGTATTACGGCTTAATCAAAAATCCCGAAGAATATCGAAAAGTTTACAACGGAGTTACATCATACATTATTCTTTTAACCGGATTAAACAGTTATGAATGTCGAAAGCTAGCCATGCATGACTGGGGCGAACAACTTGATAATTATATCGGAATTGAGGTCGCATCTTTGGATAACAACCAGATTTATAATGGTCTGACCAAGCTTAAAACCAGTTTTATTTCCGATGCCAAAAATGACGCACTTTATTATAATGCAATAAAAGATAACGGATATATTTCAAATTATCCTCTCAGTGAAAAACGTGCTAAAGAAAAATGTTCGTGCCAATCTGATACTTGCACTTTTGCAATCAAATTGCGCTAAATTCCGATTAGAAAAAAACAAAAGGTATCCAATAATGAGGATACCTTTTGTTTTTAGTGATTTCTGGTTCCGCGGCGCTTATACCGGCGCTTGGAATGATTTTTTCTCACAACCTTCTCGTGTTGATGATTACGCACCGAAGGTGTTTTCATTTTGCTTGAACCTTCAAGCTTTTGTTCTTTTCTCTCATCGGCCTCGAAAATTACCGCGATAATTTTTTCGGGAGGCGGTTGAGGTGGCGGATTACTCGGCTGCCAAGCCGAGAAAGCGCACATCATTAGCAGTTGGATCATAGGCTTTTTTATTTTCTCTTAACCTTGTAGCGTGGGAATCCGTTGATGTAGTCCTTCACACCATAAGTTACACCACTAATGGTGAAGTCGCCTTTAATCTCGCTTGAGGATACGATTTGCGAACTCTTGATAAGCACAACCGCACCATTTGTCAACACTTTTATTGCCGTTATCTCTCCGACGTTCTTAACGAAGCCATAGATAGGGACTCCAGTGTCCAATTTGTGATTGGGGCTGCTACGCAGAATAATCTTTGCCAGTTGAACTGTCTTATAGGGCGACTGTTCTCCGGCATCGGCAATAGCCTTGTCAATAATTTGGTTAGCAAGATACGCATTAAGATTCTGATTTGAAATTTTTCTCATGCTTAATAGTAATTTTAAGTGTTAATAATTAAATTTATCACCATGGAATTTAACACCTAAAATTTACAATGTCAAGACTTAAATGACAAAAAAATGTCAAAATAGCAAAATACTATAAATCGTGATCAACTCTTGAATAAAAACTCTTGATTTTTTTTGAAAATTGTATAAGTTTAGCATGAATGAATTTAATTTTTTAGGAGAAAAAATATGCCTTCAGTTGTTAACGATTCTTGCATCAAATGCGGTACCTGCGCTTCTGTATGCCCTGTTAGCGCTTTTCATGCTTGCGACACTCAAATGGTTGTTGATCCGGATACCTGCATTGATTGCGGTGTTTGTATTTCCGAATGTCCGGTAGGCGCGATCAGCAATGATTCCGAAGCTGATGAAAAATGGATTAAATTTAATGCCGAACAGGCAAAAATCTGCCCTAATGCAAATGACTGATTGATTACAAAGTTTTAGTCCTTTCTGCTCGGGGCGATTTACGCCTCGAGTACTTTTTTAAAGAAACCAAGAAAATGACCGCTTCCTACACTCAAGATTATCTTTTGGATAAAAAAATTAAGATTTTTCAACCTGTTGACGGATATCGTGCCTCAACCGATGCGGTTATGTTGGCAGCAATGATTTCCCGAGTCGAAAAAGCTAAAATACTTGATGTCGGCTCCGGCACCGGTGCCGTTTCACTTTGTTTGGCCGAACGTTTCAAAAACTGCAATATTTCGATTGATGGTCTTGAAATTCAGTCGGAACTGGCTGAACTTTCAAATAAAAGCGCTAAGGCAAACGGTTTTGATTTTCTCAAATTTTACCATTGCGATATCAACGATAAAAAAAACTTTACATTAAACTATTGCTCTTATGATATCGTAGTATCAAATCCTCCTTACAGCGACCATGATATGCCCTCGCCTAATTCAAGCAAAGCGACGGCTCACAACTTAAACGGTCTGAGCTTTACCGATTGGCTCAATTTCTGCCTGAAAATGGCTAAACCGTTCGGAGAAATTTATATGATTAACCGAGTGGAAGCCTTACCTAAAATTTGTTCTATTGTTCAAAACAAAGCAGGAAACATCACAATTTTGCCGATATACAGCAAAAAAAATCAACCGTCTAAACGCATAATTGTTTCGCTTCAAAAAGATTCAAAAGCGCCTTGTTCTATCCGCCGACCGTTTTTTGTGCATGATGACGCCGGCAAATATACCGCTGAGGCCGAAAAAATTTTGCGCAGCGGTTATTCTTTTGATGATTTATGATTTTTTAACGCTTATTTCTTATCATTACCGATAAAAGATATTATCGGGGAACAAAATGAAAAAGACTGATTTTTTGCTCTCATCGTTTACCAAAGCCTTGAATAAACCGAAAACTACCTTATTCAAAGACTATATTTTGTGTTGCCGCAATTCGGAATCCGGTTATATTTTCACTGATCGTGACGGATGTGATTTTTCTCCTTTTTTGCTGAAAAATCATACTCTTAAAGAGCTTAGCGATAAATTTAAGCATGATATTAAACACAACAAACAATTAAGCTCGGAAATTGATACTTTCAACCACTATTTTTCCGAAAACATCATAATCCCCGACGATTTTCCCAAAGCAAATAATTTACGCATTGAGCTTGGACTACACTCTTTAAGCCGGCAATCGGCGCAAATCAAGTGTTTATTGGCAACGATTATTCCTTCGGACTTTCAGCAAAAATTTGATAAAATCGCTCAAGATTATCAAAATCTGATAAAAAAAAACAAGCAGTGTTTTAATGAAAATCCGAAAGCTGACGAACTGATTAAAATTATGGATTTTTCTTTTTATTACAAGAAGATAACAAACAAATTCCACATCCTTGATTTATTTTATACTCAAAACAAATCGATTCTCAAAAAGCGGCTGACCGAAATTATTGAAACTCTGATTGATAAGCGCTCGATTTCCACGGATTTTACCGATAACGGAATCTTTCGTACTCCGCTCAAAATTTTCGGAAAACAGGGAAAAATATATCACGCATTTTATAATGATGCCTTGCTTTATTTAAGCGGAAAATTATTAACCATGCGAAACAATCCCGAAGCCTTAAAATTGGCTTTACTATTGGTGCAAAACAACAAAAATTTTCCGGACGAACTGCGCTATTTCCGAAATAGTTGTCTTTCCCCGAATTTTCACGATTTGATAAAAATCAAACGTTCAGCACAGAATCTTTACGAAAAATTTGCCCTAATCTGCTATCTGAACGCGATTCGCGCGAGTCTGGAAATTTTTTATGCAACCGATAATCCGTTACCAAAAAATCAGCCTTTACCATCGGTCGCTCCTCAGGAAGAAATGAAAAAAATCAAAGAAATTTGTGAGCGAAGCCAAAAAATATCAATAAAAAAAGGACACTTGGCAAAACTATATTCTAAAGCTTTGGCTGATTTTCAGAGCGCTCAAACCGATTTAATGCAAGCGATTGACGATTATCGCGGTCCTGATTTCAACTTCTGATTTTTTTGATAAAAAATACGCACAAAATACTGGACAAAATGATTTTTGTATGGTATTATCAGATTAAAGTAATATTTCGGAGGAAAAGAAAATGACAGTCGATGCAAAACCGGTGGACCCGATAAATGATTTTAATAATCGATATGCAAAGTTCAGAAAAAAAGCTGATAAACCGGCTGTTTCTTCTGAAGAAACGCCAGCCGAAAAGAAAAATATCGAGAAAAAGAAAAATAATTCCACAAATGATTTAAGCAAAATCGGCGCACTTATTGAAGAAACAAAAGAGCTTAATAAAGGAAAAGGAGATGAGAAGATGGAAAAAGATGATAATCGTCATGTAGAGACATTTATGCCGAGCGGTATCCAGAAATGGGCTTGTTTATACGCTAAAATAGACTATAAGGACTATAAAGATGAAACAAGTCTTATTAAGGCTCTTGAAGATAAGGGTGTTACAATTCGCGGTAATGATATTATAGATAAAAATATGGAAATGCTTGTCTATACATATAGCCCTACGAATGAAGATGAACGCAAAAACATGGAATCGAGGAAATATTCCTTACGTGATGATGGTTATGACGTTCCGGCTTTACCTGTAGAAGAGAATGAAGAACTTCGTTTCCATGAAGGTACGGCTAAACAGGAAACGCATAAAAATGAAGACATCCACTGGATTGACGAGAAAATCGCCGATTATACCGCGATGAGAGATGCCGGAAATACCGACATCAAAGAATTTGTCGGTGATAAAACCGCCGGAACGTTTACCGCCGAAGTTGATAACGGAACCGTTACATATACCTCGCCTAATGATGTTTCCGTTACCAAAGATTCCTCTTATAAAGTTTTTGACACCATAATGAAAGAACCGTCAAATGCCGGCAAAGCAGTAAGAATTCCGGCTGAGGCTTCTAAAGAATTTAAGACCAATTTGTTTATCGCCGCTATTTTGAACGGACATAAAGTTAACGGTGCCGAAGGTCTTGAGCTTGATGAAGCGACATTGCAAAAAAGCGGAATCTCCGAAGAACAGAAGGCAATAGTTTTAGCCGCTTTGCAAAATAAACCGGAAGAAAAAAATCAACCCAAAGATGAAGAAAAAACAGAAAAAATAGCGGAAAACAATAATCCATCGGAAAAGAATGATGTTGAAAAACGACCTGCGGGTGAGGATCTTTACACCCCGCTTAAAGATCATCGCATCAATCATGTATTTGAGCGCAAAAATATGCTCAAAGCCTTAAAAGGTAATGATGATAAAATTGCCGTCAATGCAGATAAAGGTAGCGATGGCAATAAAATAACGAATGCTCCGGTATGTGAAGTCCGTAATGTCAGAATACCGAAAATACACAACAACGGTAAGTTTTTCCAGAAAAAAATTCAAAATCAAGGGAGGGAATAATGAGCAACTTTGATGAGGGTTTTGCCTTTTATTATTACCTAAAAAGCAAATATCCTGATGATTACCTGAAATTTACCGATGATAAGACTCCTGAGGATGTAAAGACAAGTATTGTTAATCGTCACGCGAGTGAATTTGATATTTGGAAACAGGTACCTTATGATGTTCTTCTCCATTGGAACGGCAACCCGCCGGAGGAAATTATGTATGCCGCTTCGCAAGGAAACTTGCGCAAATTACAGCTTGATCCGTTCAGAATCAAAGAACAGGATGACATATTTAATAAAGATAATGATACACAAGTATCCCAAGAAGCGCTTAAAGCAACCGCAGTTTATACGATTGCCGTTGAAGCCGGATACAGCATACCGGCAGCAATGGAACTTGCCCGTGAAGGATTGGTGCGTGAAAATTTACGTGACAAAGCATTGAAAAATCTTCTCTCTGATGAAGAGCGTGATATCTGGCTCAAAAGCCGTGAGAAAACCCGTGATATCATCAGAAAAGATTGGGCAGAAAACAATCCGGAAAGATTGCTTGTTCACATCTTTGCCAAGTATAATCGCGGACAAATTTCAGCTGAGGAACTTACTGATACAACTCGTGAGTTAATGGGCAGAATTGATGCTTCCGGCAGACATGAAGCCTTGCTGAATTATCTCTCTGATGAACGAGTTCAAAGACGTTTATCTCGTTTTGACGGCGAGGTTTTAGATGCGCTTTCCCAGACGATTCTTTCAAATATCAAGCTGACCGAGGAGCAATCTCAGGCCATTCAATCGCACATTGCCAGCCGTAGTATATCACGGGCAAAGCGTGAGATGTTGGAACATACTCCGGATAACCTGTCATCCAAACAGAGAATCCAGAATATTCCAAGCACTTTGGTAAAAGGCGAAAGAACAATTTAGTCATCCAATTCGGCATTATTGTTGCGGTTGGCATACATACACAGTATGACACCAAAGCTTGCCATTACCGAAATCATAACCGTTCCGCCGTATGAAATAAGCGGAAGCGGAATACCGACAACCGGCAACAATCCCATAACCATCGCCGTATTGATAAACACATATAAGAAATAATTTGTGTTAAGCCCGATAATTACCAGTTTAGCAAAGTAATTTTTGGAATAAAAAGCAAAAACATATCCCATTATGATGATAAATAAATTCAACATAAGCAAAATCACACTGCCAAACATTCCGAACTCTTCCGAAAACATTGTGAAGATAAAGTCGGTATGTTTTTCCGGCAAAAAGTTTAAGTGTGTTTGTGTTCCGTGCAGAAAACCTTTACCCAAAATACCTCCGGAACCAAAAGCTATTTTCGATTGAATAATGTGATATCCGGCACCAAGCGGATCGCGTTCTGGATTTAAAAATGTTAAAACCCGTTCTTTTTGATAGTCATGTAAAAAGTTCCAAATAATCGGCAATAATCCTCCGATTGCAGCAATTCCGAGTGCAAATTTCCACCATTGTACTCCGACGGCAAATAACATAATTCCTGCAGTAAAAATAAGCATTAAACCGGTTCCCAAATCAGGTTGTAAAACAATCAACAGAACCGGAACAAATACCATTATCGCCGGAATAATCAATCCTCGAAATGATTTTATTCCCTGCATAGTAGTCGCATCAAAATAACGTGCCAAACATAAAACCAACCCTATTTTCATCAATTCCGACGGCTGAATCTTGAAAAATCCGATATCAACCCAACGTTGCGCACCCATTCCTATGTGACCGGTAAGTTCAACCGCAATCAACATCAATAAGACGGCAAAATAAAAAAGATAAGCATATTTATAATAAAAACGCATATTTATAAGTGCCAATGATAACATTATTACAAAGGCCAAACCAAAACGGCTCAAATGTTTCCATGCCCACGGATTCCAACTGCCGTTTCCGGCGGAATACAAAGTCATCGTGCCGATTAAAGCCAATGCACAAATAAGCAAAATATAAAGAAAATTCAGATTGAAAATCCTGTCTTTCAAACTTTGGCGATGATTTTTTTCTACAAAATTGAGCATATTTTCCTACCTTATATCCAAACGTATTGCGGTTTGTAAAATCTTGCTTGCAATCGGCGCCGCCACACCGGAACCAGATGAGCCATGTTCAACAACTACCGCTACAGCATATTTCGGATTGTCAACCGGAGCAAACCCGACAAAAAGTGCATGATTTCTCAAATTCCACGGCAACCTTGAATCGCTGATAATCCCTCCGGCGCGCTCTTTAAGCGAAATTCTCCGAACCTGTGTTGTGCCGGTTTTTCCGCCCATTCTGATACCGTTGATATTAAATTTCGCACGGCCGGCAGTTCCCCCTACTCCGTTTACAACCTCAAACATTCCCTGTTTAACAAGCTCTATACTGCGAGTTGAAATATCAAGGCGCGGAATATTATCAATTTCATACTGAGAAGGTTTAATGAACGTCGGCTTAACAGCGTATCCACCATTTACAACACGCGCCAACATAGTCGCGAGTTGTAAAGGAGTAACCAAAACATAGCCCTGCCCGATTCCGGAATTTGCCGAATCTCCCTGTGTCCAATTAGTTCCGTATCTGGTTTGTTTCCACGCTTTATTCGGAATATTACCGCTTTTTTCATTATCCAATCCGACATTTAACGGTGCATTCATACCGAGCTTAATTGCCATACTTTGAATCTTATCAATACCGAGCCGCATAGCTGCCTCATAAAAGAAAATATCGCAAGAATATTTCAGTGCTTCAACCACATTTAATGCGCCATGTCCGGAATGTTTCCAACAGTGAAATTTGGTATCGCCGATTTTCATGCTTCCGTTGCAATAAAAACGCGTTTCGGCATTGATTACACCGGCTTCGAGTGCTGCCAATGCTACCACGATTTTAAACGTTGACCCCGGAGAATACTGTCCCGAAACAGCCTTATTTATCAAAGGTGTCCGTTCATTATTCAAAAGTTCGTTCCAATTTTTATAACTTATGCCGTTTGTAAACAGATTAGGATCAAATGAAGGAGTGGAAACAAGCGCCAGAATCTCGCCGGTATTAACATCTAAAACCACAGCTGCTCCGCTGTTATCGCCGAATGCTTCAAATGCTGCCTTTTGTAATCTGGTATCAAGCGTTGTGGTAATACTTTCGCCCTGAACACCGGAATCTCGCTCAATTTCTTTCATTACACGCCCATAGGCATTAACTTCCAATTTAATTGTACCGCTTTGACCTCGCAAACGCTCATCAAAGTATTTCTCCAATCCTGATTTTCCGATTTTAAATCCCGGCACCATATAGAGCGGATTCCCGTTTTTATCCTGTTCAGAAACCGGACCGACATATCCCAAAACATGGGCATAAATTTCTGAATAAGGGTAAATCCGACTCAATCCTTCATCTATTTCAACTCCCGATAAATCCGGAGTATGGAGCATAAGTTTTGATACATCATCCCAAGACAAATTACTTTTAAGTTTAATCGGAATAAAGCGCCGATGTTTTTTTACGGCTTGCTCGATTTTTTCTTTATCATCATCGGTCAATTCGATTATTTTGCCGAAATTCTCAATAGTTCCATTGATATCAGGTGTTTGTTCGACAAGCAAAATTGCCTGAAAATCCTGCTCGTTTTTTGCAATTATTTCTCCATTACGATCATAAATCGTACCGCGCGGAGAAAGCATAAAACGTGTCGATATGCGATTTTCATCAGACATAGTCCGATACTTGCTCGCCTCATAGACCTGAAGATAATAAAGCCTGAATACCAAAACAACAAATGCCAAAATATTGAAGACGACAATTATTGCCGTTCGTTTCATCAGCAAGCGGGATTTTTCGGTATTTCTATTCATTTATCCTCTCTTGCGGCAATAAATTATCCTGTACCCGACTGTTGAGATAGGCAATCAAAGGATACAACATAACAGTCGAGAAAACACTGAAACCGACATCAAAAATCGGTAAGTATGCCCCGTAATAAACCATAAATATCAGCCATTTACTTAAAATAAATGATATACAAGCAACGGCAAACATAAACCAATCCATAACAAAAGAAATCGGCGTTATGTAGTGAAAAACCTTCACACCTATCAACCAATAAATCATCATCAGCAGACAGTTTAATCCCAAAGGAGCCGCACTGCAGATATCAACAGTCAAACCCAACAAAAATGCCGAAATCAATCCAAACATATATGGTTTTTTTTCCACCCAATAATAAAGACAGATGAAACTAACTTGAGGTCTGAAGCCGTTCAGAACAGCCACATTTAGAGGCATTGCAAACAAAATTACCAAAATCAAAGACAAAAACAACGGAATCCGATGTTTCAAAAACAAAAAAGCAATTTCATGAAAGCTGTCATTCATTTTGATTCTCTTGCAACACTTCTGAAATATCTTCATTCTCGGAAGGAAGTCCGTAATCGACAACTCTCACATATTCAACCCTGTCCAAATCGGAAATAGTTTCAACTTCAATTTCATTCCCACGGATTGAATTGATAAAACCGATTGGCAATCCGGCCGGAAAAATTCCGCCGATACCGGAAGTTACCACCAAATCTCCCTCTTGAATATCTTCTGTGGATTTGGTAAAAATCAACTTGGGAAAAGCCGTATTATTTCCGCTCAAAATCCCGCGCGCCCTTGTTCTTTCAATCAACACCGGAATTTTTGAGCCGATATCATTTAATAAAATAACTTTGGCATACTTTCCCCCGACCTGATCTATCCTGCCGATAACACTTTCGGAAGCCAAAACCACCTGACCTTTTTTAACGTTTGCATCTCCGATATAAATAATCATCGCATGAGTAAAATCATCACCGGTTTCGGCTATGATTTTGGCACTGACATAAGTCGCTTCGGGAGGCGGCAAATAGTTCAAAAGCTTAGAGAGTAATTTATTTTCAACTTCCAAGGTATGCACTTTGTTTTGCAAATAAAGCATCTGCTTATTTTCTTCCTTTAATGCTCTGTTATCGGCATAAACTCTGCTCAAATCATAAATGTATGTATAAACCTTGTGAATTATTCTGGCGGGAGTTTCCAAAACATACATAATCGGACCAACTGCCTGAAGCCCTGCCTGACTGACTTTGGCAACCGTTGCATTGTTCGATTTTGTTGCCAATATGAACATAATCGTTATAAAAAAAAGGATGAGAATGATGAACCGCATTAAGATTCTGCCCAAAGATTTAAACTTAATTAAAAGCAGAAAATTAAAATTCATCCGGTCTTATCCTTTTTTAATTTGCAATGAGATTAACCGATGCTTGATAAAGCGCTTTTCAAACGATTAACCTGATCCAAAGCCATACCGCAACCTTTAGCAACGCAAGCCAACGGTTCTTCGGCGATTACCACCGGAAGTCCGGTAGCCTTACGGATAACCAAATCCAAATTTTTCAAGAGCGCACCGCCGCCAGTCAAAACAATACCTTTATCAACAATATCGGCAGCCAACTCAGGTGCGGTATTTTCTAAAGCAACTTTAACTGCCTCAACAATCTCGGATACAGGCTCAGCCAAACTCTCGGCAATCTGACGTTCGGTAACTTCAATTTCCTTCGGAACACCATTAACCAAATCACGGCCCTTAATTTCAACCTTGCGCCCGTCGCCTTCCTCTGTCAGACAAGCCGAACCGATTTCCTTTTTAATTTTTTCGGCACTGCTTTCGCCCACGAGCAAATTACGATTACGGCGAATATAGTTCACGATGGCACTATCCATTTTATCACCGCCGGTTCTGATTGAACGGGCATAAACAATACCGCCCAGCGAGAGAACCGCAACTTCGGTCGTACCGCCACCGATATCAACCACCATACTGCCGGCCGCTTCGGTTACCGGAAGACCTGCTCCGATTGCCGCCGCCATCGGTTCTTCAATCAACAGAACTTTACGAGCTCCGGCATATTCCGCCGATTCCTGAATAGCTTTGCGCTCAACTGCCGTCGAACCCGACGGTACGCAAATAACAATCAGTGTGGTAACAAAAGTACGGCGATTATGCACCTTGCTGATAAAAAATTTTATCATCTCCTCGGCAATTTCAAAATCGGCAATCACACCGTCTTTAAGCGGACGAATCGCCTGAATATTCCCCGGGGTACGTCCGAGCATTTGTTTTGCCTCATTTCCGACAGCCAAAACCTGTTTACGACCTTTATACTCTTCTATCGCCACAACTGAAGGTTCGTTCAAAACGATTCCCTTACCGCGGACATACACCAGAGTATTGGCTGTACCGAGGTCTATTGCCATATCGGCAGCAAACATATTCAACAATCTTCCAAACATATAAGTTTCTCCAAAATTAAGATATTATTAACTCTTTTATATCTTAAGAAAATAACATTCAAGTTTTAATCTGTTTTTTCACAAACTTTATTTAAAACCGACATAATTTAGAATCTGACGTACATATTCGCGCTGACCATCATATACCGAATTAAATTCAATATCGGCTTTTAGTTTGCCGTTTAGCCATGTACGTTGTCTTTTAGCATATTGTCGGGTATGCATTTTCGCAAGTTTTAAAGCTTCTTTCAAGTTTTTTTCACCCTTAATGAACTTACCTAAATCCTGCACACCGAGAGCTTTCATAACCGGCATATCATTCGAAAGATTAAGCTCCATCAAGTCGGCTATTTCCTTTAAAACACCCAATTCATTAACCATTTTATCCAAACGCTCCCTACATCTGGCTTCAATCTCCGGCATCGTCGGGAATAATTTAACCACCACAAAACCGGCTTCGGGTAATTTTTTTATTTGCGGAACCTTAAACCAGTCAGACATTCTTTTTCCCGTAGCTTCATAAATCTCGACCGCACGCAAAATCCGACTTTTATCATTGGGAGCAAGCCGTTGAGCGCTGAAACTATCAATAGTTTTAAGATATTCATAGACAGCAGGCAAACCTTTCTCACTACATAAATCTTTAACCTGCTGACGTATTTTAGGAAGTACCGGCGGTATCGGAGTAATACCGTTAAGCAAGGCATCAACATACATTCCGGTTCCTCCGACCACAACAGGGATACGATTTTCTTGCCAAACTGACCTGATTTCCCATGCACAGGCATCAACCCACTCGACCACGTTTCCGCGTTTATCACAATCATAAATCTCAAACAAACGATGTTCGACTTCCTTTTTATCTTCTTCGGACGGAGCTGCGGATATTATCGGTATTCCTTTATAAACCTGCATGGAATCGCAGTTGATTATCACTCCGTTGATTTCTTTTGCCACATCGATTGCCAACCTTGATTTTCCGCACGCCGTAGGGCCGGTAATCACTATAACCGGATTTTTTATCATATTTTTATTTCTCCATCGGACAACCTTCAATCAACCGCTCGAATTCATCTCTTTTATGAGTATAAAATTCTTTATTTTCGCCTTTTAATTCCTGGTACTTACGGGCAATCACATATTGCGGCAGAAGTTCTTTTATTTTATTTATCGGTTTGCTCCAACTTTGCGGACGGATTCTGATCTTTTTACCTTCGCCTGCCGAAACCCGCGGTGTGATTTCTCCGGTTTGAGCATCTTCAAATTCACTTAAAATCAACCTCTCGTTTTCAAGTCCGTTCGGAATAAGAAAATCTATCGGTTCGCCGGAATTGATATAATTTCTGATTTCAAAAATCGCATCATTACCTTGCCACTCAACGATTGAACCGGCAAAAAGCCACTCGCCAAGCGTTCTGGTATATTCATAATTCTGGCTGATATTGGTAAGTTTCCCGTCGTGAAATCCTAAACAATAACCACGATTTTGCAAAGCATAAAGCTCATCAATATATTTCGTATAATCCCAACTATTCTGATTTTGATAATAGTCATCAATCGCCTTGCGATAAGCTCTGGCCACCGTACCGGCATAATATTCGGTTTTGTTGCGCCCTTCTATTTTAAGCGAATCCATACCGATTCTGAGCAAATCATTCAAACGCGGCATCAAACACATATCCTTGGAGTTTAGCAAATATCCGCCGTGTTCATCTTCGACCACCTCATAATATTCGCCCGGACGAAAATCTTCTTCAAGCAAAAATTCAAACGCTTCGGCATTATCCTTATTTATTTCAATTTCTTTGATTGTCCCGTCTTTAAGGCGCAGGTGCATCTTATAGTGCCAACGGCAACAGTGCGCACATTTTCCCTTATTTGCGCTTCTGTCCGCCAAAAAATTGGAAATAAGACAGCGACCGGAATATGACATGCACATTGCTCCGTGAACAAAACATTCAAGCAGAATATCCGGACATTGCGCTCTTATCTGTTCCATTTCCGCAAAAGTAACTTCACGCCCCAAGACACACAGGCTTGCACCCATCGACTGCCAGAATTTAACGGTCTGAGCCGAACAGATATTGGCCTGAGTAGAAACAAAACGCCTCAACTCAGGTGCGTGTTCTTTAAGATAGTAAAACACTCCCGGATCGGCAATCAAAACTCCGTCCGGTTTCAATTCACGCAAAGTTGCGACAAACTGCGGCAATTTTTCCGCCTCCTCGTTATGGATATATAAATTAAGGGTAAGATAAATTTTTTTGCCTTTTGAATGTACAAAGTCAATTCCCTCTTTCAAATCCTCGAGTGAGAATTTTGACTGCGTACGCAAACTCATATCCGGCGTTCCGGCATAAACCGCATCGGCACCGTATAAAACAGCGGTTTTAAGTTTAACCAAAGAACCTGCCGGAAGCAGCAATTCCGCTTTACTGAGCATTTTTCACCTCTATTTTGGTTGTTAAAGATTCCAACTCTCCCATCGGAGTTGATTTCACAAAAATCTTGGCCACAAACGGAAGATTAGTTTTTTCATCTTCCAATATCCAAAAATAAATCGGCTCGTCTTTTTTGAGAAAAAATCCGGCATCGGCATCATCCAAGACTTCCAGATTCATTTTACATTTCATCGCTCTGCCTTTGAAATAAGGCGTTTTGAGCTTTTCTTTTCCCACATATTCGCCGGTAACTTTCGTATATCTTTTACCGTTAAACGAATAGGCATTAAAATCGCATTTTTTACCTTCAACAATCTGACGGGCAAATTCCCCGAAAGTCGAAAGCAAATCGTTTGAAGTTTCATATTTCGCATCAACCTCTATTTCATCTTTTCTTTTAACATCGTTTTTACTGCTGATTCGATAAACCGGTATTCCGTTTTCATAAACAATTTCTTTGGTACGATGATTAAACGACTTGGTTTCGTAAAAATAATCTTGCGGATAAAAGCGCTTCTTATCATAAGTTCCGACGGCATGATATGTTGCCTTAAAAGGATAAACCGTCCCGAATGTTCCGGTAGTCTTCAGCGTGGTTTTAACATCATAATCTTTGTTATTAAAAAACGAATATTCAAAAGTCTGCTCACAAGCATCAAAAATACCGATTTCGGTTTTCATTTGATGTAAAACACTGACGGCTCCGGCATTATGAATAAAACCGAAAATAAAGGCCGTAAGAAGCAAAAGTACCCGCATATTTTAGCTATTCCTTAAACAATTTTTCCTAACATAACAGAAACTTTTTTTATAATAAAGGAAAAAATACAAAAATGAGCAAAGTTTTGTTATTATACGGCGGATTCTCAGCCGAACGAGAAGTAAGTATTTCTTCAAAAGATGATATATCTTCTGCCTTAAAGAATAAAGGTTATGAAGTTATAGAGCATGATTTGCAAGATGTTTGGCAACTTCTTAAAGTTATAAAAGCCGAAAAACCTGATGTTGTTTTTAACGGTTTGTACGGCAACTGGGGAGAAGATGGAGAATTACAAGGTTTTCTGGATATGTTACAAATACCTTATACTCATTCCGGATTAAAGGCTTCCGTTTTGGGAATGAACAAACATCTTTGTAAGCTCATTGCCACCCAAAACGGTGTCAAAATTGCTCAAGGCGAAGCGACAACTTATGCGAAATTTTTGCAAAACGGCACCTCAATTCCCTTCCCTTATGTCATCAAACCGGTTGCCGACGGTTCCAGTGTCGGGGTTTATATCATAAATAATCCTTCTGATTTGGAAAATGTATCATACTCCGATTTGAACACCGAAATTTTAATTGAACGCTTTATTAAAGGGCGTGAATTAACAACAATGTGCTTAAACGGAAAATCTTATGTCGTTACCGAATTAAAACCGAAAACTTCATTCTATGATTATAAAGCAAAATATACTTCCGGTTACACCGAACACGTTTTGCCGGCAGAAATTCCGGAAGCAATCAGCAAAACTTGCTTAAAATATGCCGAAAAAATGCACAAAGCCCTAGATTGCAACACAATTTCACGTTGTGATTTCCGTTACAATGAAGACGATGGCGTTGTATTCTTGGAAATCAACACCGCACCGGGAATGACCTCTCTTTCATTGGTGCCGGAACAAGCAAAATATGCAGGCATTTCTTTTGCCGATTTATGTGATATATTAGTTAAAAATGCTAATTGCCGACATCAATAATTCGACTAAATTTTAAGTTTTTTCTTATCTTCGCGTTTGTGCAAAATTTCCAAATCGCGATCAATACCTATTTTAATCAAGACGGTTTTTACCACCGCATCAATATCCTTGCCTTCACGATAATCTGCCGAAAGAGCAAAATTAACTCGTTTATCTTTTAAAAGTTTAATAGCTTTTTCCTTCATATGTGAATATGGTTTATAAACAGCAATAGCCGTACCATTGTGATTTCTGACCATTTTCATCGACGGAATATCGGTCATACCGTCGCCAAAATAAATTATGCGCGAATACGGAATACGACGCTTATCATCAGGAATATATTCATTAACCGCCTTATCCTCAAATTTTCCCAATCCTTTATTGATTTTTGATAAATATTGAACTTTACCTGAATAATTAACCACCCGTGCCGGCCATATCGGCAACCCATCATCGCCATAAGCATAAGCACAACCATAAACATCTTTGAAATATTTCCTGATAGAGCAACCTTCTATTATTTCTTCATATCCTGAAGAAATAATATAATGTTCAATATCCAGATCCAAATAATTACCAAATTTTTTGATCCGGTCAAACCAGTCTTCAACACCTTTAAAAAACACCACAAATTGACCGCAATAACGCAAATTTTCTTTTGTGAGTTTTATTCCACGCTCCTCAGCAAGCATTTTGAAATAGTACATACTTCCTGTAACCTGATCAACTCCGT
>ONLJ01000020.1 GCA_900318605.1 uncultured Rhodospirillaceae bacterium | reverse complement strand
TGTTTCTATATGTTCGGAACATTTGACGGTGTTGATGTGAAAGGCACTAAAGAAGAAGTGGATTTGGCCTTGGATTTTCAAAAAATGATTGCTAATTTTGCAAAAACCGGCAATCCGTCTACCGAAAAATATGCTTGGCCGGTTTATAATAATGAAACACGTCAAAAAATGATGATTGGTGACAATATGAGAGTTGAAAACAATCCACAGAAGGAACGTGTTGATGCGGCTTTAAAAATGATGAAAAGCGGCAATCGATTCCGCTATGTTAATGCGTTTGCCGAACAGATGCCAATCGTTGCAGAGAAATATCCGGAAATTTATCAACACTATATAAACAGTGTATTAGCTGCAAAACAAAAAGTGACAGAAGATATTGAAAATAAAAAGAATATTCACTAAACGTATCAAGTAAATATTGCTTTCTGTGACACACTTAAAAAAAGCATCCCCTTTGAAAGAAAAATCTTTTGAGGGGATGTTTTTACATTATAAGATATTTCTATAATAAAGTCTTTATCAGGTCGACCGTTCTATTTTATAATGAAACAGGAAGACAAAATGCAAAAAATGTGATATACAAGGATGCAAAAGATGGATATAACCAATTCAGAGTGAGAGGAATAAATGAAAAATACTAAATTTATTTTGAAAATTTTTATTGAGTTTATTATATTCAACATATTAAGACATCTTTAGTTCATCTTGAGCAATTTCAGTTTACGATTTCAAACTAAATATTCACCCCCTCCCCCACCACCAAAAAAATTAAAGGTTGTAAACATGGTTATAATTTTAACTTGCCTTTTAGAATATAGTAGTATACATTTTCGCATTATGAAAACAGATAAACTGAGATTATTTTTAAAATCTACCCCAAGAATAATTGATAAAATTTTTGTGGGTATGTTTTTTGTTTTGTTATTTATTCCGATGAGTAATATTTCCAACAAAGATATCTCAAGAACAGAAAACCGAGTTTTAGCAAAATATCCTCATTTTTTTATAAAAAGTCATTTTAATGATAACTTCACATCAGAATTTGACAGTTGGTTTAATGACAGGTTTAATGGGCGAAAAAAACTAATACGCTTTAATACTAAATTCAAGAATCTTTTTGATGATGGATCACCAAATGAAAAAGTATTTTATGGTCATGACGGTTGGCTGTTTTATAAAGATGATAATTCATTAGATAACTTTCAAAACAAAACATTTTTTTCTGATGAAGAATTAAAAATTATCTCAAAATACCTCTCTGACATTGATAAATGGGCGAGAAAAAGAGGTAAATCATTCTACTATCTGATTGCGCCGGATAAGAATAAAATATATGGCGAACACATCAGATCTTTAAGAAAAATTCATCCGGATACAGAGAGTCGAACGCAAAAGTTGATTAAATATCTTAAAGAAAACACTACAGTGAAAGTTGTTTATCCATACCAACAGCTTTTAGATAATAAAGGAAATGGTCTTTTGTATTATAAACAAGACACTCATTGGAATGATTTCGGATCATATATAGCATATAAAGAACTTATGAATGTCATAAAAAAAGATTATATAGATGTCGAAATTATAAATCCGGTCGAATATGAAAAGGTTTTGCATGAAACGGGAGATTTATCTCAAATGATAGATTTTTCGATTTCTAAAGATCAGTCTGTATATCTGAGGCCAAAAATTGTTGATGAAGCTGTTTGTGAATATTTTGATAAAGAAAAAGATCCCAAGAAAGGTATTACCTGTAAGAATACATCTAAGCCATTAAAAATGATAGTTTTTCGAGATTCGTTCAGTAATGCTTTGACCAGATACTTCAGTAACACTTTTTCTTTTGTGCAATATAAGTGGAGATATACTCTTAACGAGAAAGATTTGGAATATATCAATAAAAATAATGTCGATATTATTATTTTGGAGACAGTAGAGCGATTTATACCTTCATTGATTTCATTAAAATTTCCGGAGAACTGAAATGCTGTTTTCTTCTATGACGTTTATCTTTTTATTCCTACCAATACTTTGCGCTCTGTATTTGGTGATCTGCAAGTTTTTTCCGCAAACAAAATACAAAAATTACTTATTGTTGCTGGCCAGTATTCTATTTTATGCTTGGGGTGAACCACGATACGTGGTTATTATGCTAGCAACAATTACAATCAATTATATCGGTGCAATATGCTTGGATAGATTTTCAAAATATAAAAAACGTATTTTAGCTCTTACAGTTTTGATGGATTTAAGCTTTTTGATTTATTTTAAATATTTTAATTTCATCATTGATAATATAAATAGCTTATTTACCGCTGATTTTAATGTAATTCAGGTTATTATGCCTATTGGTATATCTTTTTATACTTTTCAGGCGATGTCATATCTGGTGGATGTATATCGCGGTACCGTCAAAGTTCAAAAAGACATTACAAAGCTTGCGCTCTACATCTGTTTGTTTCCTCAACTGATTGCCGGACCGATTGTACAATATTCCGATGTAGCAAATCAAATTGAAGATCGAACAGAAAATTTTGATAAAATCACCTATGGAATAAAACGCTTTATAGTTGGTTTATCCAAAAAAGTTCTTATTGCCAACACAATGGGTGCCGTTGCCGATGCAATTTTTGATACTCCGGTTACTTCATTTTCTCCGTTTATTGCCTGGATAGGAGCCATTGCTTATAGCTTTCAATTGTTTTACGATTTTTCCGGCTATTCGGATATGGCTATTGGTTTAGGCTCGATTTTCGGATTTAGGTTTTTGGAAAACTTCAATTATCCGTATATTTCAAAATCCATTACGGAGTTTTGGCGAAGATGGCATATTTCACTCTCTTCATGGTTTAAGAATTACCTTTATATTCCGTTAGGCGGTAATCGAAAAGGAATGATGAGAACTTATTTTAATCTTTTTATCGTATTTTTAGCCACTGGTATTTGGCATGGTGCGAGTTGGAACTTCGTTATTTGGGGATTATGGCACGGATTGTTTAACATATTTGAAAAATTAACCGGATGGCATAAAGTTGAAAGCAAAAAAGTTGCCCCGATACAGCATATTTATGCTTTATTTATTGTAGTAATCGGTTGGGTAATGTTTCGTTCGGAAACTATAACTTATGCTTTTGATTATATTAAGAATATGTTTGGACTATTAAGAGGTGTTGATCCTCTTTATGATTTGAATTATTACATCGGCAATATAGAAATATTTGTATTTGTTGTGGCTACGCTTTGTGCAATGCCAATTTTCAGAAATTGTATATTGCAACCTAAAAACAAAATTGTCCATTTTCTATTAAATCTATGGTTGATAATTATTTTCTTATTGTCAGCTTCATCAATCGCTGCATCTACCTATAATCCTTTTATTTATTTCAGATTTTGATTACCTAAGAAGAAGATTGCTTTTAGAGTTGACATTCAATCCTATTTGCTATAGAGTTATAAAAGTTATAAAAAATAAACATCTCAGTACTTGATATTTCATAAGAGGACTGCACATGAGAAAAATTTTAATTTGCATCGGACTTGCTTTAACGCTATCAGCTTGCAGCAGTGACCACATCATTCGTTTTAATTTTGATCCGCAACAAGAAGTAAAAACCGAACCTACATATAAAGGCAGAAGCCATTTTTTCTTCTGGGGAATGTGGCAAGAGAAAAATTATAATATGCTGAACGTATGCCGAACAACCGGTATTAACGCGATAGAAAACCATTGGACATTGTATGATTCATTGATGGGCGGTTTAACTATGGGAATTTATGCACCGGAGAGCTATGCAATTTATTGCAACTGATTTTTAAATATTTATTTAAAGGCATAACAATATATGACTATGCCCTTTTTTAATGTATGA
The DNA here is from genome assembly GCA_900318605.1 of uncultured Rhodospirillaceae bacterium. Classification (GTDB taxonomy): domain Bacteria; phylum Pseudomonadota; class Alphaproteobacteria; order RF32; family CAG-239; genus RUG410. Next base: position 2,264 of record ONLJ01000020.1, on the reverse strand, counting down.
AAAACCGCCTATTTGTAGGCGGTTTTCTTGTATTGGTGCTTTTTCTAAAGCGAATATCGGATGAGGATTACGGTAATTAAATTCTGCAAGAGCAAAAGACAGATAAGAGCCTTAATTTTTGTACCTGCTTTAATTTATGACACTACAATTTTTTTAACAATTCCGGTCTATAAAAAAATACTTATTTCTTTTTTTTCTTAAATTCCATAACCATCATTGTAATATCATCGAATTGTTCGGCATCCTGAACAAATTTACTTATTTCAAGATAAATTTTCTCAAGAAATTCTTTTGCGGATCCGGTTGTTTGACTTAATACTTTTTTCAATCGCTCATCGCCGAACAATTGACCTTTTTTGTTTTGTGCTTCTGTTACACCGTCAGTGTACAAAAACAGTTTATCCTTAGGGTTTAATATAAATTCATCTACTTTATATGTATATGAAGGCATAAATCCCAACACTAAATTACGATTAACTTCAACAAAATCGCAGTCGGTTTCACTCTTACGCAAAGGGAAACAATGTCCGGCATTAATATAAGATACTTTACCGTTTAATAAGTCCAATACTCCGACAAAAGCTGTAACAAACATACTTTGTACGCTGTTCTCGCAAAGCGTTTTGTTAGCGCGTTCTATTGCCTCTGCCAAGGGATATCCGGCCTGTAACATATTTTTTATGGCAGTTTTTGCCGACATCATATACATTGCGGCTGTAATACCTTTTCCGGAAACGTCGGCCATAACAAAAGCAAAATGATTTTCATCAATTGGGAAAAAGTCGTAAAAATCTCCTCCAACTTCACGAGCCGGATTCATTGATGCGGCCAATTCCAAATATTCGTTTTTCGGAAAATCTTCCGGCATTGCCGATTTTTGAATATTATAAGCAATTGCCAGTTCTGCTTCAATTCTCTCCTTTTCGCCGGAAACACGCGCTAATTGTGTTATATGTTTTTTTATATCTTTCGTCATTTTATTAAAGACGGATGCTAAGCGTGCCAATTCCAGAGGTTCTTCTAGGTGGATTTTAGTATCTATGTGTCCTTTACTAATACGTTGTGCCATCTGCGAAAGTTCCATAATCGGTTTATTGACATTTCTTTGCAATGCAAAGTATAAAATTGCGCTGATTATGCAAACACTGATTAACAGCAAAAACAGCAATATGGCTAAATGATGAACTATTTCACGGAACATTTCGGTTATCGGAACATTAACAATCAGAAACATTCCGTTATCCAACTGTTTAATGTAAGGGATATATTTTTTACCGTTATATTCAAACATTTTTCCTTCCTGTAGAGAGGTAGAATACCACGGCAACACATTTAAACTTTTACCCATTAGTCTGTTTTCATCTGCACCGGGTTCGGTTCCGGCAATAATATAATCATTCACTTTATCGGCAAACAGAACAAAACTTCCGGCAGTCGGCTTAATTTTTAGGATTTCACTTAAAATGGAATCCATTTGCCAATCTACCGTGGACATACCGATTAGCTTGCCTTCGATATAGATTCCGGCACCAACGGTGGTCATCAGGGTTCTGGCACCGATATTTTCGTAATAAGGTTTAGCCCAAAAAAGCTTTGCGCCTTTCTTCAGCTCGGTCATAATTTCAATATACCAACTCTGTCCGAAATAATTATATTCTTCGCTTTCATAAGCATTATCCACCTTAATTTTGCTGTTTTCGCCGTGAAACGCATACATACAGCTACGTTTTTTATTCGGTTGAATAATGTAAGGTTCGAACCAAATACCACCGCCCAATGAATCCGGATAATTTTGGAAAATACCGGTCAGTAATTCTTCGGCAATATAATCCTGTTTACCGGCTTTGTAGTACACCTCACCCATCAAAGCCAAATCAAGGGCATTTTTTTCAAGTTTGATAATTTCTTTATTAAGGTTTTCCACCAATGAAGAAACAGCTAATCCTCTGGCTGCAACCGTCATTTCCTTGCCGTTATAAAAAGAAATCGAGGCTATTCCGATAATTATAATTGCCAAAAGGCATAGAAAAGCAAATGTCAAAACTATAATTTTTGATTTAATACTTTTAAGCATATATCATCTCCTTGTGAGGAATTTTATTATTATTTTTATAATATTACAAGAGTTTTTGTTTCATATGGTTATATACTATGAAATGGTGCGCTTTCTAAAGCGCTTATGTGCGCGCGTTACACTATAGCCCCGCAAGCGGCCGGCTCCGCCGTCTATCTTGCGCCGAACATTTCCGGCGCTACGATTCCGG
>ONLJ01000005.1 GCA_900318605.1 uncultured Rhodospirillaceae bacterium | reverse complement strand
GCATAATTCGGGCGAAATTTTGCCAGCTCTTCTCGCAGAATTTTTTCGCTTTTTTGACGTGAGCGCAAAGCAAAACCGCCGTCATTGCGCAAAGAATTTTGCAAATGTTCCAGCTCGTTGAAATCTCGTAATAAACCGACAGATGCTTTTTTTGCCGCATTGGCTAAAGCGTTTAAAACCGGTGATAAGTAGGCCATTATTTTGCTCTTTCAACGTAATTGGCTTCAGAGGTTCCGACCACGATTTTGTCGCCGACACCGATAAATGTCGGAACGGTGGTGCGGACTCCGTTATCTAAAATTGCCGGTTTATAAGAAGAAGTAACCGTCTGACCTTTGATAACCGGCTCGGTTTCAACAACTTCGCAAACAACCTGAAGCGGCAAGTCAACCGAAATCGGTTTGCCGTCAATATAAGAAATCCGAACTTGCATTCCATCGGTCAAAAACGGGCGCGAATCGCCTAAAATGTCTGACGGCATGTTAAATTGCTCAAAAGTTTCATTCTCCATGAAAGTTAAACCGGTCGAATCTTCAAACAAAAATTGGCAATCTTTGTCTTCAACCATCAACTTTTCAACCGTATCTTCTGTTCTGAAGCGCTCGTTTGTTTTGGTTCCGGCTTCAACTTCCTTCATTTCAACCTGCATAAAAGCTCCGCCTTTTCCAGGTTTGATGTGTACGGCTTTGGTAATTGTCCACGGTTTTCCTTTATATTCAATAACCCAACCGATACGAATTGCTCCTGCTAATTGTTTCATTTTAAGTTCTCCATATTTACAATGTTAAAAACGATTATTTTGTTTGATTCAAAACTGTGCTTGACTTGATACACGAAAAAATTTTATTTCGCAACAAAAATCGTAAATAAAATTAAATCAAACTTCGTCGGCACTTACCAGCATTGATGAACTGGTCAGTAAAATTATCAATGTCGGTGCGGAAACGGCAAGCCATACCGGTATGTAGCCGTTTACCCCGAAAGCATATACCACTTGCGATGAAAAATATACCAGAAATCCGATAACTACGCCTAAGACTACCTTAAATAATAAGTGTGAACCGCGCATGGTGTTTTGCAACATGAAAATCGCCGCTACCATCATCATTCCGACCAGTAAAAACGGCGAAATTAAAAGCCCGAAAAAGCGCATGCGAAGCCTGATAGCTGAAAAACCGGCATGTTCATAAAAAGTTATGGCTTCCGGAAGTTGCCAGAAAGAAATGGCATTAGGTTCGACAAAGTTTTCTTTTATGCGTTGAATGTTTATATTTGTTTTGTATTCATAGCTGCTGAGAAATTCTACCGGTCTGCCACCTTCCATTACTTTGACGTCTTTGAGGTTGATTGTATCATCCTCCAATACCGCAAAAAAGGCTTCGTAATTTTTTGAAGTATGTGTTTCGTTGTTTAGCTCTGTTATGCTTACTTCCCGCATCCAAATGGCATCGTCCTCCTGTCGCAGAGATTTCGCTTGAAGCAAAAATACTCGTCCGTCATCAAGACCTTCTCTTATCCATAAACCTTTGCTTGAAAAAAGTACAGCATTCGGATCATGGGCATCAAGGCGATAATCCAAAACCTCGTGCAACTCATAAAGCTTTGAAGTAATGGGGTTTAAGGCGGTTACGTTTATTATTCCTATGATAAAAACCGCTATCATCAGAGGCCATAAAAATCCGAACATCGAAACGCCGGCGGAACGAATGATTACAAACTCGTTATTTTTGCTTAAACGCCAAAAGGTAATCATGGCGGCAACCATCATTACAAAAGGTATTACGATTTCAGTGGTTTTGCTCATGCGGGTAATCGCAAGTTGAAGCGCAAACCATAAAGATATGTCGTCGTGTCCTGCTATTTTTCGTAAAGCTTCAATTCCTTCAAACATTAAAATAATGCTCAAAATAGCGAAAAATACCATCAAAAAATTAGAAATAAGCTGTTTTGTTATGTAGCGGCTTAAAATGGCAAAAGGATTCATTTTTCAACCTCGTTTTTGTTGAAATATTCATCGGACAGATAGCGTTCGACACTGTCGGGAAGAACTACCACGATATTTTTATTTTTCATCTCATCGCGGTTAGCTAAGTTTATGGCTGCTTCTACTGCCGCACCGGCGGAAATGCCTATCGGTAATCCTTCGGTTCTGGCAACCAATTCGGCGGTTTCAAACGCTTTTTTCGACGGCACACAGAAAACTTCATCAACCAATTCTTTTTGATAAAGAGGAGGAATAAATCCGGCGCCGATTCCGCCGATTTTATGCGAACCTTTTTCTCCGCCGCTTAAAACCGGACTTTCTTTCGGTTCAACCGCCATGACATATAAATCTGGATTGCATGATTTTAAGGTTTGAGCAATACCGCTTAAAGTTCCCGATGTGCCGACACCGCAAACAATCGCATCAATATCGCCTTCGGTATCATCTAAAATTTCAATGCTGGTTGTCAATTTATGCGCTTCGACATTTGCCGGATTTTCAAACTGTTTAAACTCTATCAAATTATTCGAACGTGATTTCAAAATTTCGACTTTTTTAATTGCGCCGGCCATTCCCTCTTTAGCCGGAGTCAATAATACCTCGGTGCCGAAATGACGAATAAGCGCTATTTTTTCTCTTGCCATGTTTTCCGGCATAACAATAACCAATTTATAACCCTTAGCGGCGCAAAATGCCGCTAAACCAATGCCGGTATTACCTGAAGTTGCCTCAATAAATATTGTATCTTTGTTTATTTTGGAAAAAGGAGCCTTGTTTATCATATTAAGGGCTATACGGTCCTTGACCGAAAAAATCGGATTGTAAAATTCGCATTTTGCTAAGATATCAGCCTTAAATCCGCACGCTTTTTTCAGTTTGTTCAGGCGCAAAAGCGGTGTGTGTCCTACAAGTTCCTCTATTGAATCATATATCTTTTTCATAATCAATCCCTGACATAAAGATTCTTAAATCCTTTGAACATCGTTTCATCAAAAGCAATGCGGTGCAGTAAAATATCATTGATTTTGCACCATCTTAAAAGGCTTCCTTCGGTTTTTCCGGAAACAAGTTCATAGATATTGAATGTTTGAGATTCTTTGTAATAACGATTTTTTTCTTTGATATAACTCAAAATTTTGAAGTTTGAGCTCGGTTTTAAATTCAGGTTGGCTATATCATTTGCTTCAGGCAGAGTGTAAACTTGATAATCTTTATCATAAATACAAAGAAGCTCATCGTTTTTACGGATAATGACATACGTTCGATTGCGGTTGTTGATTTTAACCTTACTTGATGAAGGTTCGTAAACCAGCCCCTTTTTATCAATAAATATCTGTTTATGCTTCATTTCCTTTTGCCTCATCATCAAGTTTTTTTACAAAATCGGCTAAACCGGTTTGGCGTACTCGTTTCATTCTTTCTGCCGAAATAATTTCTTTAATGGTCTCAACCGTTTGTGCAACATCAACATTTACTACCACATAATCATATTCGTTCCAGTGTGACATTTTATCTCTGAGCAAATTCATCCGTTTGTTGATTGTTTCAATGCTGTCGGTTTGTCTGTCTATTAAGCGGCGGCGCACCTCTTTTATTGACGGAGGTAACATATATATAGATACAATGTCGTCCGGTGCTTTTTCTTTCATTTGGCGTAAACCCATCCAGTCCATGTCGAAAACGACATCCTGACCGACGTTAATAAAGCTGTCAACTTCCGATTTTAAGGTGCCGTAACGTGAACCATATTGTGAGTCGACATATTCATAAAAAGCACCTTGTTTCAGGTATTCATCGTATTGTTCGTCGGTAATGTAAAAATAATCGACACCGTCTTTTTCTCCTTCTCGCGGAGTGCGGGTGGTAACCGAAACAGAAAATTTTAAATTTGAATCGCTTTTCATTAACTCTTTTATCACGGTTGATTTTCCCGTTCCAGAAGGAGCTTCGAATATGAACATCGCACCGCGTCTAACATTGCGAAGATGATTTATAATATCAGCATTATCAGTCATGCCAAGCCTCTTGAAAAATTATTATTTTCGGATTATAAATCGCCTTAATCGAGATTACAAGAAATAATTACTTTTTACTCTAAGGATTTTGAGATGGTCGATAAAGGTTTGAATGTTTTAATTACGGGCGCAACTTCGGGAATCGGCGAAGCTTTAGCGCTTTATTATGCTGAAAACGGTGCAAAAAATTTGTTTATTTGCGGGCGTAATGCCGAGAGATTGCAAAGCGTAAAGGAGCGTTGCGAAAAACTGGGAATAAAAGTTTATGCCGAAATTCTTGATGTTAAAGACCGGGAAAAAGTTAAAGCTTGGATTGAAAAAAGCGAAAAGACGGCTCCGCTGAATATCGTGTTTGCCAATGCCGGTGTGTCAACCGGAGAGGAAACACCGGAAAATATTTTCAATACTTTCGAGATTAACGTTATGGGGACAATAAATACCGTTACACCGGCATCGGAAATTTTTAAAAAACGTAATGATAAAGAAAAAACCATCGTAATTACCGCTTCCATCGCCGGATATCACGGATTACCGGCTTGTCCTTCATACAGTGCAAGCAAGGCATGCCTTAAAGCATACGGCGAAGCTCTGCGCGGAAGTTTATTGCCTTTCGGAATAAAAGTTTGTGTGGTATGTCCGGGGTTTGTAAAATCGCGCATAACCGATAAAAATACCTGTCCGATGCCGTTTTTTATGAGTGCGGAAAAAGCGGCGGAAATAATCGCTGAACGGGTGGAAAAAAATATCGGATTGATTGCTTTTCCGTGGCCTATGCGTTTAGCCGTTTGGGGACTTTCGATTTTACCGAATAGACTAAGCGATTTTATTTATGCCAAGCTGCCGCATAAAGTTTGAAATTTTTGCTCAAAAAGTCCTTGATTTTTGCAAACTGTTCGTTATAATGCGCGCAAATTTTAATAATATCCGTGCATAACGAAAGGTATGTTTTTTATGTTAAACCCGAAGAATCAAGCCGCTTTTTTAAGGCTCAATGTTTTAACAGCCGTTGCCAAAAGCTATATTGAAAATAATTTTGCCGATGCCGATAAACTGCCGGAACAAATTGTGCCGGAAGGTAGTAAGGCTTTGCGCGGAAGCTTGGAAAAAGACCGCCGAATTGCTAAATTTCAGGCAATGGCGGCAATGGGTTTTACACCTTGTAATGAGGATTTTGAAAAGTCGCTTTCAGAATTTGCCAAAAGAGCTTTAAGCCGTGAAAATCTTGAACCGGCAACTGTTTCGGTTTTGCCTGAGGCTTGCAATGCCTGTATGAAAACACAATACACCGTTACCGATATGTGCCGAGCTTGTGTTGCCCGTCCGTGCGAAACAAATTGTCCGAAAAAGGCTATTACGGTCGAAAAGAAAGCTCTTATCGACCAGAATTTGTGTATTAAATGCGGATTGTGCCACGGAAATTGTCCGTACGGAGCTATCAATAAAGCGGTTGTGCCTTGTGAAGATGCTTGTCCGGTCGGGGCAATTACTAAAGATGAAAACGGTGTCGAGCATATTGACACTGACAAGTGTATTTCTTGCGGAAAGTGTATTCATTCCTGCCCGTTCGGTGCGATTGTCCATAATTCGCAGATGATTGATGTTTTGAAAGTTTTGAAGAATCCGAACAAAAAAACGGTAGCTATGTTGGCTCCGGCGGTTGTCGGTCAGTTCGGCAATGATTTGGGCAAGGTTATATCGGCATTTAAGAAGCTCGGATTTGATGCTGTGGTTGAAGTTGCTCAAGGCGCTGATGTTACGACTGCAAACGAGGCGGCCGAGTTTATCGAGCGCCAAAAAGAGGGTGCTAAGTTTATGACTACCTCTTGCTGTCCGGCATGGGTAAAAGCGGCAGAGAAACATATACCGGAAATTAAGCCTTATATTTCTTCGACCGGAAGTCCTATGTATTATATTGCCGAGATTGTGAGAAAGGAACTGCCGGATTATGTTTCGGTATTTGTTGGACCTTGTTTGGCAAAACGCTTGGAAGCCGAGAAAAATCCGAATGTCGATAATGTTTTGATTTTTGAGGAAGTTCAGGCGATGTTTGCGGCTGCCGGAATCGATGTGGCGCAAATGGAATCTGATAAATTTGCCGTCGAATCGTCAGGGCAGGGACGTAAGTATCCGCTTTCCGGCGGAGTTGCCGGTGCGGTGGCTTTTGTAATCGGTGATAAGGCGGAATATAAACCGCTTAAAATTGACGGATTAACCAAAGAATCGGTGCGCCAGTTGAAAATGTTCGCCGCTAAAGGTGCCGGAGAAAACAATATGATTGAAGTTATGTGTTGTGAAGGCGGCTGTATTGCCGGTCCGGGTACTATCGCAATGCCTAAGCGCGCAGCCTTAACAGTTGAAAATTATGTTAAAGCCAGTCAAGATATGGATGTTTAAGTAAAACGATTTTTATCGTTATTGCTCAGAATCTTCTCCATCATCATCTTCTTCTGCCGGTTCTTCTTCCGGTTGGTTTTGATCTATTTTATTTAAGGCTCTCATTAAATCGGTAATATGAATCAGCTCGAATTTTTCGGTATCTAAGTGGTCAAGCCATGTTCTTAAGGCGTTGATAGTCTGTTTTCTAGGGTGACCAATTGCTACTGCGAAACCTTTCTTTAAAGCGGTTTGCTCAACCAATAATAGTTGTCCCATAATGCTGTCAAAGCTATCATCATTATCTAAGAATACATCACGGGCTATATACGGGACACCATATTCTTCCGCAACTTCTTTTCCTACGGTTTTCGGGGTGGTTCTGGAATCAACAAAGAACATATCCTTCTTTTTTAAAATTTTCATGATAACGCTCATCGCATGCTTGTCTTCCGTGAACCTGCTGCCCATGTGGTTGTTTATGCCGCGAATCTTGATTCCTTCATAGCGAGCAAGCATTTCTTCAAATTTTTCTTTTATCTCATCATCACTCATATCAGGACTTAATGTTACCGGTGCAAGGCTGACTTCAACATACGGCATCATCGGAACATGAAGCATTATTTCAAAGCCTTTTTTACGCGCTTTTTTTGCAACTTGTTTCGTTGCGCTGCCGTAGGTTAAAAAAGAGGCATTCAGCGGAGATTCTAAATTTATGATATCTTGAGTGTATGAAGGAGTAACTCCCATGTCGTCAATAATCAAAGCTATTTTTGCTTTATTATTTTCATCAACCGGTAAAAAATCTTCTTTCGGTCCATCTTCTTCAGGTTCTTCATATCTAAACAGTCCGAAAACCAACTCGTCATCTGTTTTTTCTTCCTTTTTAGTAAACTTATCCGGATGTAGAATTTTTTCGGTTGTGTAAATATCCGACATTAAATCCGAGGCAACTTCTTCTCCGACAATATTAACAATGTTGTCAACATATTCATGGAATGGAACTTCAAAGGTCATAGGCATTACTTCAACACTTCTATTCGATACAATAACGCGGTAGGAATCAAGCGAAAAATCATCTCTGAACGGATGTGTGAAATCGTATATCACTATCCATAATTCGATTAAAGCGAACAAGATAAGCGATATGGTAAATGCTATGCCTTTGGTTATTTTCATCAGTCTTTTTTCCTTAAAGTAGGGAAAGCGATAACATCACGAATGGTATCGGCTCCGGTAAACAAAATGGCAAGACGGTCAATACCCATGCCCATGCCGCCTGACGGAGGAAAGCCGTTTTCCAACGCACAGATAAAGTCTTCATCAAGCATTTGAGCTTCATCGTCGCCGTTTTCACGAGCGGCAACTTCAGCTTCAAAACGCTCTCTCTGTTCTAACGGATTGGACAACTCGGAATAGGCACATCCGATTTCCATTCCGCCTAAATAGGCATCGAAGTGTTCAACTAAGCGCGGATTTTCACGATGGGTTTTGGCCAGCGGAGATACATCGCGCGGCATATCCATAACAAAGGTCGGTTCAATCAACGATGATTCGACTTTTTCATCAAAAACTTCCTGAACTACCTTGCCCCAACATGAACACGCACCGGCATCAACTCCTATTGAGTGTGCCATCTCTTTGGCTTGTTCTAGTGTTTGTGCTTTCATTAAGTCTATTCCGGTTTTTTCTTTGATTAAATCAACAATCGATTTTTTGGTAAAAGGCTTGCTTAAATCAATTTCTTTTTCGCCGAGCTTTAAGGTGGTTGAACCTAATACTTCTTTGGCGGTAAACCGCAATAAATCTTCGATTAAGTCCGCCATATCATTATAATCGGCATAGGCTTGATAGGCTTCCAAACCGGTAAATTCAGGATTATGATTCTTGTCAATGCCCTCGTTGCGAAAGTTGCGGCCGATTTCAAATACACGGTCAAAACCTCCAACCACCAGCTTTTTCAAATATAATTCCGGCGCAATTCTTAAATATAAATCCATATCTAAGGCATTGTGGTGTGTGATAAACGGTTTGGCATTGGCGCCGCCCATAATCGGATGAAGCATAGGGGTTTCAACTTCCAAAAAGTCCTTGCTCTCAAAGTAGCGGCGAACTGCCGAAGTGATTTTACAACGCTTTTTGAAGGTTTCCTTGCTGTCTTCATTCATGATAAAATCAACATAGCGTTGGCGATAGCGGGCATCAACATCGGTTAACCCGTGGAATTTTTCCGGCAACGGTTGTAACGATTTGGCGATAATATCAAATTTTTCCGCCGCAACCGTTAATTCTCCGCGGGGTGTTCTTCTGACAAATCCGCTTACGCCGACAATATCGCCGACATCAACGCATTTTAAGATTTCCATATCGGCTTCGGGAAGAATTTTTTTATAGCAAAAAGCTTGGATTTTTCCGCTTTTGTCTTTGATATCAACAAACATTCCGCTGTTGCGTACCGCCATGGCACGACCGGCAATCGTAACTCTGTCTTCGGTATCAACTCCTGCTTCCAAATCTTTGTATTTTTCTTGTAATTGCTCGGCATAAATCGTCGGTGCGAATTTATAAGGATACGGGTTGTAGCCTTTTTCTTGTAATGTTCTTAATTTTGCTAAACGGGATTCTCTGTGTATATTTGTTTCATTTGCCATTATTTTTTCCTAAAAATTCCTCTGTTTTTATTTTTTTACTAACTATAAACAACGGTAAACAAATTTTCAATAAAAAAGTGAGCTTCATACCCTGTCTTGAAATTTTTTTGAACAGGTCGCCCAAAATTAAAAGTTGACAGCAGAAAATTTTGCGATAGTTTTGTAATAAGGAGAAAAAATGGCACAAGATTTGGCTCAATTTAAAGAGGAACTTAGACCGTATCGCGCAATAATCGGGTTTGATTATGGTGCAAAAAGACTTGGTGTTGCCGTGTCGGATTTGATGCTGACCGTTGCTACGCCTTATACCATTATTCAGCGCTCGACTTTAGAAAAAGATTTAAGCGCTATTAAAAAAATTATTGAGGAAAAAGAGGTCGGGGCAATGGTTTTCGGGCTTCCGCTCCAAATGAACGGAGAGGAGGGAAGTATTGCCGCAGAAGTCAGAAAATTTGCTTCTAAAGTCAAACAACATATTGATTTGCCGATGTTTTTTTGGGATGAGAGGTTGTCTTCTTCGGCAGTGGAAAGTTTTTTGATTAAAACCGCTGATGTTTCGCGAGCAAAACGTAAAAAAGTTCTCGATGCTTCCGCCGCCTGTTATATTCTTCAGGGTGTGCTCGATGCACTTTGTTATATAAAATGATATGTCCTTATTGTTATTTTTCTTTACAAAAATCATTTTCTTTGATACACTAACCCGTGATGAAGCGTTTTCATCATGATTGAACCTTTTAAAAGAGGTTCGGGGCTGTAGCAGGCTCTTAACGAAACGATACCGAAAGTGGTGTCTTTTGTGCTTATCCGAACTTTAGGATATAGACTGTTTAAGGCACTTTTTTTGGTTTTAAATCCCCGTAAAACGACGGGGAGATTGTGACGTATGTTCAGGTTTTTTAGCTAAAGGTCATAATAGTCATTCCGTTTCGTATGATTTGCTAACTCCCCGCCGCCTTTAAAAGTCTGGCGGTTTTTAGTTTTAAATAAAAATATAAGGGAGAATGTAAGATGAAAAAAATAATTTTGATTTGCATGATCAATATCATATCAGTGGTGTTTGCGTGTAGGTCATTTGCTGAGGATAGTTGTCCGGCCGGTCAATATTTAGATGGTGAAACCTGTAAAAAATGTCCGCTCGGACATTATTGTAGAGGAGGAACAGAACCGGCTGAAAAATGTCCGGCGGGAACATATCAGGATTCTACGGGATACAGCAGATGTGAACCATGCCCGAGCGGACGTTATTGTCCTGAGGGTGCAACATATAGCACATCGTGTCCGGGAAATTCTACCAGTGCTCCGGGAGCAAAGAGTGCCGGTGATTGTGTGCAAAATGAACCTTGCGAACCGGGATATGACAGAAATTCATATGGAGTTTGTTCTGAGACAAATGTTGGTTGGTATAAGAATGGGGTATTAAGTTCTAATTGTCCGCAGGGAACTTATGGCATAAAATCAGGGGCAATAAGTAAAGAAGACGGATGTGCAGAATGTCCGGTCGGTCATTATTGTACAGGTGCATACAGTATTCATCCTTGCCCAACGGGAAAGACAAGCCCTGCCGGCTCAAAATCTGTTTCGGATTGTGTTGATTCTGACATACCGGCTGTTACGAGTTGTGCGCCGGGATATTATCTTAGCGGTGATAAATGCGCTATGTGCAAAGCAGGAAAATATTGTCCAGGCGGTACCGAATCGGCTAAAGATTGTCCGGCCGGAACGTATAGTGTGAAATCAGGAGCGACAAGTCAGGAAGACGGATGCAGAGCATGTCCGGCAGGAACTGTGCAAAGCTCAAAAGGAATGGTATATTGTCAAACTTGTGATGGTGGAGTATATTGTTTGGGAGGTGATGCCAGGATGCAATCATGTCCTGTCGGTTATACAAGTCTGCCAAGTAGTACGGAGTGCACAATTCCTTTGTCATGTGAGCCCGGATTTTATCAATATGCCGGTAGATGCCAAATGTGTATGCAAGGAAGATATTGCCCGGACGGAGTAAATGAGTTAAGGTGTCCAGAGGGAACTTATGGTATAAAATCAGCAGCAACAAGTTTAGATGAAGCATGCGCAAAATGCCCGGCAGGAACGTATAATCAATACACAGGTAGTTCCGGTGTATCATCTTGTACAACTTGTGCTGCTGGTGTTAGTCCTGAGGGGGCAAGTAGGTGTCTTGGCCGTTGTCCGGAGGGGACTGTGCAAGATGGTAAAGCTTGTCGTAATCTTCCGGGATGTAAAAATTTTGCTAATGGGGCATGCCAAGAATGTGAGACAGGATACTTAACTAATTCCGCTGATGGTAATTGTATTGAAGAAGAAAAATGCAAAAATGGATTTCATGCTACTTATGACGGTGCATGTGAGCCGAATACTGATATAAATTGTAATACCGAAGTCGGCGGTAAATGTGCGGAATGTAAAGAAGGTATGTTGGAAAAAGAGGGAAGATGTATTCCGGCTTCACAGGGATGCGGTTCGGGATATAAAAACATGGGCGGTTATTGTAATCGTGTTCGTTGGACACCGGCCGAGGCTGCCGAAGTCTTAAACGATGACGATAATAATACCGTAACGTTGATTTTCAAGATGTGATGAAAAATTTTAACACCCTTTATTATTGTGTATGAAGCTCTCGAGAAATCGAGTGCTTTTTTTAAGGTCATTATCGGGCGCTGATAAGCGAGCCGATAATCCTGGCTGATTCCTTTGTTTT
>ONLJ01000041.1 GCA_900318605.1 uncultured Rhodospirillaceae bacterium | reverse complement strand
GGCTTTGGCATTATCCTGATCAATCAGCGCCAGAAGTTGCCCCTCCTTTACCTCGGAGTTATAATCAACATAAATCTCGGCTATTCTGCCCGAAGCCTGTGTACCGATAGAAACGGTTGAAAGCGGATTGATTGTGCCGGAAGCGGTAATACTTTCGGTAATATCGGTTTGAATAACTTGAGCGGTTTTGAACTCTCCTCTGGTGGCGGAATTCGGCAGAAGTTTATACACTGCAAACACAGCCGCCAATACGACAACCCCGTAAATCAGTAACTTTTTGCGCGGAGTTGCTTTGATTTTTTCTTTTGTTTTTTGATAAATATCAACGTAATTCATGAGCTTAAATCCTTTTCCTAAATACCTAATATAATGCGGAATTTAAAGTTTTTGCGCAAACATGCGGACTTATCCACCGGAAAAATTTTTTGATTATTTTGACAAAAAAGTCTTGCGTTTTTATTTTTTATCTGTTATAGTATAGTCCTAAGAAAAAATTATTGGAGATGACCTTTTTAAAGAATTATTATTCGCGAAAATCATCTTCATATTTAAATTGATTTCATTTTTAAAAGAGCCGCGTGTATCCTCCCTTTCGGGCGGCGTGGCATAAGTAATATGAAGAAAATCATGATTTTTGCGGTTATGATGCTCATGAGCACAGCCGCATTCGCCGGAAGTTTCAGCTTTACCAAGGTATCTGAGGTAAAGCAAGTCGGAAAAACCTTCTTCGCCTACACGGCAAATGGAGAAGCCTTGGAGATTTCGGCTCTGCAATTCAAGCAGATGCAGAATGCCGAGGGTTACTTCATCCTCGACGTGGACGGCGAGAAAGTCATCGCCGCCGGCGACGAATTTGAGATTAAAGAGCTGAAGGTCGAAAAGGTAAGCCTTTCTGAGGGCAAGCCTGAAGTGTTCTTTAACGACGGCTCGTCAAAGGTATTTACCAAGGACGACTGGCTAACATCAGAAGGACAAACCGTTCGCCTGTTGACCATCGACACGCCAACATGGCGTCACACGCGGTATTCCGCGCTCGCCGATGGAGCTACCGTCGAACAGCATGCCAAGACGGCTCCCGTCAAAAAGGCCGCCGCTCCGGCAACTCCGGCAGCACCTGCAACGCCTACCGCCCCTGCGGCTCAAGCCGCTCCGGCAGCACCAGCGGCTCCGGCTCGGAGCAACAGTCCGGTTAATTTCATAGTTGAATAATAGACCGGTAAAAAATTCAGCAAGCGCTTGTTTCATTTTTCAAAGAAACAGGCGCTTGCTTTTTTTATACAATTTTAAGAAAGGGTAGTTCGAAACCTTAAATAATTTTGGTAATTGCGATTTTTTTCTTACGACTTTGTTCTTCCTTTGATTTCGGAATATAAACTTTGAGCATACCGTTTTCGAAATCAGCCTTAGCCGCATCATATTTCAAATCCCACGGCAGCGGAATCGTACGCTTAAACGAACCATAAGCGATTTCCGAAAAACAATTTCCCTTTCCGCTTTCTTTTTTAGCGCACTTCTTTTCGCCCGAAAGAGTTAAATATCCATCAGCAGAAACTTCCAAATCCAAATCTTTTTCGGAAATTCCCGGAACTTCGGCGCAAACGGTAACATCATTTTCATTTTCCGAAACTTCTACTTTCGGCTCCAAAGATTTCCAAGTTTGCATTTCCGAAGCGCTCGGTGTTTCCCAGAACGAGCCGAAAAAGTTATTTACCAAATCATTAAATTCTTTACGATATCCGTAATGCGACGGCATATTATGGGAATTTTCTTTTCTTTGCATTAAATCAGACATATTTTCCTCCTTGATATTTGTTTAATTTCCGCTTTTATTTATGCCTTGGTTTTTGTTTTTCAAGAGCGATAAAAAATTAAAGCAGTAAAAAACGAAAAAACACTTGAAAAATAATAATTTTTATGTATAAAGGTAGCAACCGATAAAGGGGCGCGCCTTTATCAGTGATAATTAACCCCGCGCAAGTCCGCTTCAAATCTATGAAGTTGGCATTTTACAGAAAATAAATTTTATATGACAAATACTGAATTTAAAATGCCGGAAATGACTGAAAATTTTGCCGATTTGCTTTCCGAGCAGTTTGGCGATAACGGCATTCTCGGTTCCGTTGTTAAGGGAACCGTTATTAAAGTTAGCCCTGATTTTGTAACCGTTGATGTCGGCTTAAAATCAGAAGGAAACATTCCTCTTCGCGAGTTCGGCACAAATCCGGAAATCAAAGTCGGAGATGTTGTTGAAGTTTTGGTTGACCGCTATGAAGACAAAGACGGCAACATTGTTCTTTCTCGTGAAAAAGCTCGCCGCGAAGAAGTTTGGGCTGATTTGGAAAAATTGATGAACGCCGGCGAACGTGTTAACGGTGTTATTTTCGGTCGTGTTAAGGGCGGATTTACCGTTGATTTAAACGGCGCAATCGCTTTCTTGCCTGGTTCACAAATTGACATCAGACCTATCAGAGATATCTCTCCGTTGATGGGTATTTCTCAACCGTTCCAAATTTTGAAAATGGATAAAGTAAGAGGAAATATCGTTGTTTCCCGCCGTATTGTTTTGGAAGAAACCAGAGCAGAAGCCAGAGCTGAGCTTATGGACGGCATTAAAGAAGGCTCTATTCTGGACGGTGTTGTTAAGAATATTACCGATTATGGTGCATTCGTTGACTTAGGCGGTATTGACGGTTTGTTGCACGTTACCGATATTTCTTGGAAACGTATCAACCACCCTGCTGAAGCCTTGACAGTTGGTCAAAACATTAAAGTTCAAGTTATTAAATTCAATGAAGATAATCAACGTATCAGCCTTGGTATGAAACAACTTGAAAATGACCCATGGCAAGCTGTTGCCGATAAATACAAAGTCGGCGATATCTGCAAAGGTAAAGTTACCAACATCACCGATTATGGTGCATTTATTGAGCTTGAAGATGGTATCGAAGGTTTGGTACACGTTTCCGAAATGAGCTGGACTCGTAAAAATGTTCATCCGGGAAAAATCGTTTCTACTTCTGAAGAAGTTGAAGTTAAAGTTCTCGAAGTTGATCAGGAAAAGAGACGTATCAGCCTTGGTATTAAGCAATGCACTCCGAACCCTTGGGCTGCTTATATTGAAGAGCATCCGGTTGGCTCGGTTATCAACGGCAAGATTAAGAATATTACCGAGTTTGGTTTATTCGTTGGTCTTACAGATGAAATCGACGGCATGATTCACTTGTCTGATATTTCTTGGGAAAAATCGGGCGAAGATGCTATCCAAGGATTTGAAAAAGGTCAGGATATCGAAGCTAAAATTATTGACGTTGATGTTGAGAAAGAGCGTATCAGCCTCGGTATTAAACAGCTTTCCGAAGATAACGTATCTCAAGCTTTGGCAAGCCTCAAAAAAGGCGATGTTGTCAAAGTTATCGTTAAAGATACTGACGAGAAAGGTGTTACCGTTGATGTTGAAGGCTTAACCGCTTACATCAAGAAAGCAGACTTGTCAAAAGAAAAGAGTGAACAGAATCCGGAAAATTTCCATGAGGGAGATGTTGTGGAGGCTAAAATCACTTCGGTTGACAAGAAGAACGTTAAAGTAGGTCTTTCGATTAAGGCTTTGGAACTTGATGAAGAAAAGAAAGTTTTGGAAGAATATTCCAACCAAGCTTCCGGTTCTTCATTAGGTGAAGCTTTAGGCGAAGCTTTGAAAAAAGCAAATTAATCCTATAGTTAAAAAAACAAAAAAAGCGTCGGAGTTTTTGCTCCGGCGTTTTTTTTAGCTTATTGTTTATATAAAAAAAGTACCGAGAGCAAAGGGGAACAATGGCTCTCGGCGGAAGATATAGGAAAAAAATCAAGATAAAAAATTTACAGCAACACTAAATTTCCGGCGGCAATTCGACCGC
>ONLJ01000014.1 GCA_900318605.1 uncultured Rhodospirillaceae bacterium | reverse complement strand
GAATTATACTTCTAATAAAGTTCGTAAGTTTTCGTGTATGACACTGAAAGGACGCGGAGCCGCTTCCGGCATTCGTGTTATTTTTGTGTGGGAAGAAAGCAAAAGACAAGTAACCTTTATTGAAATGTATTTCAAAGGCGACAAAGAAAACGAAGATACCTATGTAATCTAAATTGACGAGATATTTATTCAACGTCAAAGTTAAAATATGTATCTTTGTACGGCTCATCTTTTAAGGTGAAATGCCACCATTCTGAATCTAGTGGATCAAATCCGGCTTTCACCATGGCATCTCGCAAAATTTGCCGATTATGCTTCTGTTCGTCGGTTAAATTTTGGTAATCCGGATGAGAAATTTCACTAAACAAATCAAAAGTTCCGCCCATGTCAACAAAGCCGCCGTCTTTTCTGATAATCGTTAAATCAACCGTACTGCCTCGGGTATGTCCGGATTTTTCCATAATATACATACCAGCGAGCAAATTTGATTTTTGTAACTGCGGATAAAATGTTTTATCTCCTTCATCATTTGGGTCATTAATCCATCTTACAAAGTTATCAACGGCTTTTTGCGGACGGTATGAATCCCATATCAGAAGACGATATCCCTGACTTCGCAAATCTTCGGCGGCTATTGCCAAAGCAGCCAGTGCTTCTTTGGTTAAATATGCACGCGGAGCTTTATAACCATCAATTTTGGCGCCGGTAAAATTATTCGATGAGTAATAACGAATATCATAAGCAGCATCGTCAATTACCGAGCTGATTAAAGCAAAATCAGTTTTATCGTAAGAAATTATATCAGCCCAAGTCGGCAACGAAATACACGTCGTAACTGATAAAACTACCAAAAATTTTTTCATATTATATCCTTTAGAAATTATCAATTTTGCTTTATTATAGATAGTAAATTTTTGCAAGTCAAATTCAAATTTGAATAAATATTACGACAAATTTGATATACTCAATGCAAAAGAGATTAAAGGGGCTGAGCATGTAATATTTTTATCAAAATAATAATTCAAGTTTTTAAGAATATAACCTTAGATAATTATCTCGAATTCCGTAGAGAATATATGGTTTTTAGCGATGATGAATATGAAAGATATAACAAACTAGAATCCTTGCACACAATCGAAAGCTGTGGAAATGAATTGCTTTCTCTTCAAAAAGAGTATGAAGAAAATGCGTAGGCTTTAGGTTCTCAAAACGATAGTTCTTTGCTTTGAGTAAACTTGCAAAACATGAAGAGTGGATATAAATATATTTTACTTTCATTTTTTGAAAAATCTTGCTATAAAAAAAACACAAGCAGAAAGGAGAAACAATGACATTTGAAGAATTGAGTACAGCGCGTTATACGCAAAGAAGTTATGACAACAAACCGGTTGAAGATGAAAAAATTCAAAAAATCTTGCAGGCCGGAAGAGTTGCGCCTACCGCCAAAAATAATCAATCGCAAAAGGTTTATGTTTTGCAATCATCGGCAGCGATGGATAAGTTGCGCACGCTAACCCCTTGCCATTATAATGCTCCACTCGCCATGATTGTTTGCTACGATAAAAATCAACAATGGCATAATCCAGCCGATGAAAGCATTACTTCCGGCGTGGAAGATGCATCTATTGTGGCAACGCATATGATGTTGCAGGCCGCAGACTTGGGTGTGCATTCAACTTGGGTAAATATGTTTGTGCCAAACGAGACACATAAGGCCTTTAATTTGCCTGAAAATGAAGTGCCTGTTTTATTGATGATGTTCGGTTATCCGACAACCTCAGCAACTCCGGCACCGATGCACACAAACAAAAAACCTTTGTCCGATACAGTTAAATTCTTGTAATTTTTTTATTCAAAATAAAAGTCGCCTGATAGAAAGGCGACTTTTTTATGTTTTTGAAAAGAACTGAATAAAAGAGTTGCATATATCCTATCCTACACTGCACAAGAAAGGAGTGATATTTACCACTCCTTTCTTAGATTCACAGTAGCATATTATTTAAATAAGTCCGTAATATCACCTTGAGTTATATTATCTTTATAGGGACTTACAACCTTAGGCTTAGTAAAATCAACCTGTTTCAAATCAACCTTAAATGTTAAAGGTAATAAAGCAGAATCAAAATAAAACACACCATTTTTTACATCAGATACAGTGCGCCACAAAGTTGATGTATTATTTAAGTGTTCTGTGTCAAAAACTATTCCATACGGTGTAGAAACACCGCGCATTAAGGAAAGTATCATAGCTGATGTTTGATCGGCAAATGTATATTCCGGAATTTCTTTTGTAATTTCCGGTATTGGAGTGTTAACCATCTGATCCAACCATCCTGTTAAATATACAAAACGGGCTTGCGATAATGATGAACCCGGCATGCCTCCTTCAATTCCCGCCTCCTTAAAATAGTCTTTTATAGCAAGCATTTTATCGTATTCCGGATCGTTGGTAAAAACAATTCGTCCCTTTTGATGGTGTATTTTTACTTTGCCGTCAATATATTCAATAATAACATTATCACCTGTTTTATCCGTTACAATATAGTGAATGGTTATAGGGGCGCCTAAAAGTTTGGCTCTTTCTTCATCTAAAACAACACGAAATTTTTCATTTTCGAAATAATCTGCTACTTCTTGAGCAGATGAAAAATTATCCAATAGGAAACGTGTTACCATTTCAGATGTTATTGTCTTTTCTTCAGGCTGTAAATCACCATAATTGGATGCTTCTAAATATAAAACATCAACAGCTAAATTTTCTTCATTAATACCGGAGTTTACAAAACCATAACTGGTAACGGCCAAACTTGCATATTTTGAAGTCCATTTAAGCGGGTTGCTACCTAAACCGGAATATTCTATTCCTTTAGGAAATATATTTAATTTCACATCATCCGGTTTGAACCAGTCCATTGTACGACCGGTAACGACACTTCCATCTTCGGAGGTATATGTTACACGTGAACAAGCATCTGCTTTTGTTATAATACCAAAGCATAATCCTGCTGCTAAAACAGTTGTAGCTAAAAATTTCATTTTTCCTCCTTTTATTTGTTGTCAAGTTCATTATTCCTTCTATATTAAATTCCTTTAAAAGTCAATTTTTTTAATAACCTGACATAAAATATTGCATATTTTGATAAAACAATATAGCATTACCCTGTGGTAAACAATAGAGGGAGGACTATATGTCAAAATTAACTATTTTAAGTGCAGCCGTTTTGGTATTGAGCGGCATCAGCAATGTTTGTT
>ONLJ01000075.1 GCA_900318605.1 uncultured Rhodospirillaceae bacterium | reverse complement strand
TTTAGCCAAACATCCGGCAGAAGCCTTGCGCCTGCTCTTTTTAACCACTCATTATCACCAGCCGTTTAACTTTACTTTTGAGGGCTTAGAACAGGCAAAATCCGTCTTGGATAAGTTCTATAATGCCCTGCTAAAGAATAAAGACATTGCCGTTGTCAAAGTCGAGCCGAGTGAAAAATTGATTGAAGCCTTAGCCGATGATTTGAACACCCCGCTTGCGCTTTCATATTTGCATGAAACGGTTAATAACTTGAACAAAGCCACAAGCGATGAAGAGCGATCGGCTTTAAAATCTCAGCTGATTGCCGATGCTTATATGCTTGGACTTTTGTATAATGAACCTCAAGCTTGGTTTAAGGGCGAAAACGATGATGAAACCGCTGAAATTGAAGCGCTGATTGAAAAGCGTGCCGAAGCCAAAAAGAATAAGGATTGGGCAACAGCCGATAAAATCCGCGATGAGTTGAAATCCAGAGGTATTGTTCTGGAAGATTCGCCTGAAGGAACGACTTGGAAAAAAGCTTAAATCATCTAATTTTGCATAAGTTCGGCAAAAAGCTTGCGAAAAAAGTAAAGCGCGTTTATTCTTTTCATAAAACGGAGAAATTTTATGATTGCAAAATTGCGTGGAATTGTTGATACCATCGGCGAAGATTATTGCATAATTGATGTCAACGGAGTCGGCTATTTGGCTTCTGCCTCAAGCCGAACACTAGGCTCGCTTAATATCGGTGCAGAGGTGTCTTTGCAAACGATTATGATCGTACGCGAGGACGATATTTCACTCTTTGCCTTTGCCGATGCCTGGGAAAAAGAGTGGTTTTTGACTTTGACCAAAGTTCAGGGCGTAGGTGCAAAAGTTTGCTTAAGTATTCTTTCGGTCTTAACACCACAACAACTTTCGCAAGCCTTAAGCGCACAAGATAAGGCTTCATTCTGCCGTGCAAGCGGTGTGGGTCCGAAATTGGCGGCACGTATCGTCAGTGAATTAAAAGATAAAATCGTTACTGTTCCGCTAAATATTACCAGTGGAACAAATATTTCCGATGTTTTACCGCAAGAGGCTCCGGCGCAAAATTTCGAACTGCCGAAAAATCAAGATTATGAAAAAACAGAAGATGCAATTTCGGCACTTGTCAATCTCGGATATCAGCGCTTGGAAGCGTATAAGGCTGTCAACAGAGTTTTAAATAACAATCCGGATGCGAATGTCTCCGAGCTTATTCGCTTATCGTTAAAAGAATTTGCTAACAAGGATTTTTGATAGATGAAAGAAGATAGCAGAATAGTAAGTCCTCAAAAACAAGCAGAAGACGAAATTGTCGGTAACAATCCGGTCAGTTTGCGCCCGAATAGATTAGATGATTTTGTCGGGCAACGTGAAGTTTGCGAAAACCTCAAAGTGTTTATTGAAGCAGCAAAAGGACGCGGCGAAGCGCTTGATCACGTTTTGTTTTTCGGTCCTCCGGGATTGGGTAAAACCACCCTCTCCTCAATTGTTGCAAAAGAATTGGGAGTAAATTTTCGCGCAACTTCCGCCCCGATGATTTCCAAATCGGGCGATTTGGCGGCAATATTAACCAACTTAGAGCGCAATGATGTTCTGTTTATTGATGAAATTCACCGCTTAAATCCGGCGATTGAGGAAGTTTTGTATTCAGCGATGGAGGATTTTCAGCTTGATATTATTATCGGCGAAGGTCCGAGCGCCCGCTCGATGCGAATTGATTTGCAACCGTTCACGCTGATTGGTGCAACCACTCGTTCCGGTTTGCTTTCAACCCCACTTCGTGAGCGTTTCGGAATTCCGATGCGACTTGATTTTTATACCCACGAGGAGCTCAAAAAAATCGTTTTGCGCGGAGCAAATCTCTTGAATATTCAAATTTCCGATGATGGAGCATTGGAAATTGCCAAACGTTCACGCGGAACTCCGCGTATTGCCGGCAGATTATTGCGCCGCGTGCGTGATTTCGGAGCTGTGGCGGATAAAAAAATCATTGATTCGGAAATTTCCGATATGGCTCTGAAGCGCCTTGACGTTGATAATTACGGGCTTGATATGTTTGATAGGCGCTATTTGAATTGCATTGTTAAAAACTACAATGGCGGACCGGTCGGTATTGACACACTGGCGGCGGCACTTTCCGAGGAACGTGATACGATAGAAGAAGTTGTTGAGCCGTTTTTATTAAAACTCGGGTTTTTACAACGTACACCGCGCGGTCGCATTATTTCGCCGTCAGGATATAAATATTTAGGTCTTCAAATACCTAGCAAACAAGTAAAGCAATATGAGTTACTTGAAGAGTTGGAGGATTAAACAATGTATGATATCCAAAGTGCAAAGGGTAGATTCTTCGGCTCGGTTTTTGCTTTTCCGATAAGGGTTTATTATGAAGATACTGATGCCGGCGGAATTGTTTATTATGCCAATTACCTGAAATTTGCCGAACGCGCGCTCGGAATGTTTGAAAACTCTCG
Source organism: uncultured Rhodospirillaceae bacterium (assembly GCA_900318605.1). Lineage (GTDB taxonomy): Bacteria > Pseudomonadota > Alphaproteobacteria > RF32 > CAG-239 > RUG410. Next base: position 3,375 of record ONLJ01000075.1, on the reverse strand, counting down.
GAATAAACCAAAATGAAATTCTTAATAATGAACGAACCGGTTTTGTGGTGCGCGCTTGCAATATCGAATACTTAAATTCTGCGGTTTTGGAAGATGAATTGGTTGTTACCTGCGAAATTAAAGAACTCGGCGCCGCCTCGCTTGTTATCAAACAGAACATTTTGCGCGGCGACGAAACGCTGGCAAAATTGGAAGTTAAGGTTATTAACTTAAATATCGATACCCACCGCCCGACACGTATTAAAGCTGACTTAAATGAAAAGCTGCAAAGATTGATTTCGGCATAAAAAATAGAATTCCGAGTTTCAAAAAAAAAAGCAAAACTCCCTCGCCCTATGACGAAGGAGTTTTAATTTTTATCGCATCTCGGTAATGTCCTGAAACATACCAATACCTGGTTTTGAACCAAGGATTGTGGAGTAGATTCCAGCGATAATACGGCAGAAAATCATAATCCTTTATGAACCGGTACACCATATTGGGTACATCTGCCCCGAGTTCAATCAGGTTTTTCTGCAATCTGTCATTGTGCTTGGGATCACGTACATGCTTCCAGAAAGTGTCCTCCAGATATCCGTGGCGATGAATGTACTCAAGTGTTCCCTTATACTTCGCCAACTTGTTGACATTCTCCTTAAACCAGATATCACGATAATCAGCTTTCCTTTTTGAAGGATCGTGTACATCCACTCTTTTCAAGTGAACCATCAGCTCCGAGCAACGCTCATGACGAGCAGCCCAGACAAACACGCGTGCCACCGCATAAATCACGGCAATGCACAAAATAGCATTTAGTAGTTCCATATTTAATTATTTTAAGTTAAACAATAATTCTTAACTGTTCTTTTATTTATAAACTTAATTTGATTTTTTGTCAACTCTAAAATATGACTTTGGTAAAATTATGTCATTTTTTCAGTGCATCATAAGTCGGGCTTTTTCTCTCGACCAATCGCGCTCTTTGGCGGTTTCACGCTTATCATAAAGCTTTTTACCCCGTCCCAAACCGATTTCAAGCTTTGCCCGACCGTGATTATCAAAAAACAGCTTAAGTGCCACCAAAGTCGAGCCTTTTTTATTCAAAGAATTTTGGATTTTTATGATTTCCTTATGTTGAAGCAAAAGCTTACGATTACGGCGCTCGGCATGGGTTTCATAACCCTTATTGATATATTCGGCGATGAACATATTGGACATATAAAGTTCCCCGCCCTCGATAATTCCATAAGCATCATTGATGTTGGCATGTCCCAAACGCAGCGATTTTACCTCTGTTCCGGTCAGCACCAAACCGGCAATAAAGACCTCATCAATGATATAATCAAAATGCGCACGCCGATTCTGCGCTACCAAACCGGTTGAAATATAATCCGATTTTTTGCTTTGTTTAGCCATTATTTTTCAGCTTTAGGGGCTTCCGAAGAAGCATTTTGCTCGCTTGCCGGTTTTGCTGTTTGTTCTGCCGGCTTATTTTGACGACTACGAGGAATACAATTTCCCTCGACATAAGCTCCAGGCTCAAGAGCAATTTGATTATAATAAGCATTACCGATTAAGCGGGCATTATTGGCAACAAACAGCTCATCGGTATCAATCTTACCGTTAATCGTGCCATACACGCTCAAAGATTTTGCCTTAATATCGCCCAAGATATAACCGCGTGTACCGATAATAACCTCGTTACACATAATATTACCTTCAATTTTGCCGTCGATATGGATAGTATCTCCGCCCCAAATATCGCCCTTTATTTTGGTATCATAACTGATAATACTCGGAACCGGAGTGTTTGAACCCCTGCTCATTCTGGCAATTTTAAGATAAATCAAACGTTTCAAACTTCTCATTTCAAGTTCTCCTTATATTGAATTAGGGCTTTTAATTTTCACAAAAGTCAGCGGGTTCACGTTTGTTCCTCGGAAAAGCACCTCATAATGAAGATGATCTCCGGTAGCACGCCCGGTATGTCCAACCTCGCCTAAAGCCTGATTAAACTTTACAATATCGCCTTTTTTTACATAAATCTTATTAAGATGGGCGTATTTTGTTGAAAATCCGTTTCCGTGATCGATTTCAATAATATTTCCATAACCGTTGCTCTGATAACCGGCGCTTAAAACTCTTCCGCCGGCCTGTGCCGAAACACGGCTGCCAAGCGCTGAGCGCATATCCAACCCCTTATGCCTTGCCAAACTTTTACGGAACGGATCGGAACGCGTACCGAAATCCGAGCTTATCTGATAACGATAAACCGGAGTTCCGAGCGGCACATTTTTCAAGGCCTCCTTATAATCGGTCAAAGTATCGATTACATCAAACGTCGCTGAAAGTTTGTCGCTCAATTCTTTACTTTTAATATCCACCGTAATATAAGCCCCACCCTCGCCTTTTTTGACATTGGCAAGCGGATTGAAATAGCGATTTTTCTCTTTTAATGACGAGTTGATTTTATTAAGTGAATCCTTCATCTCGTCGATTTCCTTACCGGAGAGTTTGGCGATTTTATCCAAGATTGCGATTTCAGCACCTTCCAAACCTTTAACCGTCTTCTGTAAATCATCGATTTTAGCACCCAAAACCATAACTTTTTGTTTGAGTATATTATTTTCGTTTTCAACCAAATCCTTTTTAATTATAGCATCTTTGAAATTGAGTTTATTTTCCAAATCATCACCGTTAATCCAGCTTTCGGAATCGGTTATCTGCCTGATTTTATCTTCAACCACCAAGGCTTTTTCTTTATAGTTATTAAGTTCTTCAAACCCGCTTCCGGCATCGTCAAGCGACTGAACCACATCTTTGAGGTTTTTCTGCAAGGCGGCAACATCAGTCATCAAATCAACATAAGCATCACGAGTTTTTCCCAGTTCATGGTCTTTTCTGGTAATTATGCGGTCGGAAACGTGATAAAAATAATAGCTGTAAGCCGACCAACAAAGTAAAATCGCCATAAAAGAAAGGGCAAAAACCTGCAACCTGTGAGAAATATTGAAAACTTTCGCTCGACCGGAACTGCGGAAAATAACTTCCTTATCCGCTAAAAAAGGCTTTTTCTCGGTGTACTGAACTTTTTCTTTTTTGATTTTATATTTGTTCTTTTTCAAAAACTGTTTTTTCAAAAGAAAATCCTTCTAAAATTGCAACTACCCGTGATATATAACAGAAAAATTAAAAAATAAAAGCATTTTTCGCATATAGCACACAGCTTTTTTATACCAAAACCTAGTTATTTCCGTATGATATAGGCACATACTCGCCTTTGGAATTATAGCCATAACCGATATCCTGTCCACCAATGGAAGTCGGAACATATTCACCCTTGGCATTATATCCATACTCAATATCTTTACCATTTAAGGAAGTCGGAACATATTC
>ONLJ01000003.1 GCA_900318605.1 uncultured Rhodospirillaceae bacterium | reverse complement strand
TTTTTTGTGTTGCAAAAAATGCTTGCAAGGATATGGACCGCAGTGTTGCCGACCAAATCGGTATGATGGCAACCGTTATAAATGCTCTGGCTCTTAAATCGGCTCTGGAAGCCTGCGGGCAAAAAGCTAAAGTGTTTTCCGGTTTAAGTGTGCCGTCCGTTTGCGATGATTATCGATTCGATAATGCTTTGAGCGCTGTTGAAGGCGGAAATGTTGTTATTTTTGCCGGCGGAACCGGAAGCCCGTATTTTACAACCGACAGCGGAGCGGCTTTAAGAGCGGTTGAAATGCACTGTGATGTTCTGATGAAAGCTACTCAAGTTGACGGTGTTTATGATTCTGATCCGCGGAGTAACTCGGAAGCCAAACGATTTGAACAAATTTCGTATTCAGAAGTTATTGAAAAACAGCTTAAAGTTATGGATATGACCGCTGTTGCGATGTTGCAGGATAACAATATTCCGATTATGATTTTTAAGCAAAGCGGTGATAACCCGATTATCAATGCCGTCTGTGGTAAAGGAAAGTATTCAATTATAAAATAAAAGAGGTAAAAATGACTGATTTTAATGATATTAAAAATGATACGTTGTCGAGAATGGAAAAAAGTCTGGATTCGCTTAAAAGTGATTTCGGAGGACTTCGTGCCGGCAGAGCTCATGCCAGTCTGCTAGACGGAATTATGGTTGAGGCCTATGGTAATATGACTCCTTTAAGTCAACTCGGGACAATCAGTGTGCCTGATGCCCATACTCTCTCGGTCAGCGTTTGGGATAAAAGCTTGGCTAAAAATGTTGAGAAGGCTTTAAGAGAAAGCGATTTAGGCTTGAATCCGGCTTCCGACGGCCAGCTTATTCGTATTCCGATTCCACCACTCAGTGAGGAGCGTCGTAAAGAACTCGTGAAAATCGCCGGTAAGTATTCGGAACAGTGCAAAATCGCAATCCGTAATATTCGCCGTGATGCTATGGACGAAGTTAAAAAGCTCAAAAAGGATTCTCTTATTTCCGAAGATGAGGAAAAAAAGTATAATAATGATATTCAAAAGTGGACCGATGATGCCATTAAAAAGGTTGATGACCAAATGGCCGGTAAGGAAAAGGATATTATGCAGGTTTAAGGCGGTTTGACGTGACGGAAAAACTTGAACATATAGCTTTTATTATGGACGGCAATCGCCGTTGGGCAAAAGCACATGGTCTGCCGGTTATATCCGGACATGAAAAAGGGGCTGAAACTTTAACCGATATTGTAAAGGCGCTTGATGAACTTGGTATAAAATATGTTACGGTTTATGCTTTTTCAACCGAGAATTGGAAACGCGAAAAAGCCGAAGTCGATGGTTTGATGAATCTTTTGCGTAAATATTTGGATGAAGGTTTTAAAGAAATTGAGCAAAATAATGCTCGTATAATATTTGTCGGCGAACGGGAAATGCTTGCTGATGATATTGTCGCAAAAATTAGCGAAATTGAGGCGCGTACAGCTCAAAATAAAGGGATAACACTTTGTGTGGCGTTAAGTTACGGTGGCAGGCAGGAAATTGTTTCGGCGGTTAAAAAAATTGCGAAATCTTTACAAAACGGTGTGTTAAATATAAAAGATGTTGATGAAAAAAAGTTTTCTGATATGTTATATACAAAAGATTTGCCGGATCCCGATTTGTTAATTCGTACAAGTGGGGAAAAAAGAATAAGCAACTTCTTGTTGTGGCAGCTTTCTTATGCCGAGTTCTATTTTTCCGATACCTTGTGGCCGGATTTTTCAAAAAGGGAACTGATAGAGATAATTGAAGATTATAAAAATAGGGAGAGAAGGTATGGTAAGTCGTAAGTTCGGAGCAATAGCCAAGCGCGTTTTGGCTGCTATCGTGATGATTCCGATTGCTATTGATGTGCTGTATATCGGCAGTCCGTATGTTGAAGTGCTGGCAACTGTTGTCGGTGGACTGCTTGCTTGGGAATGGGCAAATATGGTGCCTAGCAAAAACCCTTCCACTTATGTTACCGGATACGTAATCAGTCTGGCTGTGGCAATCTGGGGCTATAATTTCTCCGTGATTTTGCCGACAATTTGTATCGCAACTTTGTTTGTTTGGGCTATCGCAACAAAAGAAAAGCGCAGATTTCTGCTTTCGCTCGGTGTGCCGTATATTTCTATCGGTATCGCTTCGTTAATATGGATATATCGTTCTTTTGATCCGAGTGAGGGTTATTTTGATCCACAATATAATTACAGCTTTGTTATGACCTTGTGGTTCTTCTTGATGGTGTGGTGCATGGATATCGGCGGACTGGTAGTTGGATGTAACTTCAGAGGGCCAAAATTGGCTCCATCAATCAGTCCTAACAAAACATGGTCTGGGCTTGTCGGAGGAATTTTGCTCGCGGTTTCGGCAAGTATCATCTTTATGTATTTCTGTACCGAAGTTATGGAAATTCCGGCTTATGATTTTTCGAAATTTAGGCATATTTCTTTTTCTTATCGGCCTTTGCAGCTGCATTATGTTTGGAATGTTGAACCTCAGATGTTTTATGCGGTTCTTGCTATGGTAATCGCTATATTGGCACAAATCGGCGATTTAATCGAATCTGCAATCAAACGTAAAGTAGGTGTTAAAGATTCCAGTAAGCTAATTCCGGGGCATGGCGGTGTGTTTGATCGTGTTGATGGTTTGATTTTTGCTGCACCGTTTGTTTATTTATTTTTTACTTATTTGAGTTAAGGAAAGAGAATGGAAATTTTACTTAACATCATTTATTACATTGTACCCTTCATTGTATTGTTGGGTATTTTGGTGTTTGTTCATGAATTCGGGCATTTTATAATTGCTCGCTCATTAGGGGTTAAAGTATCGACATTTTCTATCGGATTCGGACACCAGATATGCTCGCATGTTGATAAATACGGAACAAACTGGAAAATCAGTGCGATCCCTTTGGGTGGTTATTGCCAATTTTTGGGCGATGCTGATGCGGCTTCTTCTTCCGCTGAGGGAAATGTTATGGAAAAGCTTTCCGAGGAAGATAAAAAGCACGCTTTTCCGACACAAAAGCCTTGGAAAAAGTTGGCAATAGTTTTGGCCGGTCCGTTGTTTAATTATTTGTTCGCAATTTTGGTTTTTGCCGCGTTGTTCTTTTCTTTTGGGAAAATCGTTTATCCGCCGGTTGTCGGAGGTTTGATTGAAGGCGGTGCCGCAGAGCTTGCCGGTATTATGCCCGAAGATAGAATTGTCAGTATAAATGATAAAGAAACTACCGATTTCCAGTCAATCAGTAATGAAATAAATCTGACTACCGATGATAGTGTTTTGCTGAAAATCGAGCGCTCGATTGTCTTCAAAATTAAGGCGGAGGCTCTGGATTTTGAGGGTAATAAGTCGCCGTTTAAGATGATTGGGCTGGGAGCAAAAGTCTGCAAACACGATGATTGCAATAAAAAAGTTACCGTTGATAGAATTTTAGCCGGAAGTCCGGCCGATCGTGCGGGATTTTTTAACGGCGATATTTTGGAAGAGGTAAACGGTGTAAAAATCAATAAATTTATCGATTTGAAAAAGTATGTCGAGCAAAATCAGGAGAAAGAATATGAAATCAAAGTGACCCGTCCGCTGGTCTTTAATGTAACATTAAAGGAAACCGAATATGATGCGGGGAACGGTAAAGTTCAAAAACGTAAAATGCTCGGTGTTATGTCTTCTTCGAAAATCGATTTCGCTTCCGATAAAATGTCGGTTGCCGACGCGTTTGCAAGCGGCGGTAAAGAAGCTTATGACTTAACGGTTATGACGTTGCGCGCTTTAGGGCAGATGATAACCGGTAAGCGCGGTGGAGATGAAGTCGGAGGAATTATACGTATCGCCGAGATGTCGGGAGATATCAGTAAATCCGGCGGTTTAATCAGTTTTATTTATTTTATGGCTTTGCTTTCGGTTAATCTCGGTTTGATTAACCTTTTGCCGATTCCTCTGCTCGACGGAGGTCATGTGGTTATCTTTTTAATCGAAATGATAACTCGTCGTGAAATAAAAGAAAAAGTTAAAGATATTATTTTTAAGATCGGTCTTTTTATTATCTGCGCAGTCATGATATTGGCAACGTGGAATGATATAACTCATTTAATCAGTCGTTGGTTCGACTAAGTAAAAAGGGATAAAAACATGAAAAAAATTTTTGTAGGAACATTGATTTTGAGCAGTCTGGCAGCCTTTGCCGTAAATGCCGAAGGCTTGTATTTGCAAAATATCAATATTGAAGGCTTGAAACGTGTCGAAAAGGAAACCGTGCTTTCTTATCTCAATTTGAAAAAAGGCAGTAATGTATCTCAAGATGCTTTAGATAGCTCTTTTAAGCGTTTGTACGATACCGGACTTTTCAGTGATATAAACTTCGACACTACTCAGAAAAATACGCTTAAAATCAGCGTTGTCGAAAATCCGATTATTGATAAGCGCGTTTTTGACGGTAACGATAAAATCGATGATAAAGTTTTGGAAAAAGAAGTTCAGCTCGGACCGCGCTCGGTTTATGATAAGGCTAAAGTTCAGCAAGATGTTCAACGTATCTTAGATGTTTATCGTAAAACCGGTCGCTATTCGGTTATGGTTGAACCGAAAATTATTGAACGTGATGAAAATCGTGTTGATTTGATTTATGAAATCAATGAAGGTGCTGCCGCTAAAATCGATAAAATCAATTTCTTGGGAAATACTCACTATTCAAATTCGGATTTGCGTGACGAAATTATGAGTAAAGAAAGTCGTTGGTATCGTTTCTTTTCTTCGGCCGACAAATATGATGCCGAAAAAATGGATTATGATAAGGAGTTGCTCCGCAGATTCTATACCAACCGCGGTTATGCCGATTTTAATGTCGATTCCGCCGTTGCTGAGCTTAGCTCCGATCAAAAGTCGTTTATTCTGACATTTTCTTTAGATGAGGGACCTCGCTACAAAATCAATAAAATTACAATCGTTTCTGAATTGCCTGATGTTGATGTGAAACCGCTGTATAAGGATTTGGAAATCGATGAAGGAGATTGGTATAATGCCGATGCTATCGAAAAGTCCATTACCGAAATGACCGAAAGTGTCAATAATCAAGGTATTTCGTTTGTAGATATTGTGGTTGAACCTCAAAGAGATTCGGCAAACGGGAAAATGGATTTGATTTTCCATGTTGAAGAAGGCGAGAGAATGTTTATTGATCGTATCAATATTACCGGTAATGACCGTACGCTCGATAAAGTTATTCGCCGGGAGTTCCGTGTTGATGAAGGCGATGCTTTGAACTATTCTAAACTCCGTGCTTCACGCCGTAATGTTGAAAACCTCAACTATTTCAGCAAGGTAGATATTCAAACTACTCCGACCGGCGTTGATAAAACGGACTTAGATGTTAATGTTGAAGAAAAATCAACCGGATACTTTAATGTCGGTGTCGGTTATTCGACGACCAATGGTGCATTGTTGCGTTTCGGTGTTACCGAAAATAACTTCCGCGGTCGCGGGCAACAACTCGGTTTTGATGTCGGTTTGTCTCAGCGTACCAAGGAATATGATATCAGCTTTACCGAGCCGTATTTCCTGAATCGTCGTTTGAGTGCCGGTATTGATTTGTTCTTAACCGATGAGGATTATGAAAGCGAGTCGTCGTATGATACCCGTACCATCGGCGGCAGAACACGTTTCGGTTGGAACTATACTGATGATTTATATCATTATACTCGTTATACTTTGAGCGAAACTGATATTAAAAACGTTAAGGACAGTGCTTCAAAGTATGTTAAAGCGGAAGAGGGAAAAGCTACAACTTCAGCTATCGGTCAAACCTTGGTTTATGATAAACGCGACAGCATGATCAATACCAAAGAGGGATATTATCTCTCGTTTGGTAACGATTTTGCCGGTGTCGGCGGCGATGTTAAGTATAATCGTTTTGATGCTAAGGCTTATAAGTTCTATACGCTTTCCGATTATTATACCTTCAAACTTTTCGCTAACGGTGGATATATTGATGGGTACGGCGGAAAAACCGTTCGTTTGTCCGATCGCTATTATCTGGGCGGTAATACGCTTCGCGGTTTCGAGTTTGCCGGTATCGGTGCTCGTGATAAATATACCAAAGATGCTTTGGGCGGTAATTGGATGATTTATTCCGGCGTTGAGATGACTTTCCCTATCGGTTTGGATGAACTCGGAATTAAAGGTCGTACGTTCTATGATATGGGTTGGCTTGGAAAACCGGATAACTTCAATCGTGAGGAAATCAATTATTCCAATAAGATGAGAAGCTCTGTCGGTTTCGGTTTCGATTGGCTCTCGCCGATGGGTAAAATCAATATCGATTTCGGTTTCCCGATTACCAAAGAACCGTATGATGAAAGAGAAGTATTCCGTTTGAACTTCGGTACAAACCTGTAATCCGGAGCTTAAAATGGTTGATAAAACTTTTTATGATAGAAAGGATAACGTAACCTTGGCTGATGTAGCTAAGGTTACCGATTCCGTTCTGCAAAGAGAAGATAAAGCTTCTTTGATTATCGGCGATATTGCAACAATAAAAAAGGCAACAGATAAGGATATTTGCTTTTTCTATGACCGTAAGTCAAAGGAAGCGGCATCAGGTATGAATGCTTTGGCTTGTGTCACAACGGCAGATTTAGCTCCTTTGGTGCCGAAAAATGTGGTGGTTTTGATAAATGATAATCCGAAACTGGCTTATATTAAATTAAACGAATACATGTATTCATTGCGCAAACCTTCCCCTGGTATTGATGCTACCGCTAAAATTGCAAAAAGCGCAAAGATAGGAAAGGATTGTTTTATCGGTGCCAATGTCGTTATCGGCGATAATGTTGAAATCGACGATAATTGTCGGATTGAGCCGAATGTTGTTATTGAACAGGGTTGTAAAATCGGTAAGCGCACCAGAATTGCAGCAAACGCTAGTATCGCTTATGCGATTATCGGCTCGGATTGCTACATTTATAGCGGTGCCAGAATCGGTTGCGACGGTTTCGGCTTTCAACTGATTAACGGACAACATCACCGTATTGAACAACTTGGGCGCGTTATTATCGGTAATGATGTCGAAATCGGGGCAAATGCTTGCATTGACCGTGGTGCGCTTGATGACACGATTATCGGCGATGGTTGCCGGATTGATAATTTGGTGCAGATCGCTCATAACGATAAGCTGGGATGCGGCTGTGTGATTGTGGCACAGGTCGGAATTGCCGGAAGTTGTACACTCGGTAATTATGTGGTTTGCGGCGGACAGGTCGGTTTGGCTGACCACTTAAATATTGGGGACGGAGTTCAGATTGCCGCTCAGTCCGGTGTTATGCGCGATATTGAACCAGGCAGTGTGATGATGGGAAGCCCGTGCGTTCCGTTTAAGGATTTTATGCGTCAAGTGGCTTTTTTACAGAAAAATTCAACTAAAAAATAACAGAGGAAAAAATGTCGAAAATTTATGATATTGATGAAATTATAAAAATGTTGCCGCACCGCTATCCGTTCTTGCTGGTCGACAGATTGGAAGTTGAAGAAGCCGGTGTGAAAGGTGTGGGTTTAAAAAATTTAACTATGAATGAGTTGTTTTTTCAAGGGCATTTCCCGAATAACCCGATTATGCCGGGAGTTTTACAAATTGAAGCAATGGCGCAAACTGCAGGTTGTGTGGTATTGAGTGCTGATGAAAATTATGCCGATAATAAACGCAGTGTTCTTTTTATGTCGATTGACGGTGTAAAATTCAGAAAGCCGGTGCGTCCGGGTGATCAGCTTAAAATGCATGTTGAGAAAATCAAAGAGCGCCGTAATATTTATGTCTTCAAAGGTATCGGTATGGTCGATGGGCAGGTTGTTTCTGAAGCTGAACTTACGGCAATGATTATATGAAAAAATAGCTGTGAATGAATCAAGATTCTCGCTTGAAAAAAATCAATGGTTAATGAATCCTTAACAAAAAGATTGTTAAGGATTCGTTTTATGTATGCTGATACGGATTGGATGATTTCAAATACCGGAAATATATCGGTTCTCGCATGTGGGGAACTGATTGAGAATGATTCTGAAAAAAAAATATGGGGTTGGGTCTTACGTATCGAAAATAATTCTGACGAGCAGATTACATTGCTGAAGAAAAATTTTTGCTTGACCGATGAATGTGGACATTGCCTTTATGATTGTTCCGATGGATTTAACGGCGAATTGCCGGATTTGCAGCCGGGGGAATATTTTGAATATGAACAAACCGCTTCAATCGGCAGACTTTCGGCAGTGCTTTACGGGTTTTGTTCAGCCGTTACCGCCAAAGGAAAAGAGCTTAAAATCAACCTTCCGGTGGTCAATTTAAGCTCAGAACAAAGTGTAAATCTCATAAATTAAAACATCGTAACAGAGTTGTTGTTTTTGATATACATATTCAAGTATTTTTCGATGTTAATCTGCATGTGTTCGTCAAACGATTGGAACAGGTTGATTACCATGTCATTCCAATGCTGTTCCTTATCTTCAATATTGGTATCAATCGGCATAGTTAATTCACGATATGCTTCAACGGTTGTTTGAGCACTCGATTTGTTGTCAATGACCTTTAAGGTAACTTTCAAATTGGCATGATAATTTAAGCTGTCTTTTTGCAAAAATTGCTGTGCTTTAACCTCTTGTTCGGTAACGCTGGCATCATGAATGATAAACTCAGCAATGCGGTTTGATGATAAATCCGCAGCTTCTAAACGTTCGTTTGCCCATGTTTTGGCTGTTTTTTCAATCGAAATAGGGAATAAATGCTCAACATTCGGTCGGGTAAATGATGGGGTAAATTCGGATTTTATGTTAATCTGTTTGACACTGAGCATAATCGGAGCTTTATTGTCAAAATGCAAGTCGCTGAAACGCTCCGGTGCCGCACGGTTATTACTCATCGAAGAACAGGCGCAAAGAAGTGCTGAAATCGAAACTATACAAAGTTTTTTTATTAAATTTATCATAGCCTTAGACCCTAAAATGTTGAACTCTGATTACGAATCTAAATACTAAAGTTTAATATATGCTTAATTTGTCAAGGATTGGTGCTAAAAATCATGTTTAAGGGTAGAAAATTAGTTTAATGTTTTGTTATGACGTCGCTCCAGTTTATTCGGGCGCCGAATTGCTGTAATAAATTTAAGCGTTCGCGATTGTGTTCCGCCGTTGCTTTCGACAAGGCCGTTATTCCGTCCGGAGCAATATAGTTCGGATTGGCGCCGGCTTTAAGCAGCAAATAAGCGATTTTTTCACTTTTTGCAATCATCAAAGCACTGTATCTGTTGTCGGGAGATTTAATATCAGGATTTGCTTTTGCCTCAAGTAGAATTCTTACCTGTTCTGAACTATCTCTTTCTATCGCCAACAATAGGGCTGTTTTGCCGTCCGGGGATTGATAATTTACATCGGCACCGTTTTCTATCAGCATTTTACTCATCTCAGGTGTTTGCGCCATCATCAAAAGAGTGTATCCGTCAGAATTCTTGATGTTTACAATGTTTTCATCAGTCGGAGATTTTTCTTTTGCTTCTTTGATTATGGTTCGGGCCTTATTTACATCATTTGTTTGTATTTCATGCCTTAAAAAATGATTGCTTATTCCGCCGGCAAATTTGTTGATATCTGACAGTAATTCAGCGGTTTTTCCGGTTATGTCGGAGATTTTGGTTTGGTAAAGGTCAACTCTTTTTGTAAGTATCAGTAATGCGATGGAAAAGACGGTTAAGCCGATAAATATTCGGAAAATTTTTGAAATTTTATGTTTGCTTTTTGCTTTTTTTTCTTTTTTATTTTCGGATTCGTTTTTTTCTTTTAGCGTTACATCGGTCTTTTTAACCGGTTCTTTTTTCTTTGTATTTTTTTGCTTCTCGGATTTCGGATTTTCTCTGCTTTCTTTTTTGCGGGCGGCACGTTCGGTATCACGTTTTTTCTTCCACTCCATATCATAAGCGGCACGCTTGGACTCATTGATTAAAATTTCATAAGCTTCTTTGAGTTTCTTGAACTTTTCTTCCGCTGTTTTATCGTCGGGATTCATATCAGGATGATATTTTTTTGCCAGTTTGCGATATTGTTTTTTTATTTCCCCAAGCTCGGCATCAACGGGAAGTTCAAGTATTCTGTAATATTCCGGGTATTCCATTTTGACTCCGCTGTTAAATTGTAAACATTTAACACGAAAAAAATAAAAATAGCAATGTATAATTTAATTTATGATTTGCAATAATAATTTAATCTCTTATAATGAGCGAAAATTTAACTTGTTTTATAAAAAATGGGAATTGAAAAATGATTAGTAAATTGTCCACTATTAGCAAAAGTATTTTTACCAAAATAATCCTAACCGTTACCGCTTTGAGTTTTGTGTCATTGTTTGGTGTGTCCGGTTATATCACTACCGCCAACAGTAATAAAGCCGTGATTAAGGTCGATGATATCGAAATTTCGCAAACTGAGTTCAGTTATGCGCTTCAGAGAGAGTGGGCAAAATTGCGGATATTCTTGGGCGATAATTTGTCTGATGAGGCAATGGAGGAAAAAAAGGATATGCTTACCGCTGATTTGGCGGAAATGAAGCTCAATAATGCTTTGCTTGACAATACCATGATTAAGCATAATGTTGATTTTACTCGGAACCTTATTTCAAATATCATCATGATCAATCCGCAATTTCAACAGGGCGGAAGTTTCAGCTCCGAGGCTTTTAAGGAATATTTGCGCCAAGCCGGTATGAGCGAAGCCGAATATGTAAGCTCGATTAAGCGTAATATTGCAAAGAAAATCATGCTTGAAACTCAGGCTGAAGGAGTTAATGTCCCGCAAGTGGCCTTAAAACAAATGGAAAAGGTTGCCGGTCAGCGCAGAACATTTAAATATGCCGAAATTAAATATGCCGATATTCTTCCTGACAGAGAGCCGAGTGAAGATGAACTTGATCAGTATTATACCGATTTCAGTGAGGAATTTGTTGAGCCGGAAAAGCGTGATGTTAAAATAATGTTCCTGTCGCTCGATAATTTGGCTGATAGTATTAAAATATCAAAAGAAGATGTCGAGGAATATTATAAAGAACATATTACTGATTATGAACAGCCGGAAAAACGTGATGTTCTGCAAATGATTTTTAATTCTGAAGATGAGGCAAAAAAAGCTTATGAAAAAATCCAAAACGGTGCGGATTTTAAAGAAGTTGCTGCGGAACTCGGCCAAAAAGATATCGACTTGGGATTTGTTTCTTCAGATGAGTTGATGAGTGAACTCTCAGAGGTTGCTTTTGCTCTGTCAAAAGATGAAACCGCTGCTCCGTTTGAGTTAAACGAAGAATGGCAAATTTTGAAAGTTACCGATATTAAGGCAGCTCAAAAAGTTGATAAACAAGAGGCCGAGCGCCAAATTGAAAAGCTTTTGAAACAAGAACGCGCTTATGAAGGCAGTTATGAGCTTATCAACGAAATCGAGGATAAACTCGGCGCCGGAACCGATTTGGAAACTGTTGCCGCCGATTATAAAACAAATCTGTTGGAAGTTAAAAATGTCGATGAAAATGGAAATTCCGACAGCCGTAATCTCGATGTGGCTGCTCTTTTGGAAAATCGCGATGTTATTGATGCCATCTTCTCTTACACCGAAGGCGAAACCTCGCAGGCTATTGAGGACGATAACGGTATTGTTGTGGTCGAAATAGAAAAAATTAAAGAAGAACATGTTATGCCGAAAGAACTGGTCGCAGATAAAATCAGAACCCTCTGGCTCGAAAATGAAAAAGCTTCAATCATGCAGGAAAAAATCGATAATATCGAGCACGATATGGAAACAGGCGATGACTTTAACGAGGTTGCTTCGCGTTACGGACTGGAGGTTAAAAGAACTATGCCTGTTGCTCGTTCGGAAAATTTTGCCGAACTTAATGCCCAAGAAATGGTTGTGTTGTTTACAAAACCGGTCGATGAAATGCAGGTTATTAAGCGCGGCGAAGATTATGTTATTGCTCTCGGCGATAAAATCTATGATGATTCGGCTAATCTGAGCGAAAAGGAAAAATCAGAAATTAAAAATCTGCTCTATAAAGAGGAGGTTAATGAGCTTTCCGGTGCATTGCTTAAAGATTTCGCCAGAAATTATAAAATTGAAGTTAATTACAGTCGTATGGGAATCGTTGACTGATGAAAGTTGTATTTATGGGAACGCCGGATTTTTCGGTTCCGGCGCTTCAGCGACTTATTGATGAGCATGATGTTGTTTGTGTCTATACCCGTGAACCTAAAGTTTCCGGTCGCGGCAATAATCTGAATAAAACGCCTGTCCATTTGTTGGCCGAAAAAAACGGTATCGAAGTTCGTACTCCGAAGACTTTGCGTGATGAAAATGAACAGAAAAAATTTGCGGCTCTTGATGCCGATATTGCGGTGGTGGCAGCTTACGGACTGATTTTGCCTCAACCGGTGTTAGAGGCTTTTCCTTTCGGTTGTTTGAATATTCATGCTTCACTTCTGCCGAGATGGCGCGGTGCTGCTCCGATTCAGCGCGCTATTGAAGCAGGCGACGAAAAAAGCGGTATTACGATTATGCAAATGGCACAGGGTTTGGATACCGGCGATATGCTGCTTAAGGGCGAAGTAAAAATAAGTGCTGATACTACCGGCGGAAGTTTGCACGATGAACTTTCTCTGTTAGGCGCAGAGCTGATTTCCAAAGTTTTGGCCGAACCCGCAAAATATCATCCGGAAAAGCAAACCGAAAGTGAAACCTGTTATGCCCAAAAAATCGAGAAAAGTGAGGCTAAAGCCGATTTTAAGCTTTCGGCAAAGCAATTGTGTCGGAAAATCAGAGCTTTCAGTCCTTATCCGGCAATCTATTTTGAATATAAAAATGAAAGATTTAAAATTTTGTTTGCCGAACCTGACGAAGAAAATGGGGAAAAAGGCGAAATTTTAGAGGCTTCCGATGAATTGAAAATCGCTTGTGCAGAGGGTTCAATCAAAATTACAAAAATTCAGCGACAAGGCAAAAAAACTATGGATATCGCTGAGTTGTTGCGCGGTTTCTCGTTTGTTGAAGGCGAAATTATCTGATTTTTTAAGGCAAAAAAAAAGCACTTCTGTTTTTAAGAGGTGCTTTTCGTTTTTGTTTTCCCTACAACATTAAAGCGGTGGAATGTTTATCTGCGCAATATGTCCCGGCTTAATCTGTTTGCTGCCGTAGTGCATATTTCCTGTTTCAATCTGATAACGTTCACGCTTTGTCCATTTGGCTGCTACCGAATAAAAATCTTTGCCGGTAACATTGCGTTTTTCAGGGTTCATCAGATATAAAACACAACCTTGATGTTGATCAACCAAACCGCAACGGCTGCGACCTGCCGGTACATCCGGATTTGCTACCACCCAATCAAGTCCATGTTTACTGCTTTCGGAAGAAAAACTTGAGCCGATAATGATTCCGAATATCGCTGCTATGGCTACCAGTAACAAAACGGTTTTATTTTTCAAAAGCTCGGCAATATTATGATTTTGCATGATGTCAGAAGGATAATCATCACTGACAAAGCGGATATTCTCAACACCACTGTTTTTATTATATAAGGTATCTTGTTTTAAGCTGTTTGCCTGCGGTAAGTTTCTCACATATTTCGGATTATTTTGTTGTTCCGGCGAAATAAAATTGATTTTTGGTGCCGGAGCTTTTCCTTGAGATTCTGTGCCACCTGCTTTCGGCGGAACAACTGGTTTTGTCGCCTGGTTTATTTCTGCTTTCGGGCGTTTTATCTTTCTTATCTTGCGAATAACTCTCGGTTGTTGAGGTGTCGGATTGTTTTCCATTTAATTTTTCTCCACTTAAATTCTGTTTTTTATATGTTCATTGGTTTTTAATGTGCGAATTAGCCTCGGTACCATAAATACTATCGTCTCGGAGCGCGAGTTATAAATCTTAAACAGTTCGTTCGGTAATCCGATAATCAGGAAATTTTCGCCGAGCTTGTTTCTGACCTTAAAGCTGGTTACTTGGCCTTGAAGGTCCTCTAAGGTTATGTCGGAGAAAATTTCGTTGTTTTTCTCCAGCGAAGCTTTGGCTAAAACAGATAACCCGTAAGAGTTGGCACTCGGCTTGCTGCATTTTCCGATATCGAAACGGGAAAGCCACAAATTAGGAACGACAAATTTTCCTTCTGCCACGCTCTCAATTCTTGCCTGATTGCCCAAAAACTTTTGCAGACTCTCTACCGAAATGTCGTTGGTAGTGGTCAATACCCGGCCGATGACACCGGTTTGCGCCGTGGTAATGGAACCGAAATCAAAAGCATTCAGCATTTCTTTCCATTCAATATCGCGGTTCGGATTAAGCGGATAAAGTCGGAAAATACTGACATCGTAGGCTATCAGAGTAGGGCTGTTCTCAAACGAATTTATCAACTCAATAATTTTGTTGCGGGTTTCCACATCGGCATCAAAGGTTATGCTGTAATCCGCCCAGTTGGTAACAATCGAGGTAATTCCGGCACCGCGGATAACATCTAATAAGCCTAATAAAATCGGACGGGAAGGCGGTGTATAAAGGGTCATATTTACACGGCGGCTTAAGGTCAAAATCTTGTCTTTGGCATTGTAGGTATAATAAATATCTGCCGAGTCCGCTATCATCTTGATGACTTCGGAAAATTCTCCTTTCAGGTCTTCTGCCGATATGCTGGTGTAAGGGCCGTCTTTTGAGGATACTTTTATATCAGCTTCTTTGGTTAGACGAGCAATCGCTTTTTCCGCCGGCATCATTTCAAATGAATATCCGGTAACTTCAAAACGAGGAAGCGGATCGTTTTGACCGTTGCGCTCAAGTTTGAATGCCGACTTTACATACGGCAAAGTCAGGACCATCTGTTGAGTTTTCCAGTTGACGTTGCAACGTAAAGGAGTTTCCAAGTCAAGAGCATTTGCTCCTTCGGGAGTGCGAATCATCATCGGGTCCTGAGGGTCTTTTAAGGCCACGTCAATCGGTTTATATTCGTCGGCATAACTTACCGGCGTGTCGCTCGGATTCTGTTTATCCGAAGAAGTACACGATGACAAACCTAATGCAAAAATGCTTACTGTCAGAAAAAATAAAAATTCAGAATATTTCCTCATGTTTTGTTCCTTTTTTTGCCTGTTAGTTTTCACCCGTTTCAATGTTATTTTCAGCCATGAGTTTCTGCATTAACTCATCAATATTCATTCCGGCTCCTACCGTTGGATCAACCGCTTTATCAAAATTACTCATTGCTTCATTTATTTTTTGAGCGGCATTCGGATCTTCTTTGAGCATTTCCGGAGATTGGTTGTTCGTTAATTCACTCTGGAAAATCGCTAAATTGTTCTGCAAGGCTTCAATTCCACCCGATATTTTTCGCTCGACATAAGGATAAAGCGCATGATTGTTCATTATGGCTTCGCCTGTTTCACAAATCTCTTCTAAAACATCCAGTACGTACGGATAAAACTTGTATTCCTCCAAAGCGATGTTTCCTTGACGTACGCAACGGGCGGCTATTCGGGAAATCGTCCGGTCGTAATAATCAATCAGGACAATGTAGTTGTCAATCAACCACAAGTCGTCTTCGGTAATTGTTTGTTGCTCTTCTGCCATGTTTTTTTCTCCGAACTTTTGTTAGTCTGCCCAATAATTTGTTACGAGTTGAAAGCTTTAAGTAAAGCTTCAAATTCGTCATTATGATTCTTCTCTTTTTCAGGTTTATCAAAAGCTGCCGCCAAAACGTCATCGGCGGAGTCTGATGAGGTTTCCTCCTGTTTTTTCTGAACGGAACTCAAAACTTCAGCCGTGGTTTGAGGCTTATTTTTGAAAGCTTGCGCCAAAAGGTCTTTGCTGGAAATGGTTTTTTGCTCTCTTTCAATTTCTTTGTAAGCATCAGCCAGAATTCCGCCGATTTTCGGGGTATTATCTTTTTTCGGTTCCTCGGTTGGTTTATCAAAAGCCGCCGCTAAAGCATCATCGACGGAGTCATTCTTCGGTTCCTCGGTTGGTTTATCAAAAGCCGCCGCCAAAGCGTCATCAACGGAATCTTTTTTCGGTTCCTCGGTTGGTTTATCAAAAGCTGCCGCCAGAACATCATCAACGGAATCTTTTTTCGGTTCCTCGGTTGGTTTATCAAAAGCTGCCGCCAAAGCATCATCGGCCGAGTCTTGTTTCGGTTCTTCGGCAGGTTTATCAAAAGCTGCCGCCAGAACATCATCAGCCGAGTCTTGTTTCGGTTCTTCGGCCGGCTTTTCAAACGCCGCCGCCAGAACATCATCGGCCGAGTCTTGTTTCGGTTCTTCGGCTTTAATCTCTTCTTTAACCGGCTTTTCTTTTGCTGCAACGTCTTTTTTCTTAAACAGAGATGCCAAAATTCCGCCTGTTTTCGGCTTTTCCGGTTCTTTAGGTTGTAAAGAAACTTTTTCTTGTTTTTCTAAAGAAGATTCTTCAGGTTCTAACGATATTTTCTGAGGTTCTTCCGCCGCGGATTTTTCCGGTTCCAAAGATACTTTTTCCTGTTTTTCGGCTTTAGGTTCTTCTTTAGGAGTTTCAGTCTTTTCGATTTCGGCTTTCGATTCGGATTTATCATCTTCAACCTTGATTTCCGAGATTATTTCTTCCTCTTTATCAGGCTGTTTTTCAAATGTTTCTTTTTTCTCGGTTTCTTTTTTCGGTTGTTCTTTTTTTTCAATCGGGGCAGTTTCTTTTACAGGTATGTTTTCTTCTTGCTGTGCAGAAAGATCTTCTTCCTCCCAATATTCATCATCAGTTATCGGGTTACCGTTTTCATCGACGTATTCCCACTCTTCTTCGGAACCTTCTATCGGATTGCCGTTTTCATCGACATACTCCCATTCTTCTTCGGAATCTTCTATCGGGTTGCCGTCTTCATCGACATACTCCCATTCTTCTTCATCGGAATATGCGGTATCAGTCGGATTCATATTTAAGTTTTCATCAAGTGAAAATTCGGTATATTGAGGAGTTTCGTCTTTTTCTTTATCTTTCTTTGCCGGAGCCGGTTCGTTGGTTTTATAATTATCATCAACCGACAGGGATATCGGCTTAACGTTAAGTCCGATTCGGGAAATAACATTTTCTGCCTGCAATATCGGATCTTTTACAACCGGAGCCGGTTTTTTGACCGGTGTCGGCTGAGGTCGCGGAGAAATCGTGTAGGAATTTTTTTGCACCGTGCTTTTTGAAGTAAGAGGGTCTATGGTCTTATTGGTTACCGAAATGGTTTGTTTTTTTGTTTCCTGATTTTCAGTTGTTTTTTTCTTTTCCGATTTGCGCTCTTCATAAGTATCATCATCGCCACGCTTAGCCAATATGGCATCGGTAAGTGTTTTGCTGAAGGTTTTCATTTCTTCAATCTGTTGGCGACTGCTTTCTTTTAATACCTGCGAAAGTGATGAGGTAATCGCTGAAAGAGGTATGCCGTCAGTCTGAACTATTGTCGGATTGAAATTCTGATTTAAGGCATCGACAACTTTCATGAAATCATCATGAGTTTGGGTGTTATTCTTGTTTATGGCATCGGCTAAGTTCTGAAATATTGAGTAATCAACATGGATGTTATTGACCGTTGTCGCCGCCGCATTGTTTTGGGTGTTTAATTGGCGATTCTGTACCGCAGATACCGTATTCCCGTCCGAAAACTGTGGTAATGGTTGAGAATAGGGGGTTTTGCTTAAAGCAGTGGCAAGCGAGTTGGCTAAAACATTGGCAAATTCTTTGCCGACTTTGATTTCTCCCGATGCTTGAACAGGTAAATTATTGTTGTTTGTAAGACTATCCAGAGGATCGGCTTTCTTCTTTTGGGCAATCAGTGCCGATGTTAGCTGGGTGTCCAAGTTGTTTTGTTCTTCCAGCTCCAAAATATGCTCAAGCAAAATTCTTCCGCCCGGAATGTTTATCAGCAATTTTTTGATTTTTTCGGGCATATTCAACAGCTCGGCATCAAACTCAGCTTTTTTTGCCGCTTTGAAAATATTTATCTGATGAAAAATATTAAGATACCTTTGAGCGATTAAAAGCGGATTTTCTTCGTCAAGTTCCTCCGCTTCAACCTCTACTATATCCGTACCGATATCTTCCTCTGCCACTTTAACCTATCCCATCTATTTCAATACCTCTTGCTTTAGCAAGTATCGTAAAGTAAATTCGTTATAAATATATTAACAAAATCAGCGGATTTACAGGTTAATAGCCACAATCTTATGTATTTTCGTAAAATCACTGTTGCCGAAAGATGTTCTTTCATCAGGATTCCAACGCAAACCGTAAAGCTGGCCGTCCTCATCCTCACGAACGCTGACTAAAGCTGCTTCATTCTCATTTACGTAATAAAGGGCTAT
>ONLJ01000038.1 GCA_900318605.1 uncultured Rhodospirillaceae bacterium | reverse complement strand
GTACCGGTCGCAAAGCGATGAACGACGAAGCGGCAAAGCCAATCCCACCGAGCTCACCAATAAAAAAGGTCGCTTATAAGCGGCCTTTTTGAGTTTTATGTTGTTAAAATATCAATAGCCGCCGTCGCTGAAATAATATCTGGCGCCCATGGTAAACTCTTTGGCATTGCTGAAATTATCGCCTTTGGCAAGCGAATATCTGAACATCGAACGAAGTCCCCAGTTGTTGGAAACTTTCCATTCTCCGCCGACGCCTAAGCGCAGTGTGTTGGCAGTATCTTTTTTCGTATCGGTATATTTCAATTTGGAATAAATTCTGCCATAACCGACTGAGCCTAAAATTGCACCTTCCGATAAGTTATAAGCATTAACATATAAATCAGCACCGTAACCATAGGTTTTTCCATGTGAGGTAATGCCGTTGACGGTTTCTTTTTCTTTTAATGAACGTTGTAAGAACAATTCTAATGAGGCAACGTCAACAAAATTTATACCGGCAGCCATGTTGGCAATGTCGTAATTGTCGGGATAAATGCCGGAAACATTATATGTCGAATTAACATAATCACCGCCGGCATAAAACTTGTATTCCCCGGCATTTGCCTGAGTTGTAAGAATAGCTGCGGCTAAAACCATAAGTCCTGTTTTTTTCATGAATATTCTCCTATTTCTTCAAAAGATAAGCGAATTATAGCACGAAAAAATGACTTATTCGTTAATTTTTAAAAAGTTTTATTAGGGGAAATTGCGCATAAAAAAGCAGCCCGCAACAAAACCGTTCAGGTAATTGTCGGGGCTGATTTCCTCATGTCTCGCTTGGAGCTATCTCTCGGGCAAACTGCCGAATTTCCATCTTCAGCGACGGACAGGCCGTTCTCAGTTCCTCACAGGCGGCTCTGAACTTCTCGGCGAAGTCCTTCTTGCGGCACTGCTGAATAAGAACCGTTTTCTTTACTTCGACCTTATTGCTCCGGCTCTGCAGAACGCTAAGAATCGCATTTTTCAGACCATGAGAAGATAATTCTTCTCTGAACTTTCGAGAGATTTCTGCTCGCTCCTCGCGAGTAAACGACTTTTTTTCCATATATATAAATTTTATTTTTAGACATCTGCAATTCTAATATATTTTTTTGACATTTTCAAGACAAAAAAACAATTTTTTTAATTTTTTTTAATTTTACGATTGACAAGCAGGAAAAAATATGCCAATTTTCAATCCGCAATAACATCAGGTTGCGCCCCTAGCTCAGCAGGATAGAGCAACAGCCTTCTAAGCTGTGGGTCGGGCGTTCGAATCGCCCGGGGCGCGCCATTTTTTTTATCTTTTTAATTTACCGAATGATGATATTCTTGCTTTAACTCGATGTTCTTATAAGGAAAATCGTGAGTTATATTGCAATTTTGTGCCGCATTCAAGACTTCTTGTGCGAATATTTTCTGTGCCAGATATACCAGATAAAGCGGTTGTTCCAATTTCAATTTTCCCAAGACTTCGAGCAAGGCCTCAAAACTGTCATAAACCGTTCCGGCGCAATAAAGATGATTTTCCAGTTGTTCTTTGTTTTCATTAAAGTAGCCGTAATCCATATCTTTTCTCCGTTAGTAACCTGTTCAAAGAAAGATATAATCACGGAACATAATTCCGAAAAGCTGAAAAAATTGCCATCTTGACAGCAAAAATGAAGTTTTCAGCCGAGTCCGGAGAATTTTTTTACATTAAATCATAATTTTTCGGAATGTAGTGATTGATTTTTAGGGTTTCTTTCGGCTGAAAGTAAATATCATTATTCCAACTATCGACTATATTGTTAATCAAAACACGGTTTACTACCGGTTTTTCCCCAGCCGATAAACCAAGTAAAATATTTGAGATTATAAAATTACTCACATCGTATTTTTGCATAATTTCTCTCCTAACAACCTAAATATAAATAATTTTTTGCTAAAGAAAAGGTTTTATGAACTAAAGTATGTATTTACAAGAATTTTGAATTTTACTCACAAAAACTCAAAATTAAAGAATCGTCGATATTTCCACCTTTTCGAGGAAGAATTAAAAAAACATTTGAAAAAATAATCCATTTGGGTTACTAATAAAATAAATGAAAAAGTTTGTTTTTTATAGGGATTTTGATAAATAGTGGCTAAAAAATTTTTTATAAAAACTTTCGGCTGCCAGATGAATGTTTATGATTCTTCGCGAATATCCGGTATGCTCAAAAAAGAAGGATATGAAGAAACTTTAAAACAAGCTGATGCTGATATTGTTTTATTTAATACCTGTCATATCAGGGAAAAAGCGGCGGAAAAGTTGTTTTCTGACTTGGGGCGCGCTCATCTTATTCAATTAGAGCGTGAAGAACAGGGAAAAAGTACGATTATCGGAGTTGCCGGTTGCGTTGTTCAGGCGGAAGACGAACAAATAATAAAGCGTGCGCCGTATGTTAATTTTGCCGTCGGTCCGTTGATGTATCATAAAATTGCGAGAATTTTGCGCGATATTGAAGCAAAAAAAATCCGTGAATCGGTGGTTGAAACCGATTTTCCGGCCGACAGCAAATTTGATTTTTTGCCGGAAAATAAATCTCAAGGAGCTTGCTCGTATTTGGCGGTTCAAGAAGGTTGCAATAATTTTTGTACTTATTGCGTCGTGCCTTATACCCGCGGTGCGGAATATTCGCGTCCGGTTGCCGAGGTCATAAAAGAAGCCGAGCGTTTGGTAAAAACCGGAACAATCGAACTTAATTTACTCGGGCAGAATGTTAACTCTTATCACGGCGAAGATGAAAGCGGAAAAGAACGTGATTTTGCTTATTTAATTGAGCGGGTTGCAAAAATTGACGGCTTGAAGCGTTTGCGTTACACCACTTCTTATCCGGCCGATGTTACCGATAATCTAATTGCTTGTCATCGAGATATCAAAATCCTAATGCCTTATTTGCATTTGCCGATACAATCCGGTTCGGATAAAATCCTGAAAGCCATGAACAGGCGACACGATAGTGCAAGCTATTTGAAAGTTATCGAAAAACTTAGAAAAGCAAATCCCGATATCGGAATGTCATCTGATTTTATTGTCGGATTTCCGGGGGAAACCGATGAGGACTTTAAAGCAACACTTGATGTTGTAAATGAAGTTAAATACATTCAGGCATTCTCTTTCAAATACAGCAGACGTCCGGGGACTCCGGCTGCCGTGATGGATAATCAGGTGGAAGAAAAAGTAAAAAAGGAACGTTTGGCAATCTTGCAAGACTTGCTCTTTGATTATCAAACGAAATTTAATCAATCGTGCATCGGAAAAATTATGCCGGTATTGTTGGAGCAAAAAGGACGACATAAAGGTCAGCTTATCGGTCGTACTCCTTATATGCAAAACTTGCATGTTTCAACAAATGATGATAATATCAATAAAATCGTTGAGGTACAAGTTACCGAAGCAACCACTAATTCTTTGAGCGGAAAGGAAATTTTATAATGGCAGAAATGACTTTTGAACTGTTTAACAATCAATTGATGCAACAGCTTGTCGGCGAGGCTGATTCAAACTTGCGTTTAATCGAAAAAATGCTGAATGTTGAAGTGTTGAGCTTCGGCAATCAAATTACGGTTAAAGGTTCGGCCGGCGATGTTGAAAGTGCTAAAGCGGCTATTGATATTTTGTATGATAAAGCGAGCCGCGGGATTGAAATCGGCGAACAGGAGGTTAAAGCCGCCGTACGCATGAGCGGTAATATCGAATCAAAAGAGGATACCAGCCACTTAAACGATATTGTTTTGAAGACTAAAAAACGCTATATTTATCCGCGTTCGGCAACCCAAGCACAATATATTCAAGAAATGCTGAAAAATGAGTTGGTATTCGGTTTGGGACCTGCCGGTACCGGTAAGACTTATCTGGCCGTGGCGCTTGCCGTTTCAATGATGCTCGAAGGAAATATCGATAAAATCATCTTATCGCGTCCGGCAGTGGAAGCCGGTGAGAACTTAGGCTTTTTGCCGGGTGATTTGAAAGAAAAAGTTGATCCTTACTTGCGTCCGCTTTATGATGCTTTATACGAAATGCTTCCGGCCGAGCAGGTTGATAAAAAACTGGCTTTGGGCGAAATTGAAATTGCACCGCTTGCTTTTATGCGCGGTCGCACGCTCGCTAATTCTTTTATTATCCTAGATGAAGCACAGAATACCACACCGATGCAGATGAAAATGTTTTTAACCCGTTTAGGCGAAAATTCACGCATGGTGGTCAACGGCGACTTGAGCCAGGTTGACTTGCCTCACGGAGTTCTTTCAGGACTGCGCGATGCCTTGAATACCTTGAAAAATATCGACAATGTCAGCTCGGTTACTTTTAGTGCGAGCGATGTCGTTCGTCACGGATTAGTAGCAAAAATCGTTAAGGCTTATGAAGAAAAAAATAGAAAAGTGCAAGAAGAATATGAAAAAATGCAAGCTGAATCTTGATATTGCAGATAACCGCTGGAAAAAGGAAATTCCCGATATTGCCGAGCTTTCCGAAAAGGTAAAACAGCAAGCTTTTTCGTATGCTTTTGATAATGATTCTGAAACACACGAAATTTTAAGTGCCTATGATTTTGCTGTCAATGTGCGTTTGAGCAATGATGTTGAAGTTCAGCGCTTAAATAAGGAATTTCGTGGCATGGATAAGCCGACGAATGTCTTATCGTTTGCCAATTTGGATTTTGAGAATTTTAAAGCAGATCCGGAAGATCCGGAAACCGAACTCGGCGATATCATCATCGCTTTCGAAACTATGCAGAAAGAAGCAAAAATCGAAAATATCAGCTTAAAAGCTCATTATTGTCATCTCTTAACACACGGGTTTTTGCATATTTTAGGTTTTGACCATATTGAAGATGATGACGCTGAATATATGGAGAGTTTTGAGGTGGCGATTTTGGCTGAGTTAGGTATTGAAAATCCCTATGAGGACGAGGAATAAAACAATATGAAAAAAGCGGCGGAAATTTTGCTTAAGTATCCGAAAATCACCTCGCTTTTATGCGGATTACTGCTGACTTTGGCATTACCGCCGTATTATTTGTATCCGTTTGCCGTAATTGCTTTTCCACTTTTCTTTTGGTTGATAAATCAAATTGAGGGAACAAAAAAAATCTGCGCTTGCGGATATTTTTTCGGATTCGGTTTTTTTGCCGCCGGATTTTACTGGATTGGTAATGCTTTGCTGATTGATGTTGTGCGCACCGGTTGGCTCTACCCGATAACCTTATTTTTGAACGGCGCATTTTTCGGAATTTTTACAATTTTGCCGGCGCTCGCCGGCGCATGCAAAAGATTTAAATCTTTAACTGCGCGAATGTTTTTATTCGCCGCACTTTGGGGATTTTCCGCCGAATGGGTGCGTAGTTGGTTTTTCAGTGGTTTTCCGTGGAATCCGGTTTCTTCGATTTTGTTGTTTGATACACTCGCAGCACAGGCGCTGAATATTTTCGGCACCTACGGATTATCAACAATAACCGCTTTTGCTCTCGTTTTTCCGGCACGCTTTTTACTGCTCTCAAATTGGAAAAATTTTATAATTTCCATTGCCGTAATTATCGCTTTTCCGGCTTCTTTGATGTATTACGGCTTATTGAGCGTTCCTTTGTCAAGAACAGATGGCGAAACAATTTCCGTACGCCTTGTTCAACCCAGCCTGAAACAGACTGAAGAATGGGGATATGAGCGTGCCGAAAAAGAGTTTGACGAACATTTGAATTTAAGTGAAAATGCCGAAAATAAAAATGCTCCGGATTTTGTTATTTGGGGAGAGACCGCTTCAGCGTTTGACTTAACTTATGACCGTGTGCATGCTGAAAAATTAAGGCAAATAATTCCGCAAAACGGTTATTTGATAACCGGCATGCTCCGCCGTGAATTTGAGCCAAACGGATATGATTATAAGGTTTATAATTCACTTGCATTGATTGATGAAAACGCTCATGTTGTTGATTATTACAGTAAAAATCATCTGGTTCCGTTTGGGGAATATATCCCGTTGCGGAAATTTCTTCCATCTTTTATTCGTCCTGTTACCAATATGATAGCCGAGTTCGGAAAAGGAGAAAAATATCAGATTATTACACCGGAAAATTTCCCCGAATTTGCTCCGCTAATTTGTTATGAAATAATTTTTTCCGATAATATCGTGCGCAAAAATAATGATTTGAAGTGGTTGATTTTATTAACCTTTGATGGTTGGTACGGTAAAAGTAGCGGTCCGTATCAACACCTTGCAGCCGCTCAAATGCGAGCGATTGAAGAAGGTATAAACATCGTACGTTCCGCCAACAGTGGTGTCAGTGCCGTAATTTCCGGATACGGCGAAATTTATGCAAAACTTGATTTGAATGAGAGAGGAGTTTTAGATGCCGAAGTCCCGCTGAATACGGCGCACGAAACCTTATTCGGAAAATACGGCAACCTTATAATGTGGCTGATTCTCGGTATTTTTATTTGCTCTGCGGTTTTATTCGAAAAATTAAATCAAAAACGTTAGTCAATCGGTCCGTTTTCTTTTAAGTGTTGGCGAACCTCGCCTAACTGCCAACGTAATTTCTTTTTTGTTTCTTTGCGGATAATGTAAAAATAAGAAATCATTACATATACTCCGGCGGCAAACCATGCAATCGGTCCGGCATAAAATATGCCGACATAACCCGCAGTTTTCGCCAATATGATGGCGGCAAATGCACGTACGGCCAACTCTAAGGTCGAAGATATTAACGGAACGATAGGTTTACCTAAACCTTGAATAGAATTGCGGAAAACAAATATCATGCCTAAAAAGAAATAAAACGGAGTGCTGATTAAAAGGTATTGTTTTCCGGTTTGAATGATAAAATCATTTTTATCTTCCATGAAAATCGCGATGGCATATTGTCCGTAAAGACGTACCAGAATAAATCCGATTACGGCAATCGCCGCAGTAACGATTATTGCTCCTTTGACACCGCGACGGATTCTTCCCAACAAACTGGCACCCCAATTTTGAGCCGAGAATGTTGCCATCGCTAATCCGAGAGCCAAAAGCGGTTGTGTTGCAAACTGTTCGATTCTGGTAGCGGTGGCAAAGGCGGCAATTACTTCTTCGCCGAATGAGTTACACACGCTTTGAACAATCGCAATGCTGAACGATAAAATCGAAAATTGCGCCGCCATCGGAAAGGCCAATTTTAAGTGATCTTTCATTATTTCGGCTTTATATTTCCACAGCTTTTTATCATACCAGAGAAGCGGCATCTTGGCATATATGAAAACGTAACATGCGAAAGCCGCTAAAATATTGGAAATCAGAGTTCCCGTTGCCGAGCCGATAATTCCCATCTTAAACCATGCTATGAACAGAAAGTTCAAAAATATGTTGATAAAGCATGAAAATATCAGAAAATAAAGCGGTGTTTTACTGTCGCCCAATGCACGAATTAAACCCGAAAGCATATTGTAAAAAATAATGAAGGGATAGCTTAATGTCAGAACCAACATAAATTGATAAGATTGCTCAAAAATTTTCGGCGGAATATTGCATAAATGCAATAGCGGTTTCAAAAAAATCAGCATTGTTAAAGTTAATGCCAAACTTATGCAAAGCGAAGCAATATGGCAATGGCATACGGATTTTTTAACACCATCATAATCCTTGGCACCGAATCTTTGGGCTGTAATAATCGTCAGTCCGCCGGTAAATCCGAAAGCAATCATCAATACAACAAAATAAAGCGGAGCTGTGGCACCGACGGCGGCAAGAGCATTTACACCTATCATGCGCCCGACGATAATCATATCGGAAAGCTGAAAAATCTGCATGACTAAATTGCCGAAAAACAATGGCAGTGCAAAATTTATAATCAGCCCCAACGGCTTACCGACGGTTAAATCCTTTATCATTTTTTCTCCTGAAAACTATTGGAATATATAAAGGAAATTTTATAAAAGTAAAGGGAATTTTAAATTGAAAACAAGGTGTTGGAAAAATTTAATTACATTTGAGTTTAGCCGATTCCGCTTTCACTCTTTTCAGTAATTCGGCATTGGCTTTCGGAAATTCTGTGGCGAAACTGGTATATACGATACATGCGCTTTTATTATCATTCAGGCGGGATAATGTTATGCCGAGTTTGAATAAACTGTCAGGAGCTTTGTTTCCGTTATGATAATTTTCGTATCCGCTTTTGAATGCTTGTTTGGCTTTTTCAAGTTCGCCGGTTTTAAGGTATGTTTCGCCGAGCCAATACTGAGCATTTCCAGCCAGATTATGCTTCGGAAATTTTTGCATGATTTCCTTAAAAGCAATTTCCGCTTCATCGGTAAGTCCGGCATTATATGCCTGCATTCCGCTTTGATACATGCTTTCGGCATTAGCCGGATTCGCCGGCGGAGGAGTATTTTCGGTTCGCTCCTGAATATTGATATCCGAAAGCGGAACGAGCGGCTGAGGTGCGTCTTTATCTTTTTGCGGAATTGCATCCATGCCGCTTAACGGCTCTAAATCATTGCCATGAATCGCATCGCCGAATGCTGATTTTGCCGGATTCTGTGCTATAGGAGAATCATGAGTAATTCCGGCAGGCATCGGTGCCGGTGCGCTCAAATTTGCCGGAACCTGACGTCCTTCCAAAATCTTAAAGCGGATTTCCATATCACGGTTAATCTTATCAAGTTTTTCATTTGTTTTTTTCAATTCGTGTTCAATCGTGTCCATTCTGCCGTTGACTTTACGAATTGTTTCATCATATTCGCTGAGTTTTACTTGTACATCGCCTTTAATTGAGTCATCGGCGGTTTTTTGAATGTTTGTACCGGCATTCGAATCAATACTTCCATTGTTGCGATACATCTGTCTTTGCAGTACCAGAACATCCTCACGCAACTCATCGATTTCTTTCTGCCAATCAGCAGCATTGGCGCTTAGCGCACATAACAGCATTGAGGCAAAAGCAAATTTTGTAATTATAAAATCAAATTTCATCTTTAGCTCCTGATAAAAAGTTCCATCAAATTATAGCGTTACAAAATCCATTCTTCAAGCACAAAACAAAAAATCCACCGTCTGATTTAATATATTGGAAATAAATTGCTGATGAGACCGCCGAAAATTCCGCAAATGTATAACAGAGCGAGAATTTTCAAATTTTCTTTCAAATTGCGATTTATTCGAAACAAAACCAAAACTCCGACACCTGAAGCCACTAATGTTCCGCTTAGTAAAGAACTCAGATTGATACTGTTTTCCAAATAAAGCTGAGTTAAAATTACCGATGATGTACAGTTCGGAATAAGACCGATGAAGGCACTAAAAAATTCGCTGATTAAGGGAGTTTTTAAAATTTGTACCAATAAGCCGCTTGCCGGCAGAAATTCCATACATATATTTAAGATAAGCGATACGGCAAAAATAAAAACAGTAATACTGAAAGCATGAAAAAATGCCGCATAAATCAATGAATCGGCTCTTTCACACGGGCAATTTTCATTTCGGCAAAGCGATGATATATCGGCTTGTAATTTTTGGTTTTTGATGAAAAAGTCTATAATCAATCCGCAAATTAAACCATACAAGAATTTATATCCGACAATGGTAATAATTGTTTTTAGAGGTAAAGATTTAGCCAGCATGATCGGCACCATTTCATCTGAAGTTGATAAAAAAATTGCCATTAAAGTACCGATGGTAATTACTCGTGCGGCATAAAAGTTGGCAGCTGCTGCCGAAAATCCGCACTGCGGAATAATTCCGCATGCCGCTCCGATAAATGGCCCTTCTTTTTGTGAATTTTGCACCAACCGTAAAGTTTTTTCCGAGGCTTTATGTTCTAAATATTCCAACAGCAAATAAGCCGCAAACAAAAATGGAAACAGCTTCAAATTATCAATAAGTGTTTCTGTGAAGACTTCAAGCATTTATTCGCCGAAATCATAGATGTCAGAACCGTCAGAAGCAAAAGAAGATGTTTGCGTTTCTACAGCCCGCGGTTGGCAGAAATTATAATAATCAACGGCATAACTGGCAAGTGCCAACAAAACAATCGGTAAAACCACTTTCTCAAACGGAAAATGGGCATGGCCGCCATTTTTGGCTTTCATCCATTGATATAAAACTGAGGAATAAATTAAAATCAAAAAACCGGCAATCGCGCAAAACAAAAACGGATCAAGATAAAAAATCGCAATCGGGCGCGGAGTATAAACCAAATCCTTAATATAAACACCACCGATAAGCGAGAGCGAAAGCAACATCAAAATTGAGTTGCGAAATTTGAAATTCCAGCCTTTTTTATCAAACCAGAGAATCGTCCAATAGCCGATAAGAGCCAGTAATGCGCCCGCCCAAATGGCAATTACACCGTCATCAACACCTAAGTTCCGGGCAAATTCAAGCCCTACAACAACACCAACCGTACATACTGCACATGCTGGGTTTGCCAAAGCCGGCATAGTGTGAAACAACATCAATAAAAGCGCAAAACCGAAAATGAGCATTTCTATCTCCTCAAAATGTTAATTTGTTTGAATAATATATACAGCCGAAAAAAAGTCAACCGCAAATTTCTGTCGTGTTAAATTTTAATAATTATCGGGGTGTATTTCTCCTGTTTTTTTGGGTATATGCAATATTATGGCTTGCATAAAAATCAATTAAAATATATAAGAAAACAGGTGTGGCATAAAATAAAAGGTGTTTGAACTGATGAAAATCTGGCAGAAAATTAAAACTTGGAATGGTAGTATAAAGATTACGCAATACCGATTTTTAGGGTTTACGGTGCTTCATAAGGAAAAAAGCGAATACCAAAAAGTTTATAGGTTTCTGGGAATAGTATTTAGTAAAAAAATATCTGACTCAGGAACAAAATTTAATAAAAAAAATATTGAAGAATATGGTAAATGGCTGAAAGATGTTAAAACCAATAAATCTCTTTTTGTGCCGTTTACAGAAAATCCTTATAAAAGAAAAAAAGGTGATGTGAAGATTTTTGCTTACTATCTTTCGCAGTTCCACAGTATACCGGAAAATGATGAAGTGCATGGAAAAGGTTTTACGGAATGGAATAATGTTGCATCGACAACCCCGGCATTTATTGGTCATTATCAACCGAAAATCCCTTATGATTTAGGCTTTTACAATCTGCTTATGCCGGAAGTGTTGCGACGTCAGGTTGAAATAGCAAAAACTTATGGAATATATGGATTTTGCTTCTATTATTATTGGTTTAATGGTACTAAAGTTTTAGATACACCTTTGCGCAATTTTTTGAATTCGGATATCGATTTTCATTTCCATTTTTTCTGGGCAAATGAAACATGGTCGAGTAGGTGGCAAGGAGGTAGTAAAGATATAATATTGGAGCAGGTCTATGATAAAGAGAAATTTGAACAATTTTTCTATGATATGCTTCCATACTTAAAAGATCAACGATATGAAAAAATAAATAATAAACCAATTTTAATGATTTATTATCCCGAGGATATGGAAAGGGATTTGTTCGTATTGTTTTCCGATACTTTGAATCGTTTAGCTCGTGAAAATGGTTTTGACGGAATGTATCTTACGGCAGTTTTTGATTTCAAAAAAGATAAACAATTCTTACAAAATTATAAACTTGATGGGCTTACGGAATTTTATCCGTTCGGCTTAAAAAATAAATTAAAACAGATGAAAAAACCGATAATTTCGAAAGAGATGAGCTTAACAATTCATGATTTGCATAAATTTATCAAGACCGAGAAACATCTGTTTGATACCGATTATGATTTATATAAGTGCGCTTGCCCAAATTGGGATAATTCGCCACGAAAACTTTATAGTCATGCGGATATGTATCATATAGAAGAAGGAGATTTCGCTAAATGGCTGAAAGATAATATCAAATGGACTGAAAAGCATAATGATTCAAGTAAGCAATATACCTACATAAATGCTTGGAACGAGTGGGGTGAGGGAGCTGTGTTGGAGCCAACAGTTCGTTACGGTTATAAAGATTTACAAGCACTCAAAGATGTTTTGGAAAGTTTGGTAAACAGTTAATTATGATTTCTGTGATAAATCAGGTTTTTGAGCGACTACAACATAACCATGAATTGCTTTTTCAGCCTCGTTGCGTAAAATGTGTTGCTCTTGGCTTAAAACTTTTAATCCGGAACTTTTTAAGACTCGCTCAACATAGCTGAGGGAATGAACAAACCTTCCGCTCGGAGCCATAAAAAAGTCACTGCCGTTATAATTGTTTTCAGAAATTGTAAAGATAAATAGTCCGTTTGGAGTTAATGATTTTGAAATACGTACAAAAACTTTTGTTAAATCACCAAAATAAGTTAGAACATCGGCAGCGGTAATTACTTGAAATAAGTAAGAGTTTGTTTCCAAATAATTGCATATATCATCGCATACAAGAGAAGAATAAATTTTTTTATTCTTTGCTTCTTCTAACATTTTTTCCGATAAATCTACACCGATGAGACCCTTATAGGCAGCATATTTTTTCAAATGTTTGCCACATAATCCAGTACCGCAACCCAAATCCAAAATATGGTATTTCTTAAAAACAGACTGTTTTAAATAACGTGCCAATTCATTATCAATGAGAAGCGGTGCCTGATAATCCAAATCGTTTAAGGTGGAATCAAAACTTGAGGCAAAAGCATCAAAAGCCGTTTTTATGAATTCGGCTGAGGAACAATCCAATGCATGACCATCGGCAATGGCATTACCCATGTGAATAACAATCTTATCTTCCGGAAATCTTTTTAGCCATTTAGCAGCATATTTTTCAGCTAATTCCTGATTGTTTTCGGCGTAGCCTTCATAAAGCAGATAACCAAAATTCAAAGTTGCAGCGGAAGATTCTCCGTTTTTACGTTTGATATATCGCCAAGCAAAAAGTAAGCAATTTTCCCAATCATTGATGGACCGGTACGCATCGCTTAAAGAACTGAGCAGTTCAACATTATTTTCATCCATTTCGGCGGCTTTTAAAAAATAATCAATCGCTTTTTGATATTTTCCAAGTTCATACAGCGAATTTCCGGCAATGGAGTTGGCAACCGAACTTGATGGATGGCGAACCAGTGATTTTTGAGCAAAATCAAGAGCAAGTACATATTTTTCCATAGTGTAATAGGTGTTGGCTATATTTATCATGGCTATATAACTCTGAGGATTATATAGGTATATTTGCTGATAATATTGTAGTGCTGATTGGTAATCAGCGTTGCAATATGCGATGTTTCCAAGATTTTGCAAGGCGGCTATGTTTTTAGGATTGATATTCAAAACTTTTTCGGATAGTTCTGCTGCTGCATCGTAATCTTTTAACTCATAATTTATGGTTGAAAGATTTAATAGTGCATTTTCGCTGTGGCGATTGATTTTGAGTGCCTGCTCATAACATTCAAGAGCTGCCTGTTTATCGCCGAGTGCATCATGACAATTTCCGCAACTTATGAAATATTCTTCGTTTTTAGGGTTTTCTTTAGTCAAAAGCGTATAAATTTCAAGAGCTTTTTTATACTCTTTTTTCCCAAAAAAAACAGAAGCTTGTTGTTCTAAATTTTCCACCGCAACCTCAAATTTCTTAAAACTTTGCAGAATATAACACAATATTTAGCAGAATAAAAGTAAAAAAAGTGCAAAATTTTAGGAAAAAACGGATAAAATTTTAAGCTTCCTCGACTGCGAAAATATTGAACAGATTGTTAAAAGTTTTTTAATCAGAATAAGATAAAATGAGAGAAAGTTACTGTTTTTTGAGAGAAAAAATGCGTGGAAGTTTAATATTAGCAATTACGTTGGCAATCGTTTTTTTGTCGCCGTATAATATCAGAGCTGAAGATGAAAAGCCGGTCGAAAATGAGACCGCTCCGTCACTTTCCGATTATGTAAAGGAGCAAGAACCTGAAAAAGAGGCAGATACTCCGAAGAAAAAGAAAAAATCGCAAGAAGACGACGAAAGCAAAACCTGGATAAACAGCTTGGTTGATAAGGTTGCTCAAAAAGGTGCGCAGATAATCAGTCCTGACCTTAATGAGGATATGGTCGGTAAAAGGCGTTCCAATGCCTCGGTTTTTGATATATCCGGTGTTATGCTCAGAATGAGTACCAAGCAGGCTGATGACGCATTGCAAAAGCGCGGATATAAGAAAACGGCGGAAAAATATGAAATACCGAACTTTATTCGCTGGCGCTTTGAGGAAATGTGTCGCAATCAGGGAGTTGTCGGATACGAGCGCTTGGAAAGTTGTGTGGTTCAGATGTCGAAGAAAAACAATTATATGTATGTTCAACATCAAAACTACAATAATTTCAGAACT
The DNA here is from genome assembly GCA_900318605.1 of uncultured Rhodospirillaceae bacterium. Taxonomy (GTDB): domain Bacteria; phylum Pseudomonadota; class Alphaproteobacteria; order RF32; family CAG-239; genus RUG410. The sequence goes on along the minus strand of ONLJ01000038.1, from coordinate 13,674 downwards.
CAGGAAAGTATGGAACTTTATTATACCAGTAATTTTACCGGCAATAAGATTTATCGCATAACTTATCAGTCTCAGGCGGCAAATATTAAAGGGAACAGCGCTAAAGCCAATTATTTGCGCAACATCAAAATATATGATTTCTGGAAGCAGATAAATCAAAAATACGGTGTTCCGGATAATCAGGAACAGGTTACATGGGGATTGGGCGAAAATAAGCCGTACTTGAAAGCGGCAACAGGTTATTTGTTGCTTACCGACCCGATTTTGGTCGAACTTGATTATACCAGAATGTCGCGTGAGGACCAGAAGTTTATGAATACGGGATATTATACATTTTAGGAAAATAATATGGAATATGATGAATGTAAATTAACCGAGCTTGTTGCTACGCGTATAAGTCATGATCTTGCCGGCGGTATCGGTTCGCTCGGAAATATGCTTGATTGTATGGATGTCGGCGAAAATCTTGATGCCGAAGATAAGAATATTTTAGATAATGTAGCTCAGAGCCTGAGCGCCAGACAGAAGTTTTTACGTATTGCCTTCGGTGTTGAAACTAAAAGTATGAGTGCCGATGATTTGCGAGATATTTGTGAAAAGTATTTGACAACGGTCGGTTCAAGAACTTATAAAATCACGTTGAAACTTAAAAATATTATTCCCGATTTGGCAAAGTATATCTGTCTTTGTTTGATGATTGGTACCGAAATAGTGATTAAAAACGCTTCAATCGAAATTGAGGTGAATAAAAAAAATATCGCTATTAAAGTGTGTTCGGATTCGGATTTATCAGCGACTAAAATCAATTCATACAGGCAGATTTTGGAAGGCAAAATTCTTGACGACGGAGAGGCATCGCAACTTGTTCATCTGATTTATTTGCGTAAAATATTAGGCAAAGATGTTCCGATTAAACTTGATGTCGTAAACGGAAAGGAAGCCGGATTTGTAATCGGCTGAAATCAACAGCTTAATGCGTTGATTGCTATTCCTGCCAGTGAGGTTTCCTTATATTCTTTTTTCAGGCTTAAGCCGGTTTCATACATGGTTTTTATTATGCTGTCCAAACTTACAATATGATTTCCCGTTCCTTGTAAGGCTAAACGTGCAGCATTTACGGCTTTAATCGCACCCATGGCATTGCGTTCAATGCACGGTACTTGTACCAGTCCTTTAATTGGGTCGCAAGTCAATCCCAGATTGTGTTCCATGGCAATTTCCGCCGCATTCTCGATTTGAAAATTGTTTCCGCCTAAAGCTGCTGTCAAACCGGCGGCAGCCATGGAACAAGCCACTCCGATTTCTCCTTGGCATCCGACTTCGGCACCGGAAATTGAAGCATTGGTGCGATATAAGCTGCAAATTGCCGATGCAGTGGCTAAAAAGGTAATTGAGGCGCTATCAATCTCATTGGAAGTTTTAAACTTGCCGTAGCGTTTCATATAGCGCATAACCGCCGGAATAATCCCCGCCGAACCCATGGTCGGTGCAGTAACCATTTTCCCGCCAGAAGCATTTTCTTCGGCGACCGCAAATGCCCAGATATTTATCCAATCCAAAATTGTCAAGATATCGGTAGAGTTCATGTCAAAGTTGTTTTTTAAGCGTTCGTACATTGCTTTGGCATGGCGTTTGACGTTTAATCCTCCTTGCAAAACTCCATCTTTTTTCATGCCGATATCAATGTTTTTCTGCATTATTTCATCAAGGTTGATGATTTTTTTGGTAATAGAATCGTTACTTAAAGCGCGCTCGTTGGCAAGCACTATTTCGGCAATGGTCATTTTATTGTTTTTGCACAAATTCATCAGCTGGCGGCAGTTGTCAAAAGGATAGGGTACATTATAAGGTTTGCGGTCAATGCGAGCTGATATTTCATCTTGGCGAACGACTGTTCCGCCACCGACGGAAAAGTAAATTTCCGAAAGCTGTATTTTTCCTTTTGCATTATAAGCGCTGAATTTCATGCCGTTTGAATGTTCTTTCAGAAATTTCTGCTTATCCAAAAAGAAATCATCACTCAAAGAAAAGGAGATATTTTGTTTGCCGTTTAAGAGTAAATGTCCGGAATTTTTAATCTCTCCGATATAATCCTTTTCAACATCGACATCTTCGGCATTTAATCCCATAAGACCATAAACAATTGCATTGATTGTACCATGGCCAACTCCGGTTAAAGCAAGGGAACCGTAGAGAATAACCTCAATTCGCGTTACGGTGCTTAAAATATTTTGCTTGTCCAAATTATCAACAAAGCGCTTTGCCGCTTTCATCGGGCCGACAGTATGCGAACTTGAAGGACCGATTCCGATGGAAAAAATCTCAAACAAACTGTAATACATCAGGTTAATCCTTCAAAAATTCAGTTATCTCTTTTTTGGTTTCTTGAAACATCTTTTTTGATATGTGACCATAATCGGCGACAATCTTTAATTTCGATTTCGGTAAGGCTTTTTTCAAATCCCATGCCTGTTTTACAGGACAACAAAAATCCAAACGATTATGGATAATCAAACATTTTATGTTTTTGATTTTGTTTATATTTTTTAGAATCTGATTTTCCTGCATAAAATAATGATTTTTTTCGTAATAAAAGTATATGCGAGCGGAATTCAGTTCTTTTTCATCAACTTTCGTCAGTTTCGGAAATTCAGGGTTGAGAGAACCGAGTTGATATTCATAATTTCCGATGTATTTCAAAGCCTTTAAGTTTTCGCTCTTGCGCTTTGAAAACAAAAGTCTGCGATATTCCGGTAAAATATTGTTTTGCTTTATTTTGGAACGCATGGTATCCCACAAGTCAGGATAAAATCTTTCACTTTCAGAAGATACCCAATCACAATCGTATTTGCGAGCCAAAAATACTGCTGCTAAAATAATGGCACTGATTTTCTGCGGGTATTTTTCGGCAAAAAGTAATGCTAAAGTTGAACCCCATGAACAGCCGTATAGTATGACTTGTTCCTTGATGCTGAGGTAATCGAGCAGATTTTTTGCATCGGAAACGGTATTGTAAGATGTGTTTTCTTCTAATAAATCCTGATAAGTCGATTTTCCGCATCCGCGTTGATCAAAGCTGATAAAACGATATTTTTTCAAGTCAAAAAGAGCGGCATATTTTGCTTTTGCCGAACCGCCCGGACCTCCATGAAAAGATAAAATAGGTTTTCCTTTAGGGTTTCCGTATTGGTAGTAATAAATCTTATGTCCGTCAGATTCCTTGAGTAATCCCTCATCATAAGGTATCGGATTGCGCTTAAAAATTTCGAAAAACCACATTTTTGCCTCTGAAAGATATTAAAACATATATATGTGATATTCCTAAAATTTTAAGATGTAAATACAAAAGCACCGTTTTTGCAAAAGTTAGCTCAAATAATTAAGGGGGATTTTTTTAAATATGGCGGTTGACGGAGCGTTATTTTTGTGTTAAATCAAATGTAAATTGTTTTTGGGAGATTATATGATGAAAAATAATGATTGCGGGCGTTCCATGATTGAAATGATGGGTGTGCTGGCCATTATCGGTGCGCTTTCGGTCGGCGGAATTGCCGGATATTCGAAAATGCTTAATCAAAGCAAGATAAATAAAGCAATAGAGCAAATAAATGTTATCAGCGGACAACTTTCAACCATAGGTGCCGGAGGCGGAACATATTCCGGTATAAGCAATAAGACGGCGATTAAGCTTAAAGCCGTGCTTGACGATATGGTAACCGGTGCAAGTACTATAAAAAATCCGTTCGGAGGCGATGTTACCATAGCTAGCAGCAATATGATGTCTGTCAATGGCGGCGATATTGATAATATGGCTTATTTTATAAGATACGGCGGCTTAAATCATCAGGCTTGTATGGCAATGGCCACTCACGACTGGGGCTCGGCAAAAAACTCGTCATTTATTGCATTTATGGTCGGTTCGGAATCTGCGGTTAATGCAAACGGACTTAAAAATTATCCGCTTAACTGTGCCGGTTCAGGGTACAATCTTTCGGTTTCGGTCGGCTGCAATAACGGTAGTTCTGTAGGGGTTCCGTTGCCGGTTACCGAAGCAGCCACGGCTTGTGCTTCGTGCAGAAATAACAGTTCTTGTGCTGTTGCCGTGAAATATTACTGATATTTAAGGAGAGTTAAAATGAATCAAAATGGCAGAAGTATGATTGAAATGCTTGGTGTGTTAGCTATTATCGGCGTTTTGTCGGTCGGTGGTATTTCCGGATATACCAAAGCTATGACTAAACATAAAACAAATTCGACTGCGGAAATAATGTTGACAATCGCTACAAATATTCAGGGAATTTCTTTGCGTTCCAAAAATTATCCCGATGATTTGACTGCAGTAGCTAAAAAAATGAAAGCAATACCGAATAAGGCTTTGAGCGGTTCGAATCTGGTTAATCCGTTCGGTGGCAGTATTCAACTCGGCGGTTTCGGTAAAGGAAGTATCAAAAAGTATTTTTACGTGGCTATGAATGGTTTGCCAAAAAACGCTTGTATGGAGCTTGCTACAGGCGATTACGGCAGTGCGTTGGTCTATGCCGGAAGTGGAATCTTTTCCAATTCGGTAAGCGGACTTGCCAATCAGGCGCCGGAAAATCTTAAACAATCAGGTGCGGTTTGCAATAATGTAGGCGCTTCCGGAGCATATTGTTTGAAACAAGTCATGTCTCCGACTTTGGCAACAAAAGGTTGCAACTGTACAAATGCCGGCGGTTGCAATGTTGCGATAGTAATGTTCTGAAATATACAAAAAAACTATTGACATAATTTCCAAAATTGGTTATCTTGATATTACTTAACCAATAATTTTACATATATGATAAACAAAAAAAATAAAAAATCCCGTTTGTGGATTTCCGGCGTAGGTACTTCCTTGGCGCTCGGTTTTCTGATTAATTGTGCCATTGTGCCTTATCTCAATGGTGCAGAAGAAGTAAGTTGGATTTACCTGATTTTATCTCTCTCTGTGATGCTTGGTATCGGAGGTGCCCGCGATGTTGTATTGCGCCAGTTCCGTTATCTCGGGCCGGTAATCAAGGAACGGGAGAAGTCCGAATCGAAGGGAACCTGGACCTTAAAGGTCTGGATACCGACAATCGGTTGGTGTGTATCACTCGGATTCTTCAACAACTGCGTGATTTATCCTTTCCTAAAGATTGGGGAAGTCAGTTGGGAAGGGTTGTTGGCAACATTGAGCGTGCTTCTGACCGTCAGCGGAGCCAGAGAATTCGGAATTTACGCTCAAGACCGTAAAGTTCTTGCTGAAAACGGCGAGAATATCAAAGAGGATGTTCCGACTGAAATCTCAGACTAATAAAAAAAGCGGCTTTTTGACAGCCGCTTTTTTTGTTGTTTCAAGTAATGATTTTTAAAAGAATACACTCAAGCGCAAAGTTGAAGCGAATCCGTAGTCCCCGTCACGAAGTGCCGGATGTACATACATTTGAATATCCGGAGTAATTGTCGCCCATTTACCAATACCCCATGCCCAATAAGCTTCAATGACTTGCTCGGCGCTATGATAAGTTTCAGAACCGACCGCATCTTCATCAATATGATTATAGGCATAAGCAAGACCTATTTGATCAAGATCATTCCTGTCTAAAGGATTATTATAAACAGTACCGACGGTATATGATTGATTTATGGTTGCCACACTACCGCTGACACCACTTAAAGAACCGAAAATCGCAAATTTTTCATTTAATGCCTGTTGCAGATTGACCGACCATCCGTTGGTGGTTTGCGGTTGTTCGCTCACTGATGGCTGGTTATAGACCATAACCGAGTATTGTCCTTGGCCTAATCCGCTAATTGTCGGGTTATATGCAACCTCGCCGAATGTGGTATAATGTTTATCATCCAGCGAATTTACTCTTACACTGGTGGCATCAACATCGCTGGCATCTTGTGCACCGGCGGTAAAACTCCAATCTCCGGGAGTTAGTTGTACATAAGCACCGACTCCGGCAGTAGTATAAGTTGCGGTAGCATTTTGTGAGAGCGAATAGTTGATAAAGGTTGATTGCTGATTCGAATTATATGAGCCGCCGTCAAAATTATACAACGTGTATTGACCTAAGCCGAAAGTCAGCCAATTATAACGATTCGGAAGCTGATAAGTATAATAAAGTTCGGCAAATTCCTGACTTTTGTTCGGGAAATCGTTTATCGAAGTTACAAAACCGGAATTGTTCGCCAAATCATCGGCATTGTGATGCCCGTAATATACGCTGTCATAGGCAAAATTAAGTGTTCCGGTACCATAGTGATTATCAAAAGTTGTCCACGTTATTGATGGGTATAAATATGATTGCACGGCATTGTGTTTTCCGCTCGGCGCAGTACGCTGAAACATCACGGAATAATCAAGTTCATAACTAAAGCCGTATTTGTCTTGTAAATTTTGTTTGAATGTCGAATATTCGTCACTTAAATATTGATATGCATATGGTGCTGCCAAAACATCGGCGCCGGATAAAAATAATCCTAAAGTACTTAAAGCCGTTATATGAACGATTTTATTCATGTATTTTCTCCTTAAAATTTTATTCATAACAAAACGGATATATTCACGCTTTTGTAAAAATAAAGAGGAGAGTTTTTTATTTTATCGGAATGATAATAAAAGTTAAGTTTCAAAATGCTATTTTACTTCTTCTCGGCATAAGGGTTGTCGGCTTTGCGGATTGTAAGGCGCAACGGGATTCCGCCCAAATCGAATGTCTGGCGTAGGCTGTTGGTTAAATAACGCAAATACGACTCCGGCAGTCCTTCCGGATTGCTGGAAAAAATGAAAAATGAAGGCGGACGACTTTTTGCCTGAGTAATGTATTTTAATTTAATACGGCGTTTATTTTTTCCCAATGGTGCGGGATTCTGCTCTTGAACATCGCTGAACCATTTATTTAAGGGGGCGGTAGGAATACGTTTATTCCAGCGCTCATAAACTTTCAAAACTGCGCTCATCAGCTTATCAAGTCCCTCTCTTTTCAAGGCGGAAATCGTAACGGTCGGTACACCGGCAAGCTGATTTAAGGAAGTTTCTAATTTGTAATTGAGTTTTTCAAGTGTTTCCTTGCGGTTGGCTATATCCCACTTGTTTACGGCGATGACTAAAGCTCTTCCTTCGTCAGCAACGGTGCGGGCTATTGTTAAATCTTGCTTGTCCAAAACCGCATCAGCATCTAAAACCAAAACCACGACTTGAGCCATATTGGCAGCATATTTTGTACCGGCAGTCGACATTTTTTCAAGAGAATCGGTTATTTTTGATTTTTTTCGCAATCCGGCAGTATCTACTAAATTAAAACGATGATTTTTCCATTGCCATTCGGTTGTAACGGCATCGCGGGTTAATCCGGCTTCCGGTCCGGTCAGCATTCGTTCATCACCTAGAAGTGCATTAACAAGAGTTGATTTTCCGACATTCGGGCGACCGACAAAGGCAATCTGAATCGCTTTTTCTTTAATTTCCTTATCCTCGGATTCTTCTTTGTCTTTTTCTTCGGATTTTTTCTGTTCATCAGCCTTGCTCAAAGCTAAATACAACTCATCAAAACCGATGCCGTGTTCGGCCGAAAATACTATCGGATCGCCGAGACCGAGTTTATAGGCTTCATAAACCGAATTTTCCTGCATTTTTCCTTCGCACTTATTAGCAAGCAGAACTACCGGCTTGTGAGTCTGGCGCACTAAATCGGCAAACAATTCGTCATAAGGTTGCAAACCGGCTCTAGCATCAAACAAGAACAAGCATAAATCGGCATCATTTATTGCTGTTTGAGTTTGTTTCCACATTCGGCTTTCTTTATTGTCGGTTGTTGAGTATTCATAACCGGCGGTATCAATAATATTGAAATCAAGATCCTTAAATCTTGCCGGTGCCATTTTGCGATCACGCGTAACTCCCGGCGTATCATGTACAATCGCCAGTTTCTTTCCGGCTAGGCGGTTGAAAAGCGTTGATTTCCCGACATTCGGACGACCAATAATGGCAACACAAAGCACGATCTTCTCCTATTTATAGACGAGTAATTTTGCATTTGCGGTTACAAAAATTATGTACTCATCAGCGGCAATCGGCGAAGAATTTAATTCATACCCTAAATCAATCTCACTCATCTTTTCGCCTGTCTGAGGATTAAAAGTATAAACCATACCGTTCGAAAGAGCAACAATCAGTCGGTTGGATAACATTATCGGTGCACTTGCTACGACATCGTTCGGTTTTTCTCCAAAATCAAGTGCTTTTGCCCACAAAATATTGCCGTTGCTTTTATCAATGGCCAATAAATCACGATCATTTGTTACAACATAAAGAGTGTTTCCGGCCAACAACGGTGTGGTCTTTCCGCCCAACTCTTTTTCCCAATTTCTGAATCCGGTGTTGGCATCAAGTGCCGTTAAAATATTGCCGTTGCTGAAGGCATAAATTGTTTTTCCTTCAACTATAGGCGATGCTTTAATGGTATTAAGAAACGTCGAGGAATATGCCTGGCGGTTGGAAATTAAAATATCTGACCATAACGGCGAACCGATTGAAGCATTGAAAGTCTGTAATTCGCCACTCGAAAATCCGGCGATGACCATATCCAAATCTTTGCAATATGCCGGAACTGAACCACCAACAAGAGTGGTATTTTCAAGCATGATGTCATACTTCCATAAAATCTCGCCATCTTTTTCATCCAAAGCAAAGAATTTGTTATCAACACTTTGAACAAACACTTTTCCTTGAGCAACCATCGGTGCTATTCTGAGCGGATAATTGAGCGATTTGGTCCATATAACATCGCCTTTTTTGGCATTGACGGCAAAAACATCGCCATAACCGGTGGTGGCAAAAATAACGCCGCTGTCATAAGCAATACCGATTCCGTTCAAGGCATTGTCTTTGGCATATTTATTTTGCGGTTTTAATTCAGTGTACCACAGCGACTCGCCGTTTTTTAAGTTAAAAGCACTAAGAAGTCCGTTGACGTCTAAAGTATAGATTGTTCCGTTTATCGCCAAAGGAGTTGACATCAGTATCTCACGCTTGGAAGCGCCTTCGCCGAAACTCGCACTCCATTGTTTTTCGAATTTCGGACTTACTTTTAAGTTCGGAATTACATGAGTTGCATCAAAATCGGTTTGCGACCAGGCCGAATCTGACTGAAGCGCCGGAATTTTTATTTGAGTTTTTCCGTTCGAAACATCGGGTTTGGCTGTTGCAACCGGTGCCAAAACGGAAATACGCTCGCCTTGGGGTATAACCTTTTTACTCGAACAACCGGCCGCTCCGATAAGCGCAACCGCACAACAAAAAAGTCCGAGAGCTTCTTTTTTCATTATTTTTCCTCCGATTTAGCTTTTTTACATATTGCTGATTGAAGTCAGCATGTCTTGAACTTTTACCCTAAATCCTTCAGGCAAATCCTTTATCTTTAAGATATCGGTATAAATCTGTTTTGCCGTTTCTATATCGCCTTCACGGATTGCCGACATTGCCAATAAATCATTTGCCAAAGGTGTCCAAGAACCTTTATCCTGTAAGACCGGTTGTAACAGATCATCCATCTCTTTCTTTGACATACTATCAACCTTATAAGAAGCAAATTTTATTAAGGCTATATTTTTAACGGCATGATCGGCATCCTTATCATCAATTAAGGATTGCAAGGTCGCTAAAGCTTCTTCGGTTTTGTTTTGACCAAGTAAAACATTTGCTATTTGTAATTTGGCAAAATCACTGAAAATTCCGTTATTTTCGCTGTTAATCTTCTGCAAGGCGGCAATCGTATCCTGAGGATTGTTATTTAATTGAGCCGCAGCCATATAATTTTCGGTCCGGATTTGATTGCGTTCCATTTCCCACATTTTTATTCTGTCAAAGCAAACAGCTGCGGTTACGGCAATGATTACAAAGGCAACAATATAGGTGCCGTACTTATTCCACAAAACCTTGAAGTTATCATTTTTGACATCTTCATCAACTTCACGGATAAAAGCATCAGTAAAATCAGGATTGATATCCGAATTGTCGCGCGGAGTTATTTTACGCTTGATATCAGTAATTTCAGCTGTTTTAGGAGAAACTGCGGTATTATTTTTAACATCTTTTTTCATTTTTATCCTCATCGAAAAATCAAGTTATGAATCTAATAGCAAAAAAAAAATTATAAAGCAACTTTTTTATTATTTTACGGTTTCCCTGATAACAAAACTCCTTATCCAACGCAAATCATCTATCGGCATATTCTTACCGAATATTATGGTCTTATCGCGGGAAATTACCGTAAGATAATAACGTCCTGTGGTCGGATTATGACCAATGTCAACTGCTTGAATCTCATCTTTTGAAAGAACTTGAGCATCAATGTGCAAAAATGGTATGCTGTGTCCCAAAAGAATGTTCTCCTTATCAATAACCAAAAAATCCTTGCTTAAAATAGTCAAAAGGGTAAAACAAATTATTGCCGAAAACAGAACAGAAGTTATTATAAATCCGGTGTTTCCGACAATTCCTGAAATGAACGGATAATTTATTATCGCATAAACAACTAGGGCACTTAATGCTAAAATTCCGAGTATTGACAGGATACTGTAAACGTCAAAAAACAGGCGATTTTCTTTTACGACAATTTTATCAGCATCATTTGTTACACTCAAAGATGCCGGTGCCGGCTCATCATGGTCGAGAGGAGAATCTTTCCATTTTTTTGCCATATCGCGCAGAGTCTTTTTCAGTTCGTTCTGATTGCGTGAAATCAAGCCGTGATCGGTCATAAATAATGCCGGAAGGTGCATTCTTGCTGAATAGTATTCCCAAATTTTGCGAATATCTTTATCGCTTGTACTCATGTAAAGAGGAACGCGCTTGTTCTTATCTTTGTGATAAAGCTCAATTATATAGCGGTTGCGGTTGATTAGACCGAGTTGAAAATATTCGACTTTCAGCAGTATTCCGAGATAATTGTACAGATATTCGGTTTCCGTGTGTTCTTTCGAAAAAGGAGATTTGTGAATGATTTTTATGTTTTCTCCGTCATAGAAAATTTCCTTAAATCGATATAGCGAGACAATCGAAATAATCAAGACAATCAATCCCAAGCCGATAAGCATTGCATCAAAAGTAAGGCGCTGGAACTTTAAGCTTTCAGCAATATCCTGTTGCGGAAGCTCAAAATCAAACATTCCGGAGTTTTCTCCCCAAAAATACATCGAAAATTCCCAAATACCCAAGAGAAAAAGGAAAAATCCGAAAATTATACCGCAAGCGGCAAGACGGCTCGGCAAGCGATCTTTTTGCGTAGCCGGAAGTCGCTCAATGTCAAACTTAAAATCATAACTGTAATGGTCCGGAGCGGAATATGTCATTTTTATCTCCTTAAATATAAAAATTTTGTATTACTTTAACTCATAAAAAATATTTTTTCACTACTTTTTTTAAATATTGTTTGTTTTTATACATTTTTTGTGTAAAATGAACGAAAGATTTTGAAAATGGTGTAAAAATGTTGAGTGCAAACATATTTTATTCAATATACAGCCTGCCTTTGGGAATTTTATCGCTCCTTATTGGTTTTGCTTCCGTGTTTTTGGTTTTTGAGAGCAAAGATTTCAAAGGATTGTTTCTGTTTTTGGCCGGTTGTCTGTTCTTTTTCTTATCGGCCTATTTTTCGACAAGTGAGCACAGTTTATATAAGCTGGGTTTGAGTTATAATTTCGTGGTTTTTGTGGAAATGATTGTGGCATTGACCGCTTCGGTCTTCTGGCTTAATGCGGCTTCAGAGCTTTATAATAATCAACCGACCAACAGGGTATCGTCGGTTTTATATATCTCGATTTGTTTGCCGGCCTGTATCTATTATTCTTTTCTGGCTTATAATCACGTTATCGCCGTTTCGTTCAGTAATTTGCTGATATCAATCAGTCTTGGTGTGTTCTTGGCTTTTTGTTTTGCCAGAGTCTATAAAAATCCGGCTCTCGGTAATGTGTTGTTATTTTTAGCCGTCGCTATTTTATTTTTTAAGCTTGTCATATCATCGTATTTCTTCCGCTATAATTGGCTTAACTTAAACTTACTTAACTGGATTTGGGTATATGTTTTTGCCATCGCTATGGTATTTGAGCGCATAAGTATGTTGAAAAGTGAATTGCAAAAAAGTTGGAATGTTATTGATAAACTCAATTTACAGTTTTCACATGTGGTTAATTCTTCGCCGTTCCCGATTATTATTTCCAAAATGAATGGTAGCCAGCTCTTGCTTATTAACGGAAAAGCTGAGGAACTGTTTGGGATAACCTCAAAAGAGATGAATTATTGCAAGCTTTCAGATTTTATGATTGATGAAGATAATCGCGGAAAGTTTTTTACTATACTCGAAAAAAAGCACGAAGTAGAAGATTTTGATTTGATGGTAAGTAATCTTATTAGTGCAACTCCTTTTTGGCTCTCGGTTTCGGCCAAAACAATCGAGTACAACAATGAAATGGCTCTGTATATGGCTTTCCAAAATATAACACTGCGCAAAGAAAGAGAGAATCGTTTGCAAAATCAAGCTGATAAAGATCCTCTGACACAAGCATGGAATCGTAGGTATTTTGAAAAGGAAGTGCCGGAAAAAGTAAAAGTTTTGATTAAGGAATCCAAATATTACAGCCTGTTGATGGTTGATGCCGACAAGTTTAAAAATATCAACGATACTTACGGACATAAAACCGGTGATAAGGTCTTAATCGAAATCGTTGATGTTTGCGCTCATTCACTGCGCGGAGATGATTTAGTTTGTCGTTTCGGCGGAGAGGAATTTATGATTTATCTTGATAATACCGATACTTCTTCGGCACTGAAAGTTGCTGAGCGACTGCGTAATTCAATTGCCGAAGCCGTAATTTTCAGTGATGAAGGCGAGGAAGTTAAAGTTACGGTCAGTATCGGAGTTGTGTCTTCGGAAAAGACCGACAGCCTTGATGTTTTGCTTCGTCAGGCAGATGATGCAATGTATTTAGCAAAACATAACGGACGCAATCGTGTCGAGGTTTATGACGAAAGTAAAGTCAGAGCCGTGATGAAGGAAAAAAACAAACATTCTTCAGATGATGTGCATCCGGTTTTCCAAAATGAGGAAACGGGTGAAATATCACTGCTTGATGATTATGATAACCGTATTGTCAAAGAGGTAAAATAATGACCTGCGCATACATGAACAGTTGCGGCGGTTGTCCGTTTCGTGGTTTGGGCGAGCCGGAATACAAAAAGAAAAAAGTCGAGACTTTTTATAAGATCATGGGTGGGTTGCAACAAAAAGAAATTGCACTCGGAGAGCCGATTTTTATCGGAGATGGTTTCAGACGACGGGCGGAATTTTCGTTTGAATTTAAGCGCGGAAAATTGATTTTCGGGTTTAATGCCCGCCAAACACATGAAATAGTAGATATTCAAAGCTGTTCTTTATTGGTTGATAAATTAAACAAAATCTTACCGATAATTCATGATTTTTTGATTGAAATTTGTAAAATCACAATAACGAAAAAAGAAAAAGGGAAAAAATCAATTGTTCAAAATATTACCAAAGGGCAGATTTTTCTGACGTCATGCGCCAATGGTATTGATGTTAATTTGGAAACTGCAGAAAATCTTGTTTTGGGACATCGTTTGTTGATTGCCGAACTTTTGAACGAAAATCC
>ONLJ01000043.1 GCA_900318605.1 uncultured Rhodospirillaceae bacterium | reverse complement strand
GGATGACGGGAAAAGGAAGAGAAAATGATGAACAGAAACGAGGGAGATTGCCACGTCGCGGTTTAATAACCGCTCCTCGCAATGACGTTGATTGATTTTTGCATGAGTCATTGGACGAAGGAAATTACCACGTCGGACATTCGTCATCCTCGTAATGACGAGGGTAGAAAAATGCTACGAGGAATGACGAAAAGAGTAATATTTATGCAATAAAAAAGTTGTAATCGTCGAAAATGTTAAATATAAGGCTTGCGCTATTAAGGGATGAATCCCCAGCCATATCAGGAAACTGATGCTCGGAGCGTTGATAAGTAAAAGCGAAAGGTATACCGACCATGCTTTTAAAAGCTCGGTTTTCCAATTTCCGTGACTTTGAAAAACATAATAACGCATCGTGATAAACGAAACATTTATGGTTATGCAATATTGCACAACAAGCGCTATGTTCGAAACCGTTATCTTGCTTAAATTCCAAATGTTTAGTCGGCTGAAAAGCCAATAAAGCGCAAAAAATACACCGTAGGCAAACACCGTATTAAAACCGCCGACCAATAAAAAACGTAATTTCTGCGGTAGCTTAAACCAAATGTTTTCTGCCCAAAAATATAGCCTTAAAAAAATTTTTATCATTTTTAATTTATTCCGTTTATTACATTCTTATCAAGCAGAGTTTCAAGCTCTTTGGTGCGGTATTCACTTAAAATGTTTTCATCCCAAACATCATTCAAATTTTGGCGGTCAATCTCGAGAATCGATGGATGAATCATTATTTCAACTGCTTTATAGCCTTTCGGAATCCTGATGTCGTTAAAGCGCTCCTTAGTAATCTTACAGGTGTATAGTATCGTATAAAAATATACGTCGCTTTTGTATCCGTTCCAAAATGTTAACGCTCGTAAAACAAAATACTTTATCAAGCCGCCGTCAAAAAGATAACTCTTATCTTTGTTCTGTTTGATGGTGTTAAACAAGTTTTCGTTCATCGTGCGAATACGTTTGATATCATTCTCGGCAGCAATCTTTTCTACTATCTTGAATACTGCCGGAATTAAATGTACATGGCGGTGTCCGTCAATGTGATTGAGCTTCAAACCAAAAGCATAGTACTTCTGAACCTGCGCCCGAATCTCGGTTTCAACCTGTTTCGAAAATTCTTTGCGGCGAAAAATCGAGAGTAACAGCAAATTTACAAAGCCATGTTTGAATTTTCCGTTTTCATTAACTAAAAGCGAAATTTTTTCTTTTTTGCTTGCCGGATATTCGTTGGTTAAATTGATGTGTAAACCAAGTTCTAAATCAGGCATATCGGCCGCTAAATCAACCGCTTCGGCGGCATATTTTTGATTTACCATTAAACTGGCAGAACTCAAAATTCCCTCTTTATGAGCTTTGACAATCGCAGCATTTACGCCCTGACTGATGCCGAAATCATCGGCATTAAATATCTTTTTTATCGCCATTCTTTGTCGCCTTCTGTTCGATATATTCCGCCATGTAAAGCGGGCGCTTCTTGACTTCCATATGAATTTTGCCGATGTATTCGCCGATGATTCCTAAGGCAATCAGTTGTACCGAACCTAAGAAAATTACCGTAATCATCAAGGTTGCATAACCCGGTGTCGGATTGTGCAGAAAAAAGTGTTCGGCAAATACGTAAACCCCGAGAAGTCCGGCCAAAAATGCCGTAAACAGTCCGACATAAGTTGCCAGCCTGAGCGGTAATACCGAAAACTGAATAATGCTGTTAATAGCTAAACGCAGAGATACTAAAAAATTGTATTTCGATTTTCCGCTGAAGCGTTCAGGCGCAACAAAGTCGATAATCTCAACATTCTCGTTTGGCATAATCCAGCTCAACAGCCCACGGAAAAGTCTGTCCTGTTCGTTGAAATTTTTCAAAAAGTCAACGTATTTGCGGTCAATTAAGCGGAAATCCGGCGCACTCTCCATTATCTCTTGGTCCGAAAACTTATTCAAGATATAGTAAAAAATCTTGGCACAAAGTTTATAGAGTTTAGACGTGTCTTTATTATCAACGCGCTTGGTCAGTACGATTTCTTTGCCCTGTTGCCACGACTTGATCATCTGCGGAATGTAAACCGGTGGGTGTTGTAAGTCGGAATCCATGAAAATTACAGCATCACCTTTGGCGTGGTCCATGCCGGCGGTCATTGCTATCTCATGTCCGAAGTTGCGTTTTAATTTTACAATTTTTATTCTGGCATCATTTTTTTGTAATTTCAAACAGTTATTATATGTTTTATCTTTGCTGCCGTCATCAACAAACAAAAACTCAAAATCTGCGTCTTTAACTTTATTAAGCGATTCGCATAACCTTTTGTAAAGCTCGCCGACATTGTCCTCTTCGTTATATGCCGAAATTACGATACTGATGAGTTTGTTCTTCATTTTCTGCCTCTTATATTGTAGAATCCGTAATAAAGTTCCTTTTTCTTGACTCTACCGAAATAATTTGAAATTTCAAGCGGTAATTTAATCGGCGCTGATAATTTTTTGCCGTATCTTTGGGCGTAAAGATTGTATTCGTACTCATCATTTGCTACCACCAGAATCGGATATTTCAGTACATCGGCTGACATTTCCGGATTCTTCTCAATGTCAAACCAGTATATTGGTTTTATGTTTTTTCCATATAGCGCAAACATATCGGCATACCAAACATCGGCAGCAATATATTGTGGTTCCTGTCTTCCGGTTTTTTCTTTCCATGAAAGTAAAACTTCATTTACTGTCTCTCGGTTGTCTTGATGAAAACGCTGGCTTGTTGTTACCAGACATTGAATTGTATAAACAAGCGCGAAAAGTATGCTCCATCCGGACATCGTTAAAAATAATTTTTTCGCACTTTCTTTTGTGATTTTGCAAGGCCAAAAATACATCATTATCGTGCCGAGTAAAAACCACAGTGGAAATCCCCACATGCTTTTAAGTGCGGCTCCGTTAATTGTGCCGATTATCAGAAATACGCAAAACGGAATCAGTCCGACAATAAGTAAAAACTTTGTCTGCGTGGAATTGTTGGTAATTTTTTGCTTTTCCGAGTGTTTGTAAAAAACCAGATAGCTGAGCCATGCGGCGGCGGTAAACAGAATTTGAGCGCCGGCAAATTTCAGCGGATAAATGATGTGTCCGAGAAGAGTGTGCGCATAATCTCCGCCGGAACCGCGGCCGAAAATATAATCAAACGATATGAAATTTGTTTCATAAAGCCAGTATAAGTGCGGAGTGATTATCCAAACGGCAAACAACGCCGAAACATAGGCCTTCGGGTTTAATAAAATTTTTCTTGCCGATTTTTCGCATAATATGAACAGCCCTATTGCAAAAAGTAAAACTCCTCCTGTGTATTTGTTCAATAAATTAAAACCGGCAAATATTCCGAACAATAGCCAATCGCTCCATTTGTTTTGTTGTAAAGCCTGCCAAAAATAAAAGCTGCACATCGGCCATAAGGCTAAGGAAACCACGTTTACATTATATTCAACTGAGGAAAAGTCATAATAAATTATGCCAAACTGTAACATCGCTGCCAATATCGCTTTTTGCTCACCGACAAATTGTTTTGCCAAGCGGTAAATGTATATTACGCCAAGCGCAACGCAAAGCTGACTTAAAATATACATCGAACCGTCAAATCTTGCAAACACGGTGTAAAACGGCCATGCCAGCCAGCCGGAAAAAGGCGGATGTTTAGGTGTTCCGAAAAAATAATCGCGTCCCCAAATCAGAGCTTCCTGTGTGTCAAGAGGTAAGCTTAAACGAAGTAGAGGAACTAAGCTCCAAACAATTAAGTTGATAAGTAAAAAAATGAAAAAATTTCTCTTTGTACTGGTCATAATCAATGCTCCTATAACATCCTTTATTTTTTATATAAGCATTTTGAAAAAAAGTAAAGGCAAGATTTTAGTTTGAAGCTGCTTAAAATTTTTTGATCTTTAATGGCAAAAAATACAGATGAGTTTTTATTGTATGATGATGTTGGTGGAATAAACTTGACTTTTGTTTTAAATTGCGTACACTCCTTATCAAATATTTTAAGGAGTTTGATATGAATAAAATTTTAGTTTCTCTTTTATGTGCTTTCTGTTTGCTGATCGCTGCTTGTAAAAAGTCGCCTGAAGAAAAAGAACTTGACGGCAGCAGAATATATTTTTTCTATCAAACAACTTGTCCGCATTGTCATGATGCCGCAAAATATATTAAGGAAAAACACCCCGATTTGAAAATTGTTTCGCGCGATATCCGTTTACCGGGAAATCAAAAACTTTTCCGTTATGCCGTTAAAAAATATAAAATCGGTGAGGCTGCCGGTACACCGCTGATTTGTTTTAAGGATAAATATATCATGGGGTGGAGTGATGCAAAGGCTCAAGAGTTCGAAAAGTATGCCGAGCCTTATCAAAAACAATAAGTTTTTTATTGATTTGTATCATCATTTTCAGTTTCGGATTTTTGCAAATTGGTGTCTTTGAGCGACCACTCAAGGTATCGTGAAAGATGGTCATAATCTTTGCCGGAACCTGTTATCGACGGATTCGGGCGGTTGTAATAAGGTGTTTGCTCATTATCAAAATCTTGTATCAAAGTTTTAAGGCGATTGGCGGTATTTTTGAGAGTATCCTCGAGATTTTTGGCATCGAATTTAATTATTTTATCGCTGATTTTCCAGTATGAAATCGAGGAAACTTCAGCTTTCTTTACTTCGGCAAAACCACCGTTTTGTGCTATAATCGCCTCGAGAGAAAGCTGCGGCGCATAGCCGGTGGTTACAGCTATATTTTTAGGGGTAGAACCGGTTTTGTAATCAACGATATTTATTTTGCCGTCTGAGGTTTCTTCAATTCTGTCGGCACGAGCCGTTACGATAAAATCGCCTTTCGGAAATTGCCAGATTGTTTGGCCTTCAATCTCATTATGCAAAAATTTTATTGATGGTCTTATTTTTTCTTCTTCGTTAATAAGCCACTCGATTGCCGAACGGATTTTCGGATGCCAGAAGGCTGCCGTTTCCGGGGGTATTTTCAACTCTTCAAGCAAGGTTTCCGCTATGTCGGTCATTTCTTTTAAGGCTTGTTCGCGCGGCGGGTAATTATTCGGATATTTATCGTTGAATTTAAGTAAAACAGCGTGAAGCAAAGTGCCGTAATCTGCAGATGAGCAAGGCTGGTCAAGATTGTCAAGCGGGTATAATTTTAAGATATATTTTGCAAAAATCGTGTAAGGATTGCTCAGCCACTCGGCGAAATTTCCGGCCGAAAGTTTGCGAGGTCGGGCATAAAGCGGCGGTTTCGGTGCCGGCGGGGCTATTTTTGCCGCCTCAATTTCAGCAAACGTTGCTCGCTCCAGATTCTTTGCCCATTCGGTATATTTTTTATCGTAAATAAATGAATACGCTTGTTTGATGTCTTTTTCCGGTAAGTCGGCATAATTTGCGGCCAAAACAGTTTCCAGGCGCAAAAGCCAGCGCGATTTGGTTGTCGGTGCGCCATCGCTTTTTTCGGCGCGGGTAATATATACTTTTTTGGCATGCAGCAAATGGGCGAAATCTGAGGCGCATATACCTATTGAGCGCTCAGGTAACGGAAGTCCGAACTCTTTTTTCATCGGGCGCGACATCCACATATCGGTTTGCGGCAGCAATGGCCAGATGCTTTCATTTGCTTCGCCGATGATGGTAATATCAAAATTTTGCAGCCGCGCTTCAATCGGACCGAGTATTTTGATTCGCGGGTGTTGTCCGAATTGAACGCGTACGGTTTGTTGCGCCAAAATCGCAGTCAGCAACTTAGCATAATCGTTGCTTTGTATGTTGCCCAAAATTTGCGATTGAGGCAAAAATTCAGCAACAAATTTTGCCGCCGCGATGCCGTCTTCTTTGCGCCAAATCAGTTTGTCGCCGGTTTTGGTATCGGTATCGGCAAGGGTTTCAGCCACTCTTATGTGAGTTTCAAACATTTGTGCAAAATTTAAACTTGGAGAGAAATATAGCTCTTGCAGCGGACTGAGCTGCTGATAAACTTTGCTTATCAGTTCTTCTTCCTCCGAACTTAAGGATTCGCATCTTTTATCGTTGCGCCATTTTTGTTCAATATGGTAAACCATTAGTTTATATTTATCCGCCGGAAGTCCGCATTTGGTAAACGGGTGTTTGAGCAGTGCCAAAAGGCTGACTTGGGAAAAATTTTTTTCCAATACGTCGATTATCATCCTTAAATAAATGCCGATTGCGCTCAGGTGCAATGGACGCCCAGACGAATCATCGGCAATAATATTCCAACGCTTTAATTCCGAGATTACGCGACGTGCCAAATTGCGGTCGGAAGTAACAAGAGCGGCTGTTTTTTCAGGTGTTTCCAGTACTTCTCTCATCACTAAAGAAATGGCATAAGCTTCTTGTCGTAAATCATCACAATTCAAAATTTTAAGATAATCAAAATCACTGTCGGCGAATTTATTTTGCACTATTTTCTGCCACTCTCGAGTGGTAGATGAAGGGCGCATAACCTCCGAAACAAAACGCTGTTTTTGAGTGATTTCCCGATTGTCGGCCGGTAATATGTCCGAACGTTTTAACTCCAAAAAGTCCAGCAGTTCTTTAAGCTCAAATTGCGGGTGATTTTCATCAATCTTTTGCCACGAATCTTCAGATAAATAATTGTCGATACCGTAAAGATAAACTTCGCCGTAATCCAAACCGAGTACAGTCTTTACCAATTCTTTGAGTATCGGAAAACCGGCGGTGGTGCCAGCTATTATTATTCTTTGAGCCGGCGGATTTTTTTGCCAGATTTTTAACTGTTCACGCAACATCACTATCCGTCGTTTGATGCTGTCAATCAAGTTTTCCTGCTCTAAAATCTTAGGCCAATGAAAAGTTATTATGGACAACAGTTTTAATATTTCCTGCCAATGTTCGGCATATTCGGTGCGTACAATATTTTTGATATTGTTGATATCAAGATTGTTTTCATCGGTTAAGTCAATCAGATATGAGAGATTTTGAGCCAAAGCATAAGCCTGAGAGGCAGAAATTTCTCCTATTCCCCACTTGTCAGGTGCGGACAATATCATTTTGGTAAAAACAAGCTGGCGGTAAAAAGGCGGAATCTCCGGATTTATCTTTAAGTCAATATCGGAGGCATTGCTCAGAAATATATCTCCATCTTCAGTGTTTAACAGCGGTTTTATCTGCGGTAAAATGGTCGGATTTTTGCCGTTTGTGCGCACAAACGCTTCCTGTAAATTGCGGCAGGCGCGGCGACTCGGCATTAAAAACAGCACTTCGGAGAGTTTTTCAGGCGTGTTTTTATATTGCTCGAAAAAACGTTCGGCTAGAAAATCAACCAGAGAATCTTCAGCGTTTACGTTATAAATTTTGCCCATTTTACCTCAAATCCAATCAAAGGTTGCGTAAATATTGAGATAGTTTTTGCATGGCGCGACCGCGGTGCGATATTTTGTTCTTTATCTCATTGCCGAGTTCGGCAAAACTTTTATCATAGCCTTCGGGAATGAAAATCGGATCATAGCCGAAGCCGCCGGTTCCTTGCTTTTGCTCAGCTATTTTCCCGTTTATACGGCCTTCAAACAATTCATATTTGCCGTCGGGATAGGCAAGCGATATGACACATGAAAAATGCGCTGAGCGGTCGGGATTACGGCTTTTTGCAATTTCGGCGAGCAATTTTTCCATACCTTTATCAAAATCACGGTCGGGAGCATATCTAGCCGAATATACCCCGGGTGCACCGTTCAAGGCATCGACACATAAGCCTGAATCGTCAGCGATACAGGCGATTCCGGTAATCTCGGCGATTTTTGATGATTTTAATAATGAGTTTTCGGCAAAGGTTGTGCCGGTTTCTTCAACATCGGGAATATCTATGTCTTTATAAGTCTTTAACTCTATGCCGAGTGGTTCAATCATCTCGCGGATTTCCTTGATTTTTCCGGCATTATGACTGGCAAATATCAGTTCTTTAAGCGCCATTTTTACCCCTTTTTGTAATAGTTTTTGATTGCCGAAACAACTCTGCGGACGGTGTTTTCGACTTGTTCTTCTTTGGTTTCGACTACAATGTCGGCTTCGGAATAATAAGGATATTCCTCGGAAATGTATTCCTTGAGTTTGGTTTTTACCGTTTCGTTATCGCCTAATAAAAACGGTCGGCGCGTGCGACCGGCCGTGCGATGATAAAGGGTGTCGATGTCGGCTTTCAGCCATATCGTAAGGGCATATTTTTTTGCTAAATCTCGGGTTTGTTTTGCAACAAATGAACCGCCGCCCGAGGCTAATACGCATGATTCTCCCTGCAAAAGGCGTTTCATAACACGGGCTTCACCGGCACGATATTCTTCCTCGCCGAAGCACTTGAACAATTCCACAAGCGACAATCCTGAGGCTTTTTCAACCTCAGTATCACCATCAATAAAGGGTAGAGATAATTTTGTGGCCAAGCGTTTGCCAACACTGGTTTTTCCGCTTCCCATTAAGCCTACAAGCAATATAATTTTTTTTGTTTCTGGCATTTTGCTGTTTTCTTCTTTCTTTTACTATTGACCTCATCATATAACTTTGTTAAGATTAAGCAATATTTTTTTTTAATTCAATACAAGGAAAATTTTATGAGAAGACAGTCTTTTAATCAAGGTAATTCGAAAATCTTTTTTTATGCTTTGGCAATCGCTTGTATATTGGGTGTTTGTCTGGTAATTGTACAGGATATCAATATTCCGACAGAGCATGTTTCCAAAGATATCACGGTTTCTTTGGAAAAGTGATTTATGCAAAATTCCGAGGTTGAAAATTTTTTGCAAATGATGTCGGCAGAAAAAGGTGCTTCAATAAACACAATTTCGGCTTACGGACATGATTTGGAACAATTTCTCGTTTTTGCCGATGTTGATGATTTTTCGGAACTTTCAAGCGATACAATAAAATGTTTTTTGCAATATTTGAGTTCTCAAAAATTCTCGCCGAAAACATTGGCGCGGAAACTTTCTGCCGTACGGGAATTTTGTAAATTTCTCTATTCGGAAAAAATTATAAATAATAATCCGGCGGCGGAAATATTAACTCCGAAACAGGAGAAGCCCCTTCCTAAATTTTTGAGCTTTGATGATATAAGGTTGTTGATAGAAACGGCAAGAGAAAAAAAAGAATACCGCTGGGAGAGAGTGGCGGTAATGATTGAACTGATGTATGCTACCGGCTTGAGAGTTTCGGAGTTGGTCGGACTTCCGGAGACTGCGATAAATTATAACAAGGGTTTGATAACAATCTTCGGTAAAGGCAGAAAGGAAAGAATTGTTCCGATTGCAAAAAAAGCTATGGAGGCGGTTCAAAATTATTCTTTATTTAGAGATAAATTTATTAAAAACAAAACAACTTCGCCGTGGCTTTTTCCTTCAATGACCGCTGTTGACGGACATTTTACCCGTGATGCCTTTTATAAAGACTTGAAAAATCTGGCGGTTCAATGCGGAATTTATCCTTCGAATGTTTCGCCTCATGTTTTGCGCCATTCGTTTGCAACTCATTTGATAAACAATGATTCCGATTTGCGTGCGGTGCAAAAAATGCTCGGACATGAAAATATTTCAACTACCGAAATTTATACCCATATAACAAGCCAAAAATTGCAGGATACCGTGCGAAAACTGCATCCTTTGGCGCAATTTTCCGAAGGGCTTGATGATGGCTAAAAAGTTGGTTGTTTCCGAAGAACATCGCTTAAGCGATTTGACCGGTGTCGGCAGAACAATTATTCCGCTCGCCAAACAACTTTTGGGTAAAAACGGATTTATGCAAATCGAACTGATTTCAAACTGGGAAGAAATCGTCGGGGAAAGGTTGGCTGAATATGTTTTACCGCAGAAAATTTCTTTTGTTAAAGACGAACGGGTCGGCGGAACGTTGGTTCTGCTTGTATTAAGCGGTGCTTTTGCTATGGAAGTCGAAAGTAACAAATTAAAGATTTTGCAAAAGGTAAATGCTTTTTTCGGATATGAAGCGTTAAATAAAATAAAAATTATTCAAACAAGTAATCCGGAAAATTTTTTGAAGACTAAAAATGTTTATGATAAGCCGAAAAAAAATCTTGTATCCGAAAAACAAAAAACATATATTAACGAATTAACGGAGAGTATCGATAACGAAAGTTTGCGCCTAAAACTTGAGGAAATCGGTAGGGAAATCTTAAAAGATAAAAAGTGAGGGGAGCTTTGTTTTGGAAAATTTTATAAAAAAAATCAGTAATGCCATTTCACTGATGTTGTTATTTATTTTGTCGGCGGTTTTCTATTTTTCAGCTAAAGGTTTCGTTGTTGAAAACGGACAGATCGTCTTGAAAGAACAAATCGCTCATGCCGATGAAATTAAAAACGGTATTGCTATGGTTGTTTCGAAAAATATAAATATAAACGCAAATTCAAGATATGCAATCGGTGCCGAAAATGCTCCGCTGACACTGTATGAATATTCTTCTTTCGGCTGTCCTCATTGTGCGGATTTTCACTTGAACGAAATTCCTAAGCTTCAGGAGGATTTTGTTAATAACGGGTTGTTGAAAATAGTGTTTGTCAGTTTTCCTTTGGATAAAAAATCAATGAAAGGTACGATGCTGGCTCACTGTATGACCTACGATAATTATCATAATTTCATTTATACTTTGTTTGATCGGCAGCGCCGTTGGTTTTTGGCGAGCGATGATACACCGCTGTTTAAGTTTGCCGCAGAGTATGGTTTGAGCTATGATGAGGCGCAGAATTGTATTCGTGATGATAATGTTGCTTCGGAAATTATTGCCGACAGACAACAGGCAATCGCTCAGCTTAAGATGGAAGGTACTCCGGCTTTGCTTATCAGCGGTCCGGACGGTAATGAAGTGATTTACGGTAAACCGAGATATTCGGATTTGAGGGATTATTTGAATAAGCGTTTAGCTGATTTGAATTATGTACGCCAATGAGTAAAAAGTCTGATGATATAACCGATTTGGAACGGCGGATTGCGAAGTTTAAAAGCGCTAATGTCATTCGTAAGAAAAAGAATGACAGCTTGACAAACAGTCGCCTGTTTGCTAAAGCTTTTGTATTGGGAACGGAATTTGTCGGTGCCGTCTTGGTCGGTGTCGGATTGGGATTGTTACTTGACCGCGCTTTTGACACGAAGTTTGTTTTTACCGTGGTCTTTACAATGTTCGGTTGTATTGCCGGAGTTCTTAATATGTATCGCAGTGTGAATGATGTGGAAAACGAGTTGAAATAATGAGCAGTCCTTTTGAACAATTTGAATTGAAAAAAATTCTGCCTCTTGATCTTGGTAATGTGGATTTGTCGTTCACTAACTCCGCATTGTGTATGCTTATTACCGTCAGCGTAATTATAATTTCAATGCGGTTGTGTTTGCGCCGCCGCAATATTTATCCGTCTCTCGCTCAGGCTTTTCCCGAAACGATTTATTCCTTTGTCGAGGGTTTGATGGGAGAAACATTAGGGCGCGATGCAACGAAATATTTTTCGTTCGTTTTTGCTCTTTTTACTTTTATTGCTTTTGGTAATTTTTTGGGACTTTTCCCTTACAGTTTTACTTTTACGTCGCATATTACAACGGTTGGTGCGCTTTCGGTATTCTTCCTGATAATGAATACTTTTTTGGGTTTTAAGCGCCGTGGTTTGGAATATTTGCGTACGTTTTTTCCGGCCGGTGTGCCGGTTGTTATGGCGCCGCTTATTGTGCCGATTGAGATAATTTCAACCTTGTCACGACCGTTCAGTCTGACTATTCGTCTGGTGGTCAATATGTCGGTCGGACATATAATTTTGAAAGTTTTGGGAGGCTTTGTCGTGTCAATGGGAATCTTCGGATTCCTGCCGTTTATCGGCGATTTGTGCATCATTGCCTTTGAAATGTTTGTTGCTTTATTGCAAGCCTATATCTACACCGTTTTAAGCTGTGTATATCTGGGAATGGCAATAAACGGCGAGGAATAATCTTTTAACGTTTTTTATTTGAAGAAAGGATAATATAATGGAAAACGAAGTTGCTCAAAATGCAGTTAATATTTATGCTTATTTAGGTGCCGGAATATGTGCTGTGCCAATGGCTGCGGTGGCTATCGGTCTTGCAAGACTCTGGACTACTTTAATCGAAACGGTCGGTCGTAATCCGCAGGTCAGAAAAGATGTTACGATGTTCGGCTTTATCGGTATGGGTTCTATCGAAGCCGTTGCTTTGTATATGCTGATTATTGCTATCTTGTTACTGACAATGTAAGAGATTACTTAAATCTCGGTTCAAAAGGAATTTGTAATGCCGCAGCTTGACTTCTCAATGTATGCCTCTCAGGCATTGTGGATGATAGTTTTTTTCTGCCTGCTTTGGTTTTCGCTGTCCGTTTTTATTACTCCGCGGATTGCTCAAATCCATGAGTGGCGTAAGCGCAAAATCTATGAATATTTGCGTAAAGCCGAACATGCTAATCGTAAAGCTCGCAGTACGTTGCAAAAATATGAGAATGCCATTGATATTGCCAATAAGAAGGCTAAAGAAGAAATGGAAATTAAGCAACAGGAAATTCAATCGTACATAAACGAAGCCGAAGCTCAATCGGCGGCAAAACTTAATCAGCAAATGGCTTCAAGCGAATTTTTGCTGGCAAAGGAAAAGCAGGAAACTTTGTTGCAAATCGAACAAATTTCGGAAAATGTCGCTTTTGAAATTATCAAAAGACTGGGGTTGAAGCAAATTTCCGAGCATGATGTTAAACAAACGGCAAAAGAGGAGAATGTCTGATGGACGAGTCTGATATTGAAACGACCGATAATCAATCTCCGGAATTGCCTGCCGAAAACATTCCGGAAGATTCTCAGTTGCCGATTTTGAACGGTAATGATTTTATTGATGCTACTCAAAATGCAATCGTCGATGTTGCCGAAAATGTTTCCGAAGCGCTTACTTTGACCGAAAATCAGGTTAAGCCGGAAGATAATCTTCATTTTTATCAAGATGCCGAGTTTTGGGTCGGTATGTCTTTTATTGTGGTTGTTTTGCTGATAGCAAAGCCGATGTGGCGTGCAATCAAAAGTGTTTTACAAACAACGGCTGAAAATGTCGTCGGGAAAATAAAGGACGCGATAGAACTCCGTGATGAAGCGCAAAGTTTGCTCTCGCGCTATATGCGGCAATGTTCCGATTTGAAACAACGTGTGGCGCAGATATCAGAGCAGTCAAAGCGTAATATCGAAAATTATCAGGAAATAGAACTGAAAAATCTGCAAAGAGATTTGGATAAAAGGCAAAGAGACGTTCAAATTCGTATTAACAGAACAACTCAGATGGCTAAAGATGAAATCAATTCTTCGGTTAGTCGTCGAGCCGTCGATTTAGCTGAAAAAACAATAGTAAAATATTTGAGCGATGACGATAAAACCCGTTTGATTGACGAGGCAATCGCTGAGCTTGATAAAGTTAAAATGTAGTTTTTTGATTATTGCAAATGAAAACCGCCGGAGTTACCGGCGGTTTTGTTGTTTCTTTTTCTTATTTTACCGGTGCAACATAAACTTCGTTTTTATCCAAGGTTACGTCATTGCACTGGTTGCCGGAGCAGCGCTTCAAAACAGTCGCACTGCGTGATTTGTTCAGGCCTTTAACCTGCATCGACGGAACGTAAGTGTCAATAATGTTAAGATTAAAGTTTATGTATGCCAGATTGTTTTTATTATCCAAAGCATAAACTTTTATCTTATAGGTTCCGGCATCTCCCGGCATTGCCATACCGCTGAACGACTTTGTTGCATCACGATAATCAAGCCACTTCGGAAGTGAAGTATCATCAATCAAACCGGCTTTAGTGGTAAATTCCTTATCTTTCCAGCCCATTTTCTCGAATACTTCATTCGGAATGGCAATATAGATATGTTGTCCTGTTTCAAAAGTATAATCAGGCATTAAGTTAGAAGAAAGATTTACCGGCGGACGGCGGTCGAAAATATTCATTAAATACGGACGGTCGCCCGGTACAAATTCTCCCTGACGCCATTTTTCCAAGTTGGCGCGTAAAGCCAGCGCAATCTGAGACGGAGAAGAATCCAACAAATAATACGGTACCGCATCCAAACCGATGGTTGCATATAATGTACCTAAAGCATCCTGCAGGTCAACATAGGCAAGAGAAGCTTTTACTTCGTCTTCTATCGCGCGAGCTGCTTCTAATTGGCTGCTCTCGGCTTTGGAGCCGTTTTTGGAGGTAACGTTTTCAGCGATGTTTTCCGATGTTCCGGCTAATTCCATCGCGATTTGGTAATCCTCAACCGCGGAAACATATCTTGCCCATCCGACATAAACCTGATTCAAGATAAGCGAAGTCATACGTTGGCGGCGCAGAGTGTCAAGAGTTGCTTCGTCCAAACCTGTTCTGGCTTTTTCATAAACCACCATGGTCGCCTGTTTGGCCTGATTGCACCACTGTTTATTATATTTATTCGGATCGCTCATATAATTTGAACCGTTATCACTTCTGAAGTTATCAATGATGATATCCAAATTATCATTTGTCGTTAATAAATCATGGGCTTTGAGTTCAGGTCGGTTGGTTAAAGCCAGCCATTCGAGTTTTGAAAGCCCAGATTTTATTTCAGGTAAAGTGAAGTGTCCATAGTTTTCGCCGACCAGTTTATATTCGGTCGATGGGTGTAAACCCATCAGGGAAGCCAGTTTCTCAGGTGCGGTTTCCATTTCACGCTTCACATCCGAAAGCTTTTTGATGGCATCCATGTAATTACGTTTCTTAACCAGTTCTTCGGTTGTCAGATTTTCGCCCTTTTGAGCCAATTCTTTGGCTTTTACGTTCATCTCGTCAACGGCTAAGGTAATATGCTCGATTGTTTGATCAACTACCGGAAGAAGTCTTTGTGCGGTTAAAGCTTTCCAATATAATACACGAGCTTCCTGCAAAATGTTTTGGGTAACTTTGCGGCTTTCTTCAACCGAAACGTTCTTCTTGAAAACCGGATCGGTGTTCATGTAATACAAAGTCGAAATATCCAGCAAATTCCACGCAACTTTCAAGTCCGGACTTGCATCATTATAGTTGTTGTTGATATAACCGGCATTGCTGGCAAGTTCAGGCAATTTTGAATAAGCCGTTTTTCCTGCCTTCAACAAGCTTTCCTGATAGCGAACGACACGGCCGGAATAGTTATATTTCAGCGCTAAAGCCATCGCCATATACATGTCAATCGGTTTTTCGATTTTACGCGGCGTGTTGGCATACATATTCTGCATATCGACATCATAGCGAAGGGCATTATCCCAATCGGAATAATATGCCGCAGACGGTGCATTCTGTGCCGTGTAGGTTGTTTGTTCTTTCGCACATGAGGCAACGGCGAAGACACCTAACACAAAACAAAGTAGTTTTTTCATGTTCTCATCCTTAAAATTTTAACAATCTGGTGCAATAATAATCTTAAAAAATTAACATTTTATTACACTTTTGCATTTATTATATGTTCAAAACGTAAAATAGAGGTTAAAATTTGACATGGTTTCGATTTTAGGCACATTATTTAAGTATAAAGAAAAAGAAACGCCCGATAATTTGGGGCTTTTCCCCGAGCGGGTACACGTTGATGCTTTTCCCGAGCGCCGTTATTTGTGGACTTCGCGCTTGTTGGTGATTGTTACCTGCCTGAGTATCTGTCTTAATATCATAATCGCTTGCTGGATATATCTTTTGCTTCCTAAAATAAGAGTCCGGCCGAGGCTGTTCAGAATCGATGCCGAGCAGAATGTATTGAAAGAAATGCAGCGCAGCGAACGTAATTATTACGCCAGTGATTTAATCGCCGAGCAGTATATTCGTGATTATATTATCTTGCGCTATACCGTTACCGGTGATTATGCCGAACTGCTTGACCGTTGGAGCAATAATTCGATTCTTTATTGGTATTCCAGTGATGAAATATTTAAAGATTTTCAGGAAAAAGAGTTGCCGATGATTGAAAAGCAATTCAAAATATTAGGTTTGCAAAGATATGTTGAAGTTGACAGAGTTAGTCATGTTTCGCGTTCGCTGTGGATTGCTCAATTTAAGACTTACAGTATTACCAAAAACAATCCGCGTCCGAAAATCGATGTATGGCACGCCGCTATTCGTATTGCTTATGACAGCCGTATGAATTTCAAGCGCCCCGAGGACCGAGTCTTAAATCCGTACGGCTTCTTCGTAAACGGATTTACGCTTTCTTATCTCGGTGATATCAGCGGTGAAACAGCCGATGTTTCCGGAAATCTTAAGTATAATATGATGATTTATTAGTTCGTGTATCTTTTGTGCCGGCGGACTTTATTTGATTGCATAAATCAAAAAATTAACGTATAATCAGTCAGGTAATAACAAGAGACTTGACTTAATGGTAAATTTTATAAAACGTGTCATAATTTTATGCGGGAAAAGAACTACAATAAGGCTGACCGAATTTGAGTGGCAGACACTGGAAAATATTTGTCGTCATGAAAATATCCGGCGAAATAAACTTTTGAATTTGATTAAAGATAATAAATCGGCTAAACTCGGACTTACTTATGCGGTGAGACTGTTTATGCTGATTTATGCCAACAAAAACATCTCTCCTTTTTTGTGTATTCATAATCCGGAGACTTTGCAGCTGGCATCTTTGTTAAATTCAATCAGATGAAATTACACTCGGATAAATTCAAAAAATACCGGTTTGCGCCCTTCTCTTACGGCTTTTTGCTGGTATTTGGTTTCAAACCAATCTGCCGGCGGAAGGCGCCAATCATCTGAGGTTTTTGCCGTCCATTTGAAATACGGACAATCTCTTATTTGTTCCAATGTCCAGCATTTATAAGTATGATGGTCCGTGGCAATTTGCAGAATTCCGCCTTTTTTTAATAATCGCGCAAGTTCCCTCAAGTTTTCGGGATTAACAAACCTTCTTGCCGAATGTTTTTTCTTTGGCCACGGGTCAGGAAAAAGTAAGTAAATCTTATCGAAACATCCGTCGGGCAGTGATGAAAACAGAAGCCTTACATCATCATCAAAAACTCGAACATTATCAACTCGGTCGGCCAGAAGTTCGATTTTTTGTGTGGACATATCTTCTCTAGCTTCATTTATACCGGTAATAAGAGAAAGAAGATTCGCCACGCCGTTTTTATATACCTCAACTCCGAGGAATCCGTTTTCGGGTTGGGCTTTGGATATTGCCGCTAAGTGCGCTCCGTCGCCAAACCCGATTTCCAGACAATATTTCTTTTTTTCCCCTAAACTCGAAAAAAAATCATCTCCGGTTTTGAAAAGAATTTCAGGCAAAAAAGTATCAAGCAAAAAACTTTTTGCTTTGTGAATCGTCCGGCCCTTTCTTCTGCCGTAAAACTTCGGTTTGTCAGGTAACATCGAATAAAATCAGCTTTCTTTATCCGATGAAGATGTTGCTGCCGATGATTTTGACAGGGCAATTATTATATCATAGAGATTTTTTGCTACTTTGCGGTTTGGAATTTTGTAATATGCGCGAATCAGCTCCAATGTCTCTTTTTTGGTCATCGGATCTTCGCCGAAATTATGTTGTTTCTCTGCCAAAAAAGCGTTGGAAGATTTGCTGATATTGAGCATTCGCGGACTCTTTACGGCAATTTTATTATCCATATCTTCAAAAAAGAAATCCATCGAAACATCCATAACCCGGCTGATGTCCCATAAGCGGCTTGCACCGACACGATTCAGACCTTTTTCGTATTTTTGAACCTGTTGAAACGTCAAGCCCAATAAATCGGCTAGCTGTTGTTGGGTTAAGTGCAATATATTTCTGCGCAGGCGTATTCTTGAACCCACATGGATATCCACAGGATTAGGGGCATTGTTTTCAACTCTGCCTCGTATCGATTTATTTTTTATCATGTTTTTTCCTAAAGTTAAAGTTACAACTACCATACGTTGTATTCTATAGAAAAATGCTCTGTTGTCAATATGTTTTAACGGTTATTCAATTTTTAATTTTGAGAACTATCGGCATAAATCCGAAAGTTTTAAGGCGAAATTTTTTATGCTTTCGATTCGTAGAGAATATTGCGATAAATCTTTATCCAAAAACAGTTTTTGGTCGGGGCGAATTTTAATCAGACCGAATGATTTTGCCGCTAGGTCCAAAAGTCCGTCAACGTTTTTGAATACGTTGTTACGAAACTGGAACAGCGCGCCTTTGGCGCCGGCATCAATTTTGGAAATGTTTGCTTTATAGCAAAGCTGCTTTATTTCAATGGTTTGCAATAAATTTTCAACCTCCGGCGGAATTGCACCGAAACGGTCGGTCAGTTCTTCTTTCATATCCAGCAGTTCGTCTTTGTTTTTTAAAGCACCGATACGCCGATAAAGTCCTAAACGTATGCCTAAATCTCGGACGTAATTTTCCGGTATCATTAAAGGTACACCGGTGGTTATTTGCGGAGACCAATCCGAAATTTCCGAAGATAATGATTCTTTTGCGCCGGATTTAAGTCGGGTGATTTCTTCTTCCAGCATGTGTTGATAGAGAGCTATTCCGATGTCTTTAATGTGTCCTGACTGTTCGGTTCCCAAAACATTGCCCGAGCCGCGGATATCCATATCATGACTGGCAAGAGAAAATCCGGCGCCCAAGGTATCAAGAGCTTGCAAAATATTAAGCCGCTTTTCTGCCGTCTGATTCATTTTTTTCTTCGGCGTAACGGTAAAATAACAATATCCGCGGACCTTTGAACGCCCAATCCTGCCTTTTAATTGGTATAGTTGCGACAACCCGAACATATCGGCTCGATGGATAATCATCGTATTGACATTCGGCAAATCGATTCCCGATTCGATAATGGTGGTCGAGAGTAAAACATCGTATTTTTTATCGGCAAAATCACTCATGATGTCTTCCAAATGTCTTGCCGGCATTTGTCCGTGGGCAACCGCAATTTTGATATCGGGTACAATCTCGTGCAAAATCTCCGACAATCGAGGAATATCCGACACTCGAGGGCATACATAATATGTTTGTCCGCCGCGGAATTTTTCACGATATATCGCTTCTTTAATCATTACTTTGTCAAACGGCATAACAAAACTGCGAGCCGCTAAGCGGTCAATCGGCGGTGTGGCGATGATGCTGAGTTGTTTGACGCCGGTAAGCGATAGTTGTAAGGTGCGCGGTATTGGTGTGGCACTTAAAGTTAATACATGAACATCGGATTTTAAGGCTTTAAGTTTTTCTTTGTGAGTTACACCGAAGTGTTGTTCTTCATCAATAATCAGCAGTCCAAGATTGCAAAATTTTATGTCGCCGGCAAGCAGAGCATGTGTGCCGATAATTATTTCCAAAGAACCATCTGCTAACTCTTGTTTTGTTTGTTTGGCTTCTTTGGCACTTATCAAACGGGAAAGCATTTTAACGCGTATCGGAAAACCTTTCATCCGTTCGGTAAAGTTAATGTAATGCTGACGGGCAAGTAAGGTTGTCGGAACAATCAGCGCAACCTGTGCGCCCGACATCGCAACCGTGAAAGCTGCCCGCAGAGCCACTTCAGTTTTGCCGAAACCGACGTCGCCGCAAACCAGTCTGTCCATCGGTACGCCGGAAGATAAATCATCAATAACATCTTGTATGGCATTTAATTGGTCCGGTGTTTCACTGTAGGCAAATTTGCTGCAGAACTCATCATATAAGCCGGTCGGGGCAATGTATGAGTCGGCACTCTTCAGCTGTCTTTCGGCTGCGGTTTTAATGAGTTTATCAGCGATGTCTTTGATTTTTTCTTTAGCGCGGGCTTTTTTGGCCTGCCATGCAACTCCGCCTAAAACATCTAATTGAATATTTTCGTCATCGGAACCGTAACGCGAGATAACATCAATATTTTCTACCGGTACGAACAGTTTGTCGTCATGAGCATATAAAAGTTTTAAGCAATCATGTGGGGCTCCTCCGGCAATAATGTTTTCCAAACCTAAAAATCGTCCGACACCATGTTCGGAATGTACAACCAGTTCGCCGCTTGAAAGTGTCGTTACGTCTTCAATGAAATTTTTAGCGGTAATTTTTTTATTTTTGCGCTGTATTCTTTCTCCCAAAATATCCTGCTCGGAAATCAGGCAATATTCATCATTCCTAAATCCGTGTGCCAACTCGCCGATGATGATTGCAATTTTTTTATTGTCGCAAATTTTTTTTGCCTCTTCCCAATTTTCGGTTTTTTCGATTTTTTTTATGCCGTATTCGCTCATCAGGTTGATAAGTCTTTCACGAGAACCTTCGGAATAGGTAAATATTATTCTTTTCAGTAAAGCATTTTCATTCAAATAATCTTTGAGTTTCTCATAAACCATGGCATTGCTGATGTTGTGTTCATGCGAAAAATCGCGGGCCGGAATAAATTTTTCATTTATAATATCTGCACTTTCAGGTAAACTCAGCGAAGAAAAATAACTTGCATTGAAATCTTTCAGTTTCTGTTCAAATTCATGTTCGGTAAAATACAAAAATTCCGGTTTTAACGGACGGTATTTTTCCGTATCATCCGAAACGGTTTTGGTGTTTAAGGCTTCTAAACGAGAGCTGTAATAATCGCTTATGCTCTCACATTTAGACCTTAATGATTCTTTATAATCTTTTCCGCAAAAAATAAGTGCGTCAGGCAGATAATCGAATAACGATGGCAGAGGTTCTTGATAAAACAACGGTAGCCAATTTTCCATTCCGATATATTTTTTGGAATTGGAAATAGATTCGTAAAATTCGTCGTGTATTCCTTCGGCGCCAAACTCCTCACGATAGCGACTACGAAAGTTGCGAATAGTGTTTTCATCTAAAACAACTTCACCGGCAACGTCGAAATCATATTCTTTCAACTCGCCTATTGTTCGTTGGCTTATGGCATCAAAAGAACGTAAGCGCTCAACTTCATCGTCAAATAAATCTATACGCAACGGATTTTCGGCTCCACTCGGAAAAATATCTATGATATCTCCGCGTACGGCATATTCGCCAGATTCCATTACCTGCTCGACTCTGGTGTATCCGTTAATTGAAACATAGTGCAAAAAAGCATTAAAATCGAGTTTCGAGCCGATTTTGAGTGTCCGTTTGGCATTCAAAAAAATCTTTTTCGGCGGTAATTTTTGGATAACCGCTCCAATGCTACTAACTATAATCAACGGCTTTTTATGTTTATTAAATAAAATTTCCGATAACGTGTGTATGCGTTTGGCAACTATCGCGCTGTTCGGTGAAACTCGGTCATAAGGCACCGTGTCCCATGCCGGAAACTCCAAAACCTCGGCTTCGGGATTTATCAGCTTTAACAAAGATGTTGTTTGATTTAAATTTTTGCCGTCCGAAGCAATATATAAAATGGTTTTGCCGCTTTCGGCGGCATCTGCCAAAACAAAAGATTCCGCCCCGTCGCATATTCCGCAAACGGTTTTATTCTGCCAGTATTTCAAATCTTGTTGCATTATTAGAGCTTTATTGTTTACTTATGTAAAACAAATATATACAATGATCACATAATCTCAAACAAAAAAGAAGAATAATCAACATGCGTCCGAGTATTTTATATCCGCTTTTCGCTCCTCTTGAATCGCTTTCGGGGGTCGGAAAAAATTATATGCGGCTTCTGAGCGGTTTGTGCGGCAATAAAATAGTTGATTTGTTATGGCATTTTCCTTCTTCACTAATTGACAGACGTTGCAATCTGAAACTGAATATGGTGCAAAACGGTAAAATTTGGAGCGGTAAGGTGCGAGTGGTCGAACATTGTCCTCCGAAAAGTAAAAAGCAACCTTATCGGATTGTGGTTGAAGATGAAACTGAGCAGTTGATTTTGGTATTTTTTAAAATCTATGCCCAGAGTTTGCTCAATAATTTTCCGGTCGGAAAAGAAAAAATCGTCAGCGGAAAAATCGAAATTTTTAATAACTGTTTGACTATGAATCATCCCGATTATGTTGTTGATGTAAGTACACCGGAAAAATTGCCGGAAATCGAACCGGTTTATCCGCTGACTGCGGGAGTTACCAACAAAATGCTGATTAAGCTTATGCCGCAGGTTTTGGCCAGAGTGCCGGATTTTCCCGAATGGCTCGAACAATCAGTGCTTGAAAAAAACGGCTGGGATAGTTTCAAAAAATCTCTTTTTAAGGTTCATTATCCGCAAAGTTTTGACGATTTGGAGCCGAATTGTCCGGCTCGTCGAAGGCTTGCTTATGATGAACTCTTGGCCAATCAGCTCTCTTTGGCGATTGTACGTTCGAAGATGAAACACACTCAGGGACGAAGTATTGCCGGCGACGGACATTTGCGCCGAAAGTTAATGGAAAATTTGGAATTTGAACTGACTAAAGCTCAGCAACGTGTGATTGCTGAAATTCAAAGCGATATGGCGGCAAAATATCGTATGTCGCGGCTTTTGCAGGGCGATGTCGGAAGCGGAAAAACCATCGTGGCTTTGATGACTATGCTTAATGCTGTTGAGTGTGGGTTACAAACGGCGATTATGGCTCCAACCGAAATTTTGGCTAAGCAGCATTTTGAAAGTCTGGCGGAAATCTGTAGTAAAATAGGTGTCGAAATTGCACTTTTAACCGGTAGTATAAAAGGCAAAAAACGTGAGGGAATTTTGACACGTTTGATAAGCGGTGAAATTGATATTTTAGTCGGTACACATGCACTTTTCACCGATGACGTGGTTTTTAAAAATCTTGCCTATATCGTGATTGACGAACAACATCGTTTCGGGGTAAATCAGCGTTTGAAACTTTCGGAAAAAGGGCGGTTTTGCGATTGTTTGGTTATGACGGCTACACCAATTCCGCGCACGCTGGTTTTGACCCAATTCGGCGATATGGAATATTCTAAAATCGACGAGCTCCCGGCAGGAAGAAAGCCGGTTGTTACCTCCATGTTGAACTTAAACAAACTTAATGAAGTAAAGTCGGCTTTGATGCATAAAATCAAAAATTCTCAAACTCAGGCTTATTGGGTATGTCCGCTGGTTGAAGAATCCGAAAAAGTCGATTTGTCGGCGGCTTGCGAGAGGTTTGAAAACTTAAAAGAAACATTTGGCGATATGGTCGGACTCGTTCATGGTAAAATGAAAGAAGCCGAGAAAAATCAGGTGATGGAGCGTTTTAAAAATGGCGAAATAAAGATTTTGGTCTCTACTACGGTGATAGAGGTCGGGGTTAATGTGCCGAATGCCACGTTGATGATAATCGAGCATGCCGAGCGTTTTGGGTTGGCTCAACTCCATCAGTTGCGCGGAAGAATCAAAAGAGGATTTGAGGCGTCAAATTGTGTTTTGATGTATGGTTATCCGTTAAGCGCGGTGGCAAGAGAGCGCCTGAATATTATGAGAAAAACTGAAGACGGATTCGAAATTTCCGAAAAAGACTTGGAATTGCGAGGAGGCGGAGAAGTTTTGGGTACGAAACAATCAGGTTTTTCCAATTTCAAAATCGCTGATTTGAGCGTACATTCCGAACTTTTGTATGCCGCAAATAAACATGCCGAGCTTATCTTAAATCGTGATCCGGAACTTAGATCACCACAGGGGCAAAATTTGCGTACGCTTTTATATCTTTTTGAGCGTGATGAAGCGATTAAAACTTATAATGCCGGATGATTTTTACATAAATGTTGATTTTTTTATTTTTTAGCGCTAGATTTTCTTTTGTAATGTTTTTGTAAAAAGGTATGTTGATGAAAATAAAAATTATCGCTTTTCTTTTTTGTTTGGTTGCTTTTTCAAGCGCTTCGGCCAAAATGCCGTTTTATGACGATGATGCCGAATTTGATCGCTGTACCAAAATGACCGGCGATTGGAATCGCTGTATGAGTGAGGAAACACGCCGAGCACTCAATGATGTGAAAGTCCTTTATCGTGAAGTTCTCGCTAATCCGAAATTAAGCGATTGGAACTCGAATTTTGATGAAAGCAAGCAAATTATGCGTGATATGTACAGCTCTTGGACAGCTTTTTATAATCGCCTCTGCTCACTGTCAAAAGTTTCCGCCCAATATACCGGTGGTTGGAAAGACGAAGAACTTTCATGTAAATTGTATTATGTAAAACATCATAAAGACCATTTAAACTGCATCAATAATATGTTGCTTTCAAAAGCAAGTGCCAAAGATAATTTTATTGTCGCCGAACATGATGAGGAATATAAACGGTGCTTAAACGAAAATTCCGCCGATAATTGTTTGTTGAGTGAGTTTCAGCGGTCGAGCGAGAAAATAAAGGAATTGTATAAAAAACTTTATGATTCGCGCAATACTTCCGGTTGGAATAATGGTCCGGATTTGAAAAGCGGTAATTACCGCGATATGTTTGAAAGCTGGGTTGCTTATCGTAATCGCTTATGTTCTTTAAGCGCTCAGGCATACAAAAATTATCCTGAACGTCCCGATGTTTCGAAAAATCATTGTTTGCAATATCTTAACCGCGAAAAACTTGAGGCTTTGGAAAATCTTTATGCTCTTTCTATGCGTGCTGTAAGCCCGGAGAAATCTCAGAAAAAGTCTGAAGATGGCGGAAAAGCGGAAGGTCAGGCTATCGTTCCGTTGGAAAAAAGAATAGAAACAACCGAGAGCTTAACCGGTGAAAATATTCAAAGCGAAAATGAAGATAATTCGGCAAAATCAGATGATAATTCATCTAATCTTCCGGCGTGGGCGCGCCGAAGATAAATATACATACCGATAAGTATAAAAAAAATATTGCACAAATATTTTTTTGCGCTATACCTACCTAAAGGTATAATTTTTAAAGAGTCGATAAATGCGCAGAACTAAAGAAGATGCCGAGAAAACCAAAGAAAGTATTTTGCTTTCAGCTATGAATCTTTTCTACGAAAAAGGCTATTCAAAAACAACGTTTGATGAAATTGCAAAGCGGATAAACTTAACTAAAGGTGCAGTTTATTGGTATTTCAGAAACAAACCGGATATTGTTGCCGCATTGATTAACCGTTTTGTTCGCAAGTTTCTGGAAAAGCAGGCGCAAACACTTCCTTGTGATGATGATTTGACTTTTGACGATTTAATCGATTTCGTTTTGCGCAACAGTCAGATGATTCAGGAAGATGAGCGAGCTTATAAATTTGTGTTTTTTCTAAGTTGTCAGATGGAGTGGAGCGAGGCGATTATCACTAAAATTCGTCCGTTGATTGAGGAAACAAAAAAGTATTCGCGTAATGTCTATTATCATTGTCTTGAGGTTTTGCAAAAAAAAGGCGAAATTCGCAAAGATGTTGATATCAGTTTGATTAACGAAATTTTACTTACGATGTACGGCGGTGCTTTGGAGGCATTTTTAACCAAGCGCCTGGATGTCGATTTTAATACGGTAATAAAAAACGGATTTCATTTGATTTATGAAGGAATAAAAAAGAAAGGTGAAATAAATGAAGATAAGTTATCCTGATTTGAAAGTAATAAGCAAGAGAATAGCCATTGTCTTATTGTGCATGGCTGCGGGTTGGTATTTAAAAGGTAGATTTTCTCCAAGCGGATCGGGTTTTCCTATGGGGGGCGAAGTTTATGTCTTGGCTCAAAAAGCCGAAACCAAAGATATTACGCCGATAAACAGTAAAATTTCTTATGTCGAGCCGATTAACGATGTTAATTTGTTGCCGAAAGTTACCGGTACCATCGAAAAGGTTTTATTCAAAGAGGGTAGTTTAGTAAAAGAAGGAGATGTTCTTTTTGAAATCGAACCCGATAAATATCAGGCGGCCTTTGATTTGGCTAGAGCAAAACTCGACAGTGCTAAGGCTAATTTGGTAAAGGCCGAAAGAGATTATAATCGTCAACTGAAATTAAGCGACCAG
>ONLJ01000010.1 GCA_900318605.1 uncultured Rhodospirillaceae bacterium | reverse complement strand
TGAATTTATGCCGCTTTGCGAACATCCGCTTGATGCTTCGTGGGGCTATCAGATAACCGGACTTTTTGCCCCGACTTCGCGCTTCGGCAATCCGGATGATTTCCGCTATATGATAGATAAATTCCATCAGGCAGGAATCAGCGTAATTATGGACTGGGTACCGGCACACTTCCCGAAAGATGACTACGGACTTGCCGAGTTTGACGGCACTTGTTTGTACGAGCATGCCGACCCGCGCAAAGGCGAACATAAAGACTGGGGAACAAAAATCTACAACTTCGGTCGCACCGAAGTTTGCAATTTGCTTTGTGCCAGTGCGCTCTATTGGCTGAAAGAATTTCACATTGACGGCTTAAGAGTTGATGCGGTTGCCTCGATGCTTTATCTTGATTATTCACGCAAACAGGGCGAATGGATTCCGAATGTTTACGGCGGCAATGAAAATTTGGAAGCGATTTCTTTTATTCGCAAAATGAATGAGATGGTTTATACCCAAACCAAAGGCACCATTACCTGCGCTGAAGAATCGACCGCCTGGCCGATGGTTTCACGTCCGGTTTCCGCCGGCGGTTTAGGCTTCGGCTATAAGTGGAACATGGGCTGGATGAATGACACTTTGCGCTACATCAGTCATGAGCCGGTGCATAGAAAATATCACCACGGCTTGCTCACATTCGGACTTTTATATGCCTTTAATGAGAACTTCATTTTGCCGATTTCTCATGACGAAGTTGTTCACGGCAAAGGCTCAATGCTCTCAAAAATGCCGGGCGATGAATGGCAAAAGTTTGCCAATATGCGTGCCTATTACGGCTTTATGTGGACACATCCGGGTAAAAAACTTTTGTTCATGGGGTGTGAATTTGCACAAGATTGGGAATGGAATTCCGATGAAAGTTTGCGTTGGCATTTATTGGAATATCCGATGTATCAGGGAATGCAAAACTGTGTGCGCGATTTGAATTTGATGTATAAAGGTAATGCTCCTTTGTATGAAGAAGATTTTGATTTCCGCGGTTTTGAGTGGATTGACCATTCAGATTGTGATGACAGCGTGATTTCTTATATTCGCCGTGGCCATAATTATGATGATTATCTGGTAGTTGTCTGCAACTTCACACCGGTAGTGCGCAACAATTATCGCATAGGAGTCAGCGAAGCTTGTGCATATCAGGAAATTTTCAACAGTGACGACAAAAACTACTGGGGAAGCGGCGTAAGAAATGAAGGTCCTAAGCAGGCTCAGAATTATGGTATCAGCGGCCGTCCGTATTCGATTGAACTGACCTTACCTCCGCTTTCGACCATTGTCTTAAAACCACTGAGGAAGTAAAAAAGAAATGAATAAATTTTCGCTCGGTAAATCATACCCCCTCGGCTCAACTTATGACGGAAACGGTGTAAATTTTGCGATATTTTCCGCTCATGCCGAAAAGATAGAGTTGTGCTTGTTTAACAGCGACGGCACCAAGGAAACAAACCGCTATGAATTAACGGCTCGCGAAAATAATATCTGGCACATTTATATCGAAGGTCTGCAACCGGGACAGGTTTACGGATATCGTGTTTACGGTCCGTATAAACCGCAGGAAGGCAAACGCTTTAATCATCACAAATTATTGCTTGACCCGTATGCCAAAAAACTGGTCGGTAAACTGATTTGGCATAAAGCTTTGTTCGGTTATAATCCTGACAGCAGCGATAAGGACTTATCATTTAATACCCTTGACAGCGCTCCGTATGTACCGAAAGCAGTAGTAGTTGATGATAATTTTGACTGGGAAAATGATGTACATCCGAATGTATCAGCCGATAAAACAATTATATACGAAACGCATGTTCGCGGATTTACGATGCTTCATCCTAAAATAAAGGATTCAAACAGAGGAAAATTTTTAGGATTTACCTCAAACAGTGTTATAAA
Source organism: uncultured Rhodospirillaceae bacterium (assembly GCA_900318605.1). Taxonomy (GTDB): domain Bacteria; phylum Pseudomonadota; class Alphaproteobacteria; order RF32; family CAG-239; genus RUG410. The sequence continues at coordinate 4,701 of ONLJ01000010.1, read as the reverse complement.
TTATTTGAACTGGCTCGGTATTTCTTCAATAGAATTTCTGCCGATTTTTGCGTTTTTCGGCGAAAAAGACGGAATGTACATTGACAATTATTGGGGCTATGAAACGCTTTCATATTTTGCACCCGAACCGAAATATTTAAAAAATAATAACCTTGATGAATTTAAGCAGATGGTAAAAACACTTCACCAAAACGGTAAAGAAGTAATTTTAGACGTTGTTTACAATCATACAATTGAAGGCAACCAGATGGGACCGACATTATGTTACCGCGGAATAGATAATGAAAGTTACTATACTTTAAATCCTCAGAATAAGCGCTTTTATTTTGATACTACAGGCTGCGGTGCATCATTTAACTTGCAGAATCCATACGTTTTAACGCTCGTGATGGATTCGCTTCGTTATTGGGTAAAAACCATGCACATTGACGGTTTTCGCCTTGATTTGGCAACCTCTTTGAGCCGATATAAAGAAAAATTCACCCAAGACAGCGGATTTTTACTTGCCGCCCGCCAAGATGAAATTTTGCGTTCGGTTAAAATGATTGTTGAACCGTGGGATGCCACTATGGATGGCTACAATCTCGGCGCATTTCCGCCCTCATGGCACGAATGGAACGACCGTTACCGCGATGTGGTACGCCGTTTTTGGAGCGGACATAATCGCCAAATCGGCGAATTTGCCAGCCGTATCAGCGGCTCAAGCGATATATTCGGATTTGCCCGTCGCGATATATACAGTTCTGTAAATTTCATAACTTCACATGACGGTTTCAATGCTCATGATTTGGTGTGCTATAATCACAAACACAATCAGGCAAACGGAGAAAATAACCGAGACGGCAATGATTCCAACTGGAGCTGGAATTCAGGAACCGAAGGTCAGACATTTGATGAAAAAATCAAAAAAAATCGCCTGCTTCGCCTGAAAGCGATGTTTACCACCCTTCTGATGTCGTTCGGCACCCCGATGATAGAATCCGGCGATGAGTTCGGCAAAACTCAATTTGGCAATAACAATCCATATTGTCAGGATAATGTCATAACATGGATTGTTTGGGAGGCGATTAACCATGAAGACCGTAATTTAGCGAGATTTGTTAAGCACTTAATTGATATGCGAAAAGAAATGAAAATTTTTGAGCGTTCAAATTTTTTTGAAGGTAAAAAAATCGAAAAATATGCCCGCCATACCATAAAAGATTTAATGTGGTTCAAGCAAGACGGAAGAGAAATGGAATCCGGTGATTGGTTAGATGAAAACAGTAAATCATTAAGTTGCTTTATTTTCGGAGAAACAAAATCGTATTTACAAATTTACAATGCCGATACTTCTCCTAAGGAATGGAAACTGCCGGAATTTTGCACTAAAGCACGTTTAAGAATTTTGGTTGATAGTTCGGAAACCTACAAACAAAATGATGAAATAAACAGCAAGAGTTCGTTTAGCATTCCGGCGTGGAGTGCCATTATTATTGAAATTACAAAACCGGAGAACTACCATGGAAAACAGCTTTGATATTTTGCTCAAAAAACTCGGAATTGCCCGCAAATTTACCGATGCGGCACAGAATCAAAAAGAATATGTGGCAGATGACGAAACTTTGCGAAAGATGGTAAATTATCTCGGTTTTGATTTGAAAAACATCAATGAGAGCGAGAAACTGCTGGAAAAAATCGAAAAGCAACGTTGGCTGAATGTTTTTGAGCCGATTTATGTGGTGCGGAAGAATGCTGAAAATATCGACATCGTTCTTCCGTTAAGCGATGTGAAAAACTATGTTTTGAAGATTAAACGTGCAGATGAAAAAAATTTCCGTAATGCGAAATTTGTTTTAAGAAATGAAGAAACACGAACGTTCGGAAAAATTACTTACGTTCGCCAAGATTTGGAAATATGCGAAGATTTATCCCCGCAATATTACGACTTGGAATTGGAAACAAAAGAAAAAAAATATCGCTCGGTTTTAGCTTTAACCCCTGAAAAATGCTATTCTCCGGAATTTTTGAAAAATCAAAAAATCTGGGGTTTTGCCGCCCAGCTTTATGCCTTAAAAAGCAAGCACAACTGGGGTGTCGGCGACTTCAGCGATTTAGCCGAGTTGGCAAAAATATGTGCCTCAAACGGTGCCGACATCATCGGACTTAACCCGTTAAACGTCCTGTTTCACGACTTTCCCGAAGATGCCAGTCCGTATTCTTCCATCAGTCGTCTGTTCTTAAATCCGATTTATATCGACGTTGAAAAGGTCGATGGATTTTCCCTTGATATGCTGACCGGAGAGGAAAAAATTCTTTATCAAACACGCAACTCTGATAACATTGATTACACTTCGGTTTACAATTTAAAAATTCGGATTTTGCGCAAAATTTTTGCATTGATTTCGGGTAGCAATCAAGAAAAAGAATTCGATTTATACTGCAAGAAAAAGGGCGATGATTTACAAAGATTAGCGGTTTATCAAACGATTTATTCCGAATTTCACGATAAGGTTTACGGCGGTTGGAAATCATGGCCGAAAGAACTGCAAAATCCGAACTCATCTGCCGTCAAAGAATTTGCCGAAGCACATAAAAATGAAGTTAGCTTTTTCAAATATTTGCAATTTTTATGCGAAAAACAATTAGCCGAAGTGTATCAAAAAATCAAAGATAACGGCTTAAAAATCGGGTTATACCGGGATTTGCCGGTCGGCTTATGCAAAGACAGTTTGGAGTTGTGGCAAGACAGAGATTTATTCATCAAAGACTGCGGTGCCGGCGCTCCGCCCGATGCCTTTTTTCCGAGCGGACAGAAATGGTGTTTGGGAGCTTTCAATCCTTTCAAATTAAAAGCAAATGCTTACCGTCCGTTTATCAAAATTCTGCGCGAGGCCATGCGTTTTGCCGGTGCTTTAAGAATCGATCACGTCATGAGTTTAATGCGCCTCTACATCATTCCGGATTCGAGCAAAAACGGCACATATATTTACTACAATTTTGATGATATGCTTGGAATTTTAGCTTTAGAGAGTTACTTAAATAAATGCCTTATTGTCGGCGAAAGTATCGGCAATGTTCCGGACGGATTTATCGAAAAATTGCACGAGCGCGGAGTTTATTCATTGAGTGTTTTATGGGCTGAACGTTGGGAAAACGGACAAGGTCTGTTTAAGATGCCTCAAGATTATCCGGTAAATGTTGTTTGTTCAATCGGCACGCATGACATGGCGCCGTTAAAAGCTCGTTGGTTCGGTTATGACATTCAACTGATGTACGACTTAAAAATGCTGAATGATACCGAAAAAAATGACTTGTATAAGGGGCGAGAAACTGAGCGAAAATATTTACTTGCCGCGCTTGATTATGCTTCAACATGGCCATCAGATGAACTGCGTAAAGCCGATTATCTGTACGGCGAAGGATATCCTGAAGGAATTATGCCGGCGGCTGAAAAATATATGGCGCGCAGTGCAAGTAAAATATATTTAGCACAGCCGGAAGATATATTCGGAGAAACAAGGTTGCAGAATCTCCCGGGAACAAACAATACTCAACATCCGAACTGGCATCGCAAATTACCGGTTGATTTGGAAGATTTTGAGCATAACGCCGAGTTCATCAAAGCCCTAAAATCCATAAAATCGGAAAGATAAAAAACAAACATTTTTGTATGGTTGATAAGTTATTTTTCCTTTGACAGCTATAAAAAACATGGCTAGAATCCGATTAAATTTTTGAACTTTTTGCAAGGATTTATCATGCGAAAAATACTTTGTTTTGCTTTAGTTTTTTTGATTTCCGCCTGCTCAACCGATAAAACTGAAATAGTACCGCCGATTGCTCCGAACAAAGCACCGGAACCGAAAGTTGTTTATGTGCGCCCGAACAATGTCATCGGAGCGGTTGAACCGGTATATTTTCCACCGATGAAATCGGCATTTCCGGCAAGGATTGACACCGGCGCGACCACATCGGCATTAGATGTTCAAAATCTTAAAGTTTTTGAACGTGACGGGAAAAAATGGGTGTCATTTACGTTAATCAATCGTGCTTCGGGAGAATCGCATGACTTTGAAAAACCTCGCCGCAAACGCATTCGGGTTAAGCGCATTATTGAAGACGAGCATCGTCCTATGGTCGAGTTGGATGTAAAGATGGGCGGAAAGACATTCAAAGCCGACTTTACGGTAACCGAGAGAACCGACTTCGAATATCAGGCTTTAATCGGCCGCAATGTTTTAAGCGGACGTGCAATAGTTGACGTATCTTTAGAAAACACACTTAAATAATTTACGGGACTTAATCATAATGAAAAAAATCTTTTCTGTTCGCGGCATACTTTCAATACTGCTTATCCTGTCGATAATTGCCGCCTGTATTGCCACTTATTGTAAAATTACCCTTTGGGGCTTCAGCATCAATCCGCGTGAAAAAACCGATGTTTGGACGATAGATGCCCACATTTCGTTTACTCCGATTCAAGGCGAAAACATTGAAGTTAAACTCTCGACTCCGAAAGTCAGCGAGTCTTATAAAATTTTGAGCGAAGATGTAATCGCTAAAGGTTATGAAATAAGAAAAGACGAAACATTAAATCGTATGATAATGACTTCAACACCGAAAAAGAAAAAACAGGATTTGTATTATCGTATTATGATTTATGATAACGAAGAAACAATCGGGAAAATAAGGGAATCGACGCCACCCACCCCTCAAACG
>ONLJ01000008.1 GCA_900318605.1 uncultured Rhodospirillaceae bacterium | reverse complement strand
AGCAACTTTCGGACTGTTGATTAAAATTCGCTCTTCACCATCAAATAAGCGTTCCTCACCACCATTAAAGAAAAATGTTACATGAGCATACTTTTCTGTCTCGGCAATACGCAGTTGTTTCATATTATTTTTTGCAATGATTTCGCCGTAAATATTGGTCAATGCTTCCGGTGGAAAAATAGTCTGCATAAAGCGCTGATGATCAACCGAATATTCTGCCATACCTACAAGCATACAAAAATCTATAGCTTTGTTGCGAACAAAGCCGGTAAATTCCTTATCTCCTAAGGCATAAAGAATCTCACGGGCGCGATCGGCTCGGAAATTGGCCATCAAAACCGCATCGCCGTCTTTACAACCCTGATAATCGCCGATAACACATGGAATAACAAACTCATCGGTAACATTTGCATTATATGATTTATCCATTGCCTCGGCAACCGAAGTATAGCGCTTGCCGTTGGCACTGACGATGTTGTTATAAGCCAGTTCAACTCTGTCCCAACGCTTATCGCGGTCCATGGCATAAAAACGTCCGGAAAGAGTGGCAACTTTGACATTAGGCATATTCTTAATAGATTCGCTAAACTCTTCCAAAAATCCTTTTGCTGAAGTAGGCGGAGTATCACGGCCGTCAAGGAAAGCATGAACGCAAACTTTTATACCGGCATTGTTCAGAATTTCGCACAATGCAACAATATGATTTTGGTGCGAATGTACACCACCAGGTGACATCAAACCCATAAGATGACAAGTTTTTCCGCTTTGTTTTAATTTGGAAATCAGTTCGATTAAAACCGGATTTTTTTCTAAAGTATGTTCTTTTATAGCGGTGTCAATTTTCGGCAAATCCTGCATAACCACGCGGCCGGCGCCTAAATTCATGTGTCCGACTTCTGAGTTGCCCATCTGACCTTCTGGCAGACCGACATCTAAGCCCGAAGTTTCCACGAAACAATGCGGGCAAGTTTCTAAAAGTTTGTGCCAATTCGGTGTATTTCCCTGCTCAATGGCATTATCGCTCGTGATTTTTTCTCTGTAACCCCAACCGTCCAATATCAAAAGCATTACCGGTTTTTTCATTATTATACCTTCCTCATTACAGTTAATTAAAAATTACGCATATTATATATAATAAAATAAATTTTAAAAGCACTATTTATCACTTTATAAACAGGCTAATTTATAAAATTTATTCACTCTTAATCGCAAAGGCGATTATTGTCTTTTTGCTCAACCGTAAAATTAAGTTCCGTTTTGCTGTTTGCCGGAATGTTGACTTTCCAAACACGGGTATGAGCATTTTCCGCCTCGCTTTTAAGCGATTCACCGGTGATTTTTGCATTGTCGGACATATTTTGCTTAAATACTACTGTATTATCGTCTTTTTCGGCATTATTAAAATTAACCGATACTTCGTAAGTTTTTAATAAACCGGTATTATAACAACCATGAATGTCTTTGCCGGTACGTGATAATTCTTTTTCACTTATCTTTTTGACTTTACCGTCAACCACCAGATTAAAGGCTTTACCTAAATTAAGGCGCAGTGTTTCTTCTTTGGCGGTATTACCGATGTTATTCGAGCCGACGAACTGCAAATTACCGTTTTTATCTTTTTCATAAAAGCGAACGGTTCCTGTCGGTAAAGAAATCCCTAAATTCGAGGCTTCATTGTTTTCAATTACAATCGTGATATCCGGATGAGCCTTCTTAAATTCACTGCCTGAGCCTAAATATAACGGCGAATGGAGATTGAACTCTTTGAAATATTTAACATCATTTTTTTCAATTAAGCTAATTTGCTTGGTTTGCCGGTCTTTAATCGAAGTGATATTAGGCAGGGTATAAAGTTCATAACTGTTTATTTGCTCCGGTTCAACTGAAACACCTTCAGCCATGTCCATGGCATTAAAACTGGCTTTTGCCATCATTATACGTTGACGCATAACCGGACGGACAATGTTTACATCGCCGGCAATCAGCTGAATTTTGGCATTATTGTAATCAACCCCTGATTCGTTATTGATGGTAACCCAGCCGGTCAAGTCAAGCATATTTTTATCTTCAATATTGGCAACGTAATCGGTTTTCCAACTCAGTCCGGAGGTCAGATAAGCAAGGTTGAGAAACTTATCGCCGGAAGTTTCACTGTTTAATTTTGCCGCTAAAATCGGTTTATTGCTCAAATTTGCCGGAATTTCATTAAATACTACTCGACCTGAAAAATCCGTTTCAATACCATACTTAAAGCGCAAAATCGGCTTTCCGTCGGCAACACCTAATACTACAGCTTTTTCAAATATGTTATCGCCGTCATCGGGACTTTCGCGAACGGTCAAAACCTCTTTACCGATTGCCTGCTTGATTAAATTATCTTCATTTATCAGGTTATAGCTGTAATTTTGCTCCAATACTTTTATCCCTTGACCGTAAATTATTGCGGTTTCCGATTGAATGTCGCGGGAAACACCATCAAAAATCACTTCATTGACACCGTTTTCGAGATGAGCCGGACGAGTATCTTTAATAAGCGCTAAATTGCCGTTATAAATACTCAGTGCCAAGTTTTTGTTATTTATCGGAAGCACTTGCGGTTCAACAGCCTGTGCGGTAAAACCGATTGATAATCCGGCAAAAAGAGATGTTAAAAGTTTATTCATGAGTTCCTCCTTAAATCAGTTTCAGATATTTTAAGATAATATAAATCGCAGCGCCCTGTAAAACAAGCATTAACCAAAACATTGCCTGATACGAACTTTTTCTGTTTTTATGATGAAAAAATTTTTGGGCTATATATGCTCCAAGCCAACCGCCCAAAAATTCAAGCACATGTAAATGTACTTCCGGAATCCGCCAGCTTCCGCGTATAGCTGCTCGCTTATCAATTCCATAAGCCAAAAAGGTAGTAATATTTATACAAACCAAATGATAGACCACAAAAAGCAAAAGTGTCTTATGGGAAAAGAACGCGGTCTTAAAGTAATAAGTTTCGGTAATATAGGCACTTATTATCATCATCGCAAAATAAAATATAAAAAAGCAATTGCGTTGCAAAGGGCGTACAAGTACCAAAAACGGGGTAATTATCGCCAGAAATGTCAGTAACATTTTTCATCCTCTCTTAACAATCAATATCAAGAGCATAAAACACAGGTATTTATTTTGCAATAAATGTTTTCAAACAATCAGCAGATAAATATTGTTAGTTTTTTATTATTTTTTATCTTTGGTCACAATAACCATTGCTTCTCGCAAAATACGGTCATTTATCATATATCCCGATTGTAATTCGCTGATTATTGTTCCGCTCGGTTTTTCATTGTCTTCAACTTCCTGAACAACTTGTTCAAAATTGGGGTCGAAAACTTTTCCCATGCAATCGATTTTTTTGATTCCGAATTTGGCAAATACTTTGGTCAGTTCGGTTTGAGTCATTTCAACACCTTGCATCAGGGCTTTACATTCTTTTGAAGCATTTTCATCGACGGCTGAGAGTGCGCGTCCCAAGTTGTCGGCTACAACCAATAACTCTTTAGCAAACGATGAAATCGCATATTTTGAATTTTTTTCCAACTCCTGAGCGCAGCGCTTTTTTGTATTTTCCGCCTCGGCATAGGCACGCAAAAACGAGTCTTTGAGTTTTTGATTTTCTTCTTTTAAGGATTCAAGTTCTGATGCTTCTTGTTTTTCAGCTGTTTCTTCGGATTTTATTTTATTTTCTTCAGCTACAACAGAAGCGTTTTTCTTTTCTTCGTGTTTAGACATTACAACCTCTTTAAATCTTTTTATTAGAATGTATATAATATGAACTTAGTGGTTATTCATTAACAAGTCAAGAGATTATCGTCGTTTTTCTGTTGAAGGTTTAAAAATAAAATGCTAAACTTGAGTATATAACTTATTGTGTTGGAAAAAATATGCCTGCATTAAATATTAGTAATATACAAAATAAAAGTTTTGGATTTTTACCGCCGAATTTTAATAAAAAAAAGTTCAGCATATCTTATGCGATTCCTCGCGATAAGATATTAAAACAGATTTATAATGCAGGTAAGCAACAGTGTTTAAGCAATGATAAATGGCCGGCTGTCGGGATAATAAATGCGTGGATGATAAGTGCTGAAACCGCAACTTTTATGAAGTGCGGCGGACTTGGAATGGTCGGTTCCGAGTTGCCTGAAAACTTTAACTCCGTATTCGGAAAAGATAAACACGAAATAACGATTGTAACACCGCTTTATACCGGTTTTACCGGCAAGAAAAAAGCGACTTTCGATAAAAACTTATATGTCGGTGCCGAGGGTAATTCCTTAAATTTGAAAAAACTCATAAGCTATAATGTTCCATTTATGGGACGGCAAAATCGCCTGTTAAATAATAAAGTTACGGTTTATGAAGGAAAGTTAAACGGTGTGCGTTATCTTTTCTTGGACAATGAGCGCTTTTTTGCCATAAATCCGGCGCCGGAAAATCCTTCGGCGCAAGACGGTTGCTATATTTTTAATGCCAATCATATTGATGAGGTCGAGCGATTTGCATTTCTCTCAAAAGCCGTTTATCAACTGTTGGAATATGTAGAGTTTAATAAGCCGAAACAAATATCAATGCCTAATATTTTGATAGCAAATGATTGGCATAGCGGAGCGCTTTCCGGTTTGACCAAATATTTTACGGCCGCCAAAGTTTATGCCGGGCGAATGAATTCCGATGAAGCCGCGATTATTCAAAATATTCCGATTATTCATATTGCACATCACTTAGGATATCAGGGTTGGGATTATCATAATACGGCAAGAATTTTGAACTCACTGTATGAGGATTTGGCAACGCTGGTTTTGAAAAATGCCAGAGCTGTAAAAAACAGTAATCCGCGCACTTCAAATACCTTGATTGTTTCCGATACTTATAATCAGGCATCGTGCAATATTCATCTGGCAGACAGAATCGTCGCTGTTTCCAAAAATTATATGGAAGAAGTTTCAAAGGAAAAAAGTTTCGGATATGATTTTCGTGATGTTTTGAAAATTCGTAAAAATTATCGCAATTTCTACGGAATCGTCAACGGTTATGAAAAAAAGCTGATTTCTCCGAATGCCAAGAAAATCGAAACAGTTAATAATTTTTTCGATTCAACGAAGTTCAAAATTTATGATGAAAACTCTTTAGATGTTAAGCTTCATAATAAAAAGGAGTGTATAAAACTCCTTTCTAAGCTGGCTACCGATGAAAAATATCGTGAAGATACAATCCCTTTGATTGAAACGTATTTGTTTGAGGATATATCATCATTGGCTGAAAAAGCCGACAAGATTCCGTTTATTTGTATGACCAGCCGTTTGGTCGAGCAAAAAGGTTATGATGTTGCCATCAATGCGATTTTGAAGCTGATTTTTAAGTATAAAGATTCGCCGCAAGAATTTCCGATTTTTGTTTTGGGAGGTGCCGGAAATAAGGATTTATACGCCGATTTGATGGCATTAAAAGACAATGCAAAGCAAATTTGTCGTGAGTTTGCAAAAAGAATTTTTGTATTCAGAGGTTATAAAGACCAATTTGCTTATGCTGTACAGTTGGCAGCTGATTTTTATATGATGCCGTCATACTTTGAACCTTGCGGATTGACACAGATGGAGGCAATGGCAAAGGGAAGCTTACCGATTGCAACTTCTACCGGCGGTTTGGTTGATACGATTGAAGACGGAATTGACGGTTTTCGAACTGAAGTATTTTTCGCCGGCGGAGAGCGAATCTATGGCAGTAATTTGAAGGCACAGAGTCTGAAAAACAATCTTAATGCTTACAGCGAGACATTGGAAAAAGCGTTGCGTTGCTATTATACAATGCCGCGCGCCATGCATATCATGCAAAAAAATGCCATGGAAAAAGATTTCAGCTGGTCGATACCTAACGGCTCAGTTTATAAGTATTATAAGCTTTTCAAAACCGGTTCGCTTTAGTTTTTTGAATAAATACAAAAATTACAGTTCTTTTCTGGCATTTAAGGCCATTTGAATTGTGCCATCGTCCATATAATCCAGTTCAGCGCCAATCGGAATGCCTTGCGCTAAAGTGGTTGTTTTAAGCGGCAGATTTTTCAGCCTGGAGAGCAGATAATGCGCCGTAATCTGACCGTCAATCGTTGCCGGAAGTGCCAGAATAACTTCTTTAATTCTGCCTTTTGATAAGCGCTCAAAGAGTGATTCGATATTTAAATCTTCAGGTGTTACTCCGTCAAGAGCAGATAAAATTCCACCTAAAACATGATATTGTCCTTTATATATACCGACACGTTCCATGGCCCACAAATCGGCAACATCCTGAACAACACAGACAACTTGCTCATCTCGTGATAAATCAGAGCAAACAGAGCAGGGGGCAGATGTGTCGAAATTGCCGCAAATCGGACACTTTTGCACATTATCGGCCATGTTTTGCAATGCCTCAATCAATTCCGGCAATGCGGTTTCTTTCTTTTTTAACAGTTGCAAAACTATACGCCGCGCCGAACGTGTGCCGAGCGCCGGTAATTTTGCAATCAGCTTTATCAGCCGGTCAATTTCTTTTCCCTGCAATTTCAACTCTCTTAAAACGGAAGTTTCAAGCCGCCCAAACCGACCCCGCCGGTAGCTTCTTTCATGCCTTCGGACATCATTTCTTCCACTTGAACATGAGCCTGTGTATAAGCCACCAAAATCAAGTCTTCAAGCATTTCCCAATCGTCTCCGATTAAGTTCTTATCAATTTGAATGGACAGCATTTCCTGACGTCCGTTCAAAACGACTTTAACAGCACCATTACCACTCACGCCTTCCTTGGTTTGAGCGCCGAGCTTGTCTTGTGTTTCTTTCATTTTAGCTTGCATCTGCTGAGCTTGTTTCATTAACCCTTGAATATTCAACATTTATTTTTTTCTCCTTAATCATAAGTTTCAAAATTCGTTTCCGTTTCTGAAAAATCCGGCTCATCATTTTGAGCTTCGATAACAGCTTTACGAACGATTGTTTCTATCTTAGCACCATTAAATTCCGAAAGTATAGCTTTAACTAAAGGATATTCAGAGATATTTTCCTTATCGCGGTTAAGTTCTCTATTTTCAAGATAAGCCAAAGTTTCCCCAAGCGGTTCGTAATCCGTTTCGATAATCCAGTTTATACCGGTTTCTTTTTCCAAAAATTTGCGTAACTCTCCGATTAAATTTCGTTCGGCCTTTTCCGAAAGTGATATTTTGAAATGTCCGTTATCAAACTCTTTGAATGACATATCATTTTTAACGGCAAACATCAGTAAAAGTTGTTTTTTTGCTTGCAAAAGTTTGACTAAATCTTGAGGTGTGTTAAGTACCAGTTCGGCATGATTCTCGCTTAAATCCGATGATATATGAGTATCTTCGTCTTCAGGCTGATTATTCAGATTTTTTTTTTGAGTTGCAATGGTTGCCGAAGTTAAATCAGAGTTTTTTTTTATCTCTTTGATAAGCTCATCGGGAGTTGGCATTTTAGCCGAATAAGCAATCCGAATTAAAATCATCTCAAGAGCATCAATCGGAACATTGGCATATTGAATTTCGCTCAATCCTTTAATCAGCATCTGCCAGATTTTGGAAAGCACGGACATTGGCGCAGAACACAGTTTTTTGCAAGCCTCTCTTTCCGATTCGCTGATTTCGGGAGAATTTATATAATCAGGTAAGATTTTTATTTTAGCAAGAAGATGAGTAATATCCACCAAATCCTGTAAAATTACGAGCGGAATTGCACCGTTTTTGTACTGCTCGCTTAAATTCTGTAAAACAGCGGCAATATCTCCTTCAAGCAATTTTTCATACAGAGAAAGTGTTTGATTTCTATCGGCAAGTCCAAGCATGTTTTTAACTGTTTCATTATCAACCTTTCCATTACCCAAAACAATGGCTTGATCAAGCATTGAAAGCCCGTCACGGGCAGAGCCGTCAGCAGCTTTTACTATCATTTGCAAAGCAATTTCATCAGCTTTGATATTTTCGGCTTTCAAGATTTTTTTGAACAATTCAAGCAAAGTATCAATACTTAAGCGTTGCAAATCAAAGCGTTGGCAACGCGACAAAATCGTAACCGGAACTTTGCGGATTTCCGTCGTGGCAAAAATAAATTTAACATGTGCCGGAGGTTCTTCCAAAGTTTTTAATAATGCATTGAAAGCGTTTTTTGAAAGCATGTGAACTTCATCGATAATATAAACTTTGTAGCGAGCATTGGTCGGCCGATAGCGTACACCGTCCAATATTTCACGAACGTCGTCGACACCGGTCTTGGAAGCGGCATCAAGCTCTATAACATCGATATGGCGACCTTCGGCAATAGCCTTACAATT
>ONLJ01000074.1 GCA_900318605.1 uncultured Rhodospirillaceae bacterium | reverse complement strand
TTTCGGTATTAAAGAAGGTTTGATGACAACCGTTCACTCTACAACCGCAACCCAAAAAACCGTTGACGGACCATCTGCTAAAGATTGGCGCGGCGGGCGTGCTGCCAGCGGAAACATTATTCCGTCATCAACAGGTGCTGCTAAAGCTGTCGGCAAGGTTATTCCTTCATTAAACGGCAAATTGACCGGAATGTCGATGCGTGTTCCGACATTGGATGTTTCTGTTGTTGACTTAACAGCCAACTTAGCAAAACCGGCAACATATGAAGAAATTTGCAATGCGATGAAGAAAGCTTCGGAAGGCGAATTAAAAGGCATTTTGGGTTATACCGAAGATGCAGTTGTTTCGTCGGATTTCTTGGGCGATGCACACACTTCTATTTTTGATGCCAAAGCAGGTATTCAGTTGACAGATACTTTTGTTAAGGTTATCAGCTGGTATGATAACGAATGGGGTTATTCCAACAAAGTATTGGATTTGATTGCCCACATGGCTAAAGTTAACGGATAATATAAAAAAACCAATCCCCACCGAAAACGAAAATCGGTGGGGATTTATGATATAAGTTTAAGGAAAAATAATGCAAGAATATAAGACTATTGAAGATTTGGGAGATTTGAACGGTAAAGTCGTAATGCTCAGAGCCGATTTGAATGTGCCGATGAATGAAAATTTCGAAGTTACCAACACCGCTCGTATTGACCGCACTGTTCCGACGATTAAAAAGCTGATGAACAAGGGCGCAAAAGTTGTGGTTATTTCGCACTTCGGCCGTCCGGAAGGCAAAAGCGATATGAAAAATTCGCTAAAACACGTTGCGCCGGAACTTGAAAAAGCTTTAGGGAAAAAAGTAATTTTCGTTGAAGATTGCATCGGCGAGAAAGTTGAAAAAGCGGTTAAAAACATGAAAGCCGATGAAGTTCTGCTCTTAGAGAATTTACGCTTTTATGATGAAGAGAAAAAAGGCGATGAAGCATGGGCAAAAGAGTTAGTAAAAGTTGCCGATGCATACGTTTCTGATGCCTTTTCAACCGCACACCGCGCCCATGCTTCAATGGTTGCCGCCGCAAAAGAATTACCATCAGCGATGGGACTTTTGATGGCTGAAGAAGTAAACGCCTTAACTTCGGGATTGAACAATCCGGAACGCCCACTGATGGCGATTGTCGGCGGTTCAAAGGTTTCGACCAAGCTTGATTTGTTGAACAATCTGGTCAAGAAAGTCAACAAACTGGTAATTTCCGGCGGTATGGCTCACACCTTTTTGAAAGTTTTGGGTTATGACAAGATAAACGAGAGCAACTCTCTTGTTCAGATGGATATGCTTGATACGGCCAAAGAAATTTTAAGAACGGCAAAAGAAAACAAATGCGAAATAATTTTGCCTTGTGATTTGGTATGGGCAAAAGAATTTGCCGCGAATGCCGAGCATAAAACCGTTGATTTGGATAACATTCCGGACGGCGGAACTCTGCTTGATGTCGGCGAAAAAACCATTAAAAATATCTGTGAAAAAATGGCTGAATGCAAAACACTTGTTTGGAACGGTCCGCTCGGTGCATTTGAATTAAAACCGTTTGATGCTGCAACTAATGCAGTTGCTAAAAAGGCAGCCGAATTAACGACCGCCGGAAAGCTGACAAGTGTTGCCGGCGGCGGCGATACGGTTTCCGCACTTGAGAGTGCCGGCGTTGCTGACAAGTTTACTTATATTTCAACAGCCGGCGGCGCCTTTTTGGAATGGATGGAAGGAAAAGTTCTTCCGGGCGTTGCCATAATGAAAAAATAGTAAAAGACAAATTTTTACATCAAAAAATCCTGCTTTCGCGGCAGGATTTTTTTGTATGCAAGAAAGGTCGGTAATAATACCGACCTCTATTATTGAAAAAATTTTTGATGTTTTAATTTTAGAATGTGTAACGAAGTCCGAGTAAAATCTCGTGAGCCTTAGATTCCACCTTAATTTTTTCGGTTTTATCTCTTTCTTCATTATTATCGGTTTCAGTTTTGTTGAAATGACCGTAATCCATATAGCGGTAACCTAAATCAAGAGCCAGATTTCTGTTAATATCATAAGCGACACCTGCACCTACCTGCCAAGCAAAGTTTGAGTGTTTAAGGCTGCCGTTTTCTTCCGGCATATTCGGGTATGATTCTGAGTATTTAAGTCTGGAAACACCCAAACCGGCTCCGATGTATGGAGTAATCGGAGAATTTGTTTCAATATCATAATAAGTATTGAACATAAAAGCTTCGCTTTTTAATTTAGATTCATATTTTTCTCCGTCACTTTCGGTATGTGACTTTTTTGCATCGGCGTTGCGGGTGTACTCAAACTCATTGCGCAGAGCACCATAAATCAATTGTGTTCTCAAACCCAATGCGAAACTTCCGCCGAAAACGTTATCATCAGTGCTATCTTTAGCGCTTTCATTTCTTGTAGAGCCATCCTTATATGTACGATATGCCTTAAATGTTGCGTTGTTATCCATAAAAGAATATTTAGCCTTAGCTGAAATATACGGATTAAGAATAAAGGACTCTGCACCGGCTTGGGCAGAAAACAAGCAAGCAACGCCTGCCAATAACAAAATTTTTTTCATTTTTATATTCCCTTTTTAGTTGACCAATAAAAATGTCGCCGATAAGGCGACTGGAAGTTGGTAACTATCAGAAAGAATAGTGCGACATATTTGCCTAAAACAGGCATATATCCCTGCAGTTATATATGTTGTTATGTAAAACGGCTATTTTGCCGCCTTCCAGTCATACACATAACTGCTAAGCGTACAAAATTTCGTTTTGCACAAACGCTTTCTGAGAGGCTACCACACCTCGGACAGTTTTACCTATCTGAGGTCAGTATAAAGAAATTTTTCTATAAATCAACATAAATTTTTATTCTTTTTGCTTTTAGGCAAAAGCAAGCTCAAATTCCGCCATAGTGCTTTGCTTAACATCTTCAATGGAGGATATCGGGCTTATTTCGGTTAAATCAGGAGGCAAGTATTTTAAGGCTTTAGTCAGCAAACCGATTCCCAAAGTTACGATACTTCCGTTTTTAAGTTCTGCCGCCACGCGTTCGGCAAACAGATGAGTTTCCAACAAGTAATCTTTTCCATCAACATTTATAAGGCGTTTATTTTCTGCAACCGATGTTCCGACACCGGTAGGAGTCAAAACACCACCCAAACCTGCGCCTGCGGCGCGGATACGCTAGGCGATACTGCCTTGAGGTTCCAAGCTTACCTCCAATTCGCCGGAATTGTATTGCGACACGGTTTCGGGGTTTGTTCCGATGTGTGAAACAATAGCTTTTTTCAATTTGTGTGCGGCAACCAATTTTTCTTTGCCAAAATCCGGAGTTCCTGTATCATTGGCAATGAGTGTTAAATTTTTAATTTCAGATTTAAGTAACTCCTCAATCACCATAGACGGCGAACCGCAATTTAAGAAGCCGCCTATCATTATTGTCTGTCCGGTTTTAAAAAAGCCGGCCACAATTTCCGAGCTTATGATTTTTGCCATATTTTTTTCCGATGATTTCCCTTGCGCATGCTTTATGATAACGGTGGCAAAAGTCAAGTCTTATGCGTAATTTATCCTAATTGTCGCGGCAAAGATTTATTTTTTTATCGAAAAAGCCGAGTTTTGTTTTTCTAACTTATCAAGGCAAAATTCGAGGTATGTCAAATCTTCAGCAGAACGCTTTTTTCCCTTTTTACATTTTTTCAAAATACTGATAATCGGAGCGGCATAGCGGCTTTCATTTTCGGAAATTTGCGTCAAATAAAAAACCGCGGCTTGAAAAATTTCGGACTTATCGCTTGAGAGCTGTTTAGCGATTTCGAGATACGGCGGAGAACAGATATCTGTTTTATTTTTGCTTAAATTTTCGATATAATTTTTCTGCAAAGAAACAGCATCTTGAGCGGAAATATTTTTGACTTCGGATTTATTGTTACCGTTAAGCAAAAATTTTAAGAGTTCCGCAAAAACCGATTTTTCAGCCATAATTTTCTCCTTTTAGCCAATTTTAATGTAGCACACCTTAAAAAAAAGTGAATAGTTATGGATAAAAATATTTGACAAGCGGATAAAAATAGCTTATGACAGTGCCATAAAATAAAAAGAATGCTTCATCGTCTAATGGTAGGACAGCGGATTCTGACTCCGTCAATCTTGGTTCGAGTCCAGGTGAAGCAGCCAACAAAATGAGCGCCCTTTGTGGTGCTTTTTTTTGTTAACTAATTTATTCTATGATAAAAAATAAACCTACTTTTCCCTTTATTATTTCAACTTTTTACCATAAAGCAACCAATCATAAACTTCAGATGATTTACGCACACCGATATCCATTTCTTTAAGAGTCATTTTTTCTTCGGTTAAGGTGGCAACGTCACTGAATAATGAAGTTCCTAAACCAAGACGATGCCCACTGATTTTTGCCCCCATACTTTCGACAATGGTCGGATAAATATCAAACGGAGTAAAAATACGATTTTTTGTTTTATTTGCCGATATAACTGAATTGATAAATATATTCAGCGGATGACGTATCAAATTTTCTTCTTTTGGATTTCGCATCATTAAATGATCGCCTAAGAGAACTATGACAGAATCATTATAAAATCGTTGCTGTTTCAACCACTCAACAAATTGTCCGATTTGAAAATCGGCACATGACACAACATTTTTAAGATTTTTTTTCTTGCCATACTTATAACCGCAAACATCGCCCGAAAATTCCTGTGAGCCGAAATGCGTATCCAAGGTCATCATCGTGAATACAAAAGGCTTATTTTGCTCTGCTAAACGATTTAATTCATTTTTTGCCAAAACATATAATTTTTTATCGGCAATACTTTCACCTCTTTCTTTGTATGACAATTTTTTCCCTTGCTCTCCGGCATAGTGCAAAATATCTAACAAGCGCTGATTTCTATGCGTTTTAACAAAATGATCTAAGCCGGCGAATGTGCCGCTTGACCCAACCAAAAAGCTCTCATTATACCCCTGCTCTGCCAAAATATCATACAAACACCAAGCATTAGGATAAAATTCTCCTTTAGGACTAATCAAATAAACTTCTTTTATCGGCAATTGGATTGGTGCGCCGCATGTTTTGGCAAATAATGCGGCTTGCGTCCACTGAGTTCCGTCTATTGCATATTCGCCGCCCAAATATTCACTATCGCTGAAATGGATGTTTTGTTTTGCCAGATTATGCAGTTCAGGAATTAAATCTGTTTGATAATAATTGTGGCGCGGAGTTTGTGCAAAAGTTGATTCCATACTTTCCATAAATATTATGATCAGATTTTTTTTATTTTCCGGAAAAGTAATTTTAGCATTTTGCGGTAATACGTAATTTTGTTCATAAAAGTTAGAAACTTCGCGCTTGTAACTATGATATGTCAGCATAGTCCACACATTCATGCGTACGAAAAAATATATTGCGCAAAAAATAAACCACCCTAAGCTTAAAAACCAGCGATGGCTGTATATATAAGAACGGATTTTTTCTATTTTTTTAAATTTAAGACGATACATCTGAGAAGTGAACAGCCAGAGTAAAAAAACAATAATTGCCCCAAGCATTACAGTATTTTGTAAATAACTTAGAATCAAGCGAACTTCCGAATGAAACGGCATGTTCAAATGGAACAATATTTGCTCATATGTAACAGGACCAAACTTACGAATAATCCAATTTGCCGAAGCAAATAACATAAAGCCGCAAAATACAATCAATAAAGGCATAGTTCATTCCCAATATTTGCAATAAGCTAAACATATTTATAATATATAACGATATTTTCGCAAGAGATTTTATCGCTTTTATACATAAAACTTTATTTAATTCATCCACACAGCAATTTTTTTGTTCTTGAGATTGCATCCGGTATGGGTTATGTCATGTATTATGATGGTTATGAAAAATCCAATCGAGGAAAAATTGCAAAATAATTGGAAATCGATAAAAAAAGAAATCAGACGAAAAGCTGTTCACTTAAGCTCACTGTGGATTCCTTATATAATTTATATTTTGCCTGGGCAGACTGCTGTTTGTTTGTTTTTATTTTTGCTTATCGGTGATTTTATTTTCGAATACGGCTATTATAAGCGTTATCGCTGGGCGCGGAAAACATTCGGATCTTTGTTTTATAAAACACTGCGCAATAAAGAAATAACGAATGAAAAATTTCATCCTACCGGCTCGATATATGTGTTGACGGCGGCATTGATTTGCTCATGTTTTTTCAATAAATATGCTGCTATAATCGGATTGACTGTGATGCTGGTTGCTGACAGTGCTGCGGCACTGGTCGGAAAAGCATATGGAAGGATTAAAATATATAAAAACAAAACTCTTGAAGGCACGTTGGCGTTTTTCTTTTCTGCAGTTTTAGTTAATATAATTCTAAGCACTATACATCCTTTTGGAATGTGTAGTGTTCTTGCTTGCTCTGCGGCGACTCTGGCCGAACTGTTTGAGGATAAAATTAGAATAGATGATAACCTTTCGGTTCCTCTACTGACAGCATGTATTTTAAGTTTATAAAAAAAAGATATACTACTATAATGCAGTGTTAATTAAAAATGCGAATGATATAATTATCTGACACAGGATTTTTAAGCTAAATGATTGCAACAACTTTTATATTGCCCGTTTAAAAAATCATTTTACGCTTGCAAATTCGATATATTTTGTTTACCCTGACAAGCATTGAACTAAAAATAAGGGAAAAAATATGTCTGATAATTTACTCAAGTCAAAGCGTTTTTTACCTTTGTTATTAACGCAGTTTTTTGGTGCTTTAAATGATAACTTATTCAAAAATTCCTTGTTAATGTTGGTAACATTACGAATGGCAAAACAGGCCGACATTTTATCCAATATTATTGCCGCCTTATTTATTATTCCGTTTTTTTTATTTTCGGCAACCGCCGGAGAAGTATCAGATAAATATGACCGTTCACGCGTGGCACGTTCCTTAAAAGTTGCCGAATTGATTCTGATGCTATTGGTTGGATTTGTTTATTTTTTGCAAAGCATTCCTCTTCTAATAGTTTTATTAACTTTAATGGGTGTTCAATCGGCATTTTTTGGTCCGGTTAAATATTCGCTTTTACCACAACAACTGAAACCCGAAGAATTGGTTGCTGGTAATGCCTATGTCGAAGCCTCAACTTATATTGCTATTTTATTGGGTTTAATCATAGGCACATTACTACCGATTGAACTTGTAATTTTACTGCTGATCGGTTTATCCGCAGCCGGTGTTCTTTCAGCGTGGAACATTCCTCAAGCTACGCCGGTACGCCCGCAGGCAAAAATATCAAAAAACATTTTTAAGGCTACCAAAAAAACAATCACACTTATCAAAAGGCATAAAATTGTTTTTCGTTCTATTTTGGGAGCTACTTGGTTTTGGACGATCGGTGCATTTATCGCCGTACAAATTTATCCTTTATCCGGTACTGTTTTATATGCCTCAAACACGGTTATTACATTCTTCCTTATTTTATTTTCCGTCGGCGTTGCCTTAGGTTCTCTTTCTTGTGAAAAATTGATGAAAGAAGGCGTACAAACGACTTATATTCCGATTAGTGCACTGGCAATCGCCGTTTGTTTTTACGCTCTTTATGTTTTGACCGGCGATTATCCGCATTTTAATTCCATAGTCGGTTTCAGTGATTTTTTTACGCAAAGACCAAACGCTGTCGGGATTAGTTTATCACTGTTTTTCTTGGCATTTTTCGGGGGATTATATATCGTTCCTTTAAATACCCTGATGCAATCCAAAGCACCTAAGGCCTATACTGCCACCATCATCGGCGGGAACAATATTATGAATGCTCTGGGTATGGCTTGCATTTCAGTATTTGCCGCTCTTTTATTAGCATTCGGATTAACGATTCCGCAGTTGTTTTTAATTGTTGCGCTTGCCGGTATCGGTGTTTTCTTTTATATTTGCAAGTTATTGCCGGATGCGCTTTTGCGCTCAATTTTGCAAGGATTGCTTAAAGTGCTTTTCCGCGTGGATGTGAAAGGAACTCAAAATCTCAAAAATGCCGGCAAGCGGGTTTTGATTGTGGCTAATCATACTTCGCTGTTGGATGGGATACTGATGGCAACATTTATGCCTTTCCGAGTTACTTTTGCCATCAATACCGAATGGGCGAAAAAATGGTACATCAAGCTGTTCGGGCTTCTTGTGGATTTATATCCTTTAGATCCGACCAATCCGATGGCTATTCGCTCACTAATAAATGAAGTGAAGAAAAACAAAAAAATAATGATTTTTCCGGAAGGGAGAATCAGCGTTACCGGCGGTTTGATGAAAGTATATGAAGGTGCCGGTGTTGTGGCGCAAAGAGCCGAGGCGGTAATTGTGCCCGTACGCATAAACGGCGCTCAGTTCAGCAAATTTTCATATCTCAAACATAAATTAAAAACTCGAGCTTTCCCGAAAATCAAGATGACTATTTTACCGGCACAAAAATTTATGATTCCGAACGAGCTTAAGGGCAGAGAACGGCGGCATTATGTTTCGATGAAACTTTATGATTTAATGGTCGATATGATGTATGCCACTTCCGATATCAACGAGCATTTATTTACTTCCCTTTTAAGTGCGGCCGCCCTTTACGGTCAAAATCAAAAAATAGCCGAAGACATTTCGCGCAAACCTTTAACCTATAATAATTTAATCAAAAAATCCTACGTGTTAGGCAAGGCTTATGAAACGGCATTTAAGGAAGACTACATAGCTTTGATGTTGCCGAACTCTTTGGCAAATGTGGTCAGTTTTTTTGCCTTACAATCGATTGATAAAGTGCCGGTAATGCTTAATTTCTCGCAAGGTATCGGACAGATTATTTCGTGCATCAATACCGTAAAAATCAAGACCGTAATCACATCGGAACGCTTTATTCAAATGGCACATCTGGAAGATGTGGAAAAAGCAATTAGGGGAAATGGCACGAAGGTTGTTTATCTGGAAAGTTTTGCCAAACAAATATCGCTTATTGATAAACTCAAAGGTTTCGCACGCTATTTGAAAGAACAAAAACCGCAAAATTTGGCAGAAAAAGCGGCAGTGGTTTTGTTTACATCAGGCTCGGAAGGAATGCCGAAAGCAGTACTGTTATCGCATAAAAATTTGCAAGCAAACCGTTATCAACTTACCTCGGTTCTTTCGGTCAATTCGACGGATGTATTCTTTAATGCTTTACCGATGTTTCATTCTTTCGGCTTGTCTGTTTGCACAGTAATTCCGATTTTAGCAGGCATTAAAACATTTTTCTATCCGTCGCCGTTGCACTATCGCATTGTACCGTCGTTAGTGTATGACACCAACGCAACAATTGTCTGCGGAACGGATACATTTTTCTACGGCTATGGGCGCATGGGACATCCGTATGACTTTTTCAACATGAAATATGCAGTTGTCGGCGGTGAAAAATTGAAAGAAACCACCGCAGATTTGTGGATGAAAAAATTCGGTGTCCGAATTCTAGAAGGTTACGGCTCGACCGAAACATCACCTGTTATCAGCTTAAACACCCCGATGTACATAAAAGAAGGAACAGTGGGAAGGTTATTGCCTCACATCAGCTATAAAATAGAGCCGGTAGCCGGAGTTGACGACGGCGGTCAGCTTTGGGTGCATGGAGATAACATTATGCTCGGATATATGAAATCCGACAAGCCGGGAGTATTGCAACCGCTAAATGATAACTGGTATGACACCGGAGATATAGTTTCGATTGATGCCGACGGCTTTATTTCGATTAAAGGACGAGCCAAACGCTTTGCCAAAATTGCCGGCGAAATGATATCGTTAACCTCAGTCGAACAAGCAATAGAACAGCTTTATTCCGGAGCCGTTCAGGGAATTTTAACCGCCCCAGATGAGAAAAAAGGCGAACAACTGATTTTGATTACCAATCACGAAAATCCGTCGGTTGCAGAATTGAGAAAATTCTTTAGGGAAAAAGGATTTAGTGAATTATGGGTTCCGAAAACCGTAATTTACATGAAAAAACCTCCGGTTTTGGGAACCGGCAAATTTGATTATTCAACTGCAAATAAAATGTTGACTGAAGTAAAAACAAAATAATAATTATTTATTTTTGATTATCTTATTATCAAACAGACCGGTACAAATCCATCAATTTCAAAAATTGAATGGCTTTTAAAAAACTTCAATTTACTTATTCATCTATTTCAAGTGCGCGGCGATAACGTTTTAACCAGTTCAACCGGTCGAGCACCAACTGATTAAGCTCAACTACTTTTTCACTTTCGATACCTAGTTTTTCGCTTACTTTAACCACAAATTCAACTTCATCTTCACTGAATTCGTTATCGGTATTAGCAACCGCCAGCAATTCTTTAATCAAATAAAGAGATTTTTTCCGGTCGAGAGTTTCCTGCGCCTCTTTAACCAATTCTTCAAAATTGCTCGGAGCATTGATTTGTTCGGCATATTCTGCTGGAATTTGATACTGCTTAGCTAAATTTCTAATAAATTGGCGTTCATACTTATCGATTTCTCCATCCTCACTGATAATCTTGATAATCAGGCGCAGGAAGAGGATTTTCTCTTCGATAGAAAGTGTAGCAACATACTCAAACCCATCCATAACAAATCTCCTTAAAATTTGCATTTTATGGTTGCATAACCGACCGCAAAAGTCAACATCTTATTTAAGATAATTGCTAAAAATCGTAATTTTTTATTGGATAAAGGAACCTATTTTCTAACATAAATAAAAATCAACAATGACTAAAAAACTTACTAAACCGAAAGATTTGAACAAAAGAGAAAAACTTGAAAATTTTGCCTTTTTTAGTCATTATTGAAATACTGATAAAAAAATAACGGGCGCTCTGCCCGTTATCTTATTTTTTCTTCCATTTGAAAGTTGCCGTCGCCGTAATCAATATGACGAACAACACAAACAACCCGCAAACTAACACATCTGATACGTTAGATACCTTACTGATTTCATAATCCTCATTCACAAGGATTATCGTACCCTTTTCGTAGTCAACTCCGTCCAGACAATTTGTAACCGGAACAACAAAGATGTCATCAACATCTCTGAGATTAAACTCAATAAACTGTCCACTGTGGGTTACGACTGCCGAATCGACGATATACACGTCAGCATTTTCGGGAGCCATTTGATACTTACCGGTGCATGCTGTCAATAACAGTAAAGCACCAAAGAATAATACATTTTTCATACGCATAAAGCTTTAATATTGTCCTAATTGTACACATTATTATTTTTTTTGTCAATACAAAAATTCATCAGGTGGATATTTTATTTTAAATTCGGATAATTTACTTGCAATTTTGCACGGAAAAAGTTATCATGCTTCCGATGATTTAAAAACCGAAACCAGCTATTATTTTATAAGCCGAAATTAAAGGAGTTTATTTATGGATAATCTTTTAGGGAAAGAAGAAATCGAAGCTATTATCAACGGTGACCATTCAAACGTTTTTGCCGTATTGGGAATACATCGGGATAAGGGTTCAAAAAAAGTATTTATTCGAACATTTCAACCATTTGCCGCTGAGATTGAAATCATTGATGAAAAAGGCAAATCAATGGGAAAAATGACCAAGCTTGACGAGCGCGGATTTTTTCAATTCAACAGTGATAAAAACCAAGATTTTAAGTATAAATTGCGCATAACCAATGACAAGGGAAATGTTTATACCAGTGAGGATACATACCGATTTTCTTCAATAATCGGCGATATTGACGAGTATTTGTTTGCTCAAGGAAACCACCGCGAAATTTATAAAAAACTCGGCGCGCACGTCATGGAAATTGACGGCGTTAAAGGCGTGGGATTTGCTGTATGGGCGCCGAATGCCAAGCGTGTTTCGGTAGTCGGAAACTTCAATAACTGGGACGGTCGAACAGATGTCATGCGCCGTCATTTAAGCTGCGGAATTTGGGATATATTTATTCCGAATTTGGTAGAAGGCGAATACTATAAATTTGAGATTAAAACGCAGGAAAATTACATTTTAAGCAAGGCCGATCCTTTGGCGACTTATTCCGAAGTTCGTCCGAAAAACGCTTCGATTGTGTTTGACATCAATCGTTACAAATGGCATGACGAAGCATGGCTCAAACAAAGAGAAAATACCAACACTTATGACCGCCCGATGTCGATTTACGAAGTACATTTAGGTTCATGGCGTCGCAAAGGAGAAAACGGCAGAGAGTTTTTGACCTACCGAGAATTAGCTGATTATATGGTTCCTTATGTCAGCAACATGGGCTTTACTCACGTTGAATTTATGCCGC
>ONLJ01000054.1 GCA_900318605.1 uncultured Rhodospirillaceae bacterium | reverse complement strand
TTTCTCTAGGTTCCTTTACTTCTAATATGCTAGACTTTATATCTTTTCCGATACACCGTCTGCATATCCTCTTATAAGTTACATCTTCACGATTTTCTATAACCTTCGGCTATCTCGCCGAACCCGACCTTCCCCTTGCCAAACTTCATTTCTTTCGTTTAGCTCCTCTCAAGCCGGTATCGCGCTTTATATACCACTCATCTCCCATTGTCAACTCCTTTTTTTATTTTTTTTTGTTTTTTTATATTTCAGCGCAGCATTTTTTGTTTTTACCACACATAAAATCAGATTTCAAGATAATAAATATAATTAAATCAAAATGTTAGCTTTATATCAATTTTTATCCACAACCTGTGCAAAAGAATCAGATTTTTTCTCTGATATGCTTTTTTACACTTTTAAATTATATATATTATAGGGACATTTATTAGATTCCGACTCGAGTCGAGAGCAATTTACCGTAACAAACAAAAACGGACTCGGAGCTTTCGCCCCGAATCCGTATTTTTTTTAAGCAAGCTCGAAGTGGTTTGCAATAAGCTCTTCCACCCAGGAGTGCTTTACTCTCTCGAATTCGTCCATCGTCATCCCCTCAGGGATATAGGTCAGGACTGTATTGAAGAAAAGCTTGGAGTTTCTTATATCCTCAGCACGAGGATACAAAACGCTTCTGCCCTCTAAGAGATCGAGAACGATCCCTTGTGCTACGAACACAGGGAGCTCCCACTCGCAACCGAACTTGGCCTTTCTGAACTCCTTGGAAGCAAACAATGCCTCCTGAAGCTCCTTCGGACTGCTCGTAACTTTAAGTACATCAAGAGCCTTTTTGATTCTGTTACGAATTTCTTCGCTCTTGAAAGCCGGCGAGCACTCAATCGCCAAATCGACGATTTTGGGAAGCCTCCCTGCCTCCACTATGTACTTCACACATTCGAGCATGTGCCTATGCAAATACTCTTTTTCCCTTGCCTCTTTAATAAGGCGCTCCAACTCTTTATCCATAATTTTATTTTTTAAAACGTTAAACAATCATTTTGAAACACTATCACAGAAGCTCGAAAAAAGCATTTTCATAATATTCCATAATAGTATTTTTGTACTCACATTGTAGCGTGATTTTCCGTTTTTGTCAACATATTTTTGCTTTAATTTCACTCTACCATTTTGTAATGTTGAAGATTTATGAAATTTTGCCCTACTTCCCAAACGATTATTGCCTTTAAATTAATAACAATCTGCGGAGGTGGAATTATCCCCCGCCGATTTTGTTTTCCCCCTCTCCTGTTATTCCGAACACTTCTCTTTTCATGTCATCCTTGGGCGAGCGTTTTTTCTACTGTCATCCTTGTGCGAGCAAAGCTAAACGAGGATCCCGTATATAAAAACCATCCCTTTAATACAACTTTAAGACATTTTTTGCTACAATATCAAAAAAATAAGTCTTGGAAAATATGCTTTCAAGACATATCTAAATTGCCGTATATGAGGGCGCAAAATGACAAAACAAAACATCGGATATATTAAATCAATCAGAGGAAGTGTTATCGAAGCGGAATTTTCCCGTGAACTTCCGGCAATCAACGGTGCTTTAAAAATCGGCAATTTAACTGCTGAAGTACAGGGTTATGCCGATGAAAAAACCGTGCGTGCGCTCGTGATGGGTTCAACCAACGGCCTATCGCGCAATATGGAAGTTATCGACTTAAAAACTCAGATTGAAGTTCCGGTCGGTGAACATATTTTAGGCCGAATGTTTAATATGTTCGGCGAGCCGATTGATAAAAAAGAAGCTCCGAAAAATGCTCCGAAAAGACCGATACACAACGATTCCGTATCATTAACCGAGCGTCAAACCAAACCTGAAATTTTTGTTTCCGGAATCAAAGCGATTGACCTGCTTGCTCCGATGGAACGCGGCGGAAAAGCCGGACTTTTCGGCGGTGCCGGTGTCGGCAAAACAGTATTGATTACCGAACTTATCAATAATATGGTCGGTCGCTACGAAGGTGTAAGCATATTCTGCGGTGTTGGCGAACGTTCGCGTGAGGGCGAACAGCTTTATCGAGAGATGAAAGAGGCAGGAGTATTAAACAAAACCGTGATGGTTTACGGACAGATGAATGAGGCTCCGGGAGTGCGCTTTCGTGTACCACTTTCGGCGCTGACGATGGCGGAATATTTTCGCGACCATGATAAAAAAGACGTTTTGTTCTTAGTTGATAACATTTTCCGCTTTGTGCAGGCAGGTTCCGAAGTTTCTGTGCTTTTAGGGCAGATGCCGTCACGTGTTGGTTATCAGCCGTCACTTAGCACCGATATTGCAGCTTTGGAAGAGCGAATATCTTCAACCAAAGATGCGGCAATAACCTCGATTCAAGCGGTTTATGTTCCTGCTGATGACTTTACCGATCCGTCGGCAGTGCATACTTTTGCCCACCTTTCATCAAACATTGTACTATCGCGTATGCGGGCAGCACAAGGGCTTTATCCTGCTGTCGATCCGCTTAATTCATCATCTAATATGCTCAATCCTCAAATTGTAGGCGAACGCCATTACAATACAGCGGTTGCGGTACGCAAATGCTTTGCTGAATATGAGGACTTAAAAGACATTATTGCCATGCTAGGTTTTGACGAGTTGCCGGAAAAAGACCAGCAAACCGTATTAACAGCACGAAAATTAGAGCGCTTTTTAACTCAACCGTTTTTTACCACCTATCAATTTACCGGCATAAAAGGGCGTTCGGTTGATTTAAGCGACACCATCGAGGGTTGCGAGCGCATTTTATCGGGCGAATTTTCGTATTTATCGGAAAATGACTTTTTTATGGTCGGTTCGATTGATGAAGTCTTGGAAAAAACAAAAGAAAAAAGAGCCGAATACGAACGTCTTAAACTTGAGGAGAGTGCCTGATGAGGCTGATTGTCTGCACCCCGCTCGGAGAAGTCTTAAACAAGGAAGTTCAAAAAATTTCACTTGAGTTTTTGAACGGTTGCCACACCTTTTTGCCTAAGCACATAGATTTTGCATCCGTTTTAAAACCGTCAATCGCGGCATATACTGACGAGAGTGGCGAGCAAAAATACATTGCTTGTCACACCGGAGTTGCGGTAAAAAAAGGCAAAAGCATTACATTGAGTGTTCAACAAGCAGTTTTGGGCGACACTTTGGATGAGCTGAAATCAACGATTTTGCAAGAGTTCAAAAAAGCCGATGAACAGCGAAAAGAGTTAAATACCGCAATGGCAAGACTCGAAATCGGCATGTTGCGCGGCTTCAAAAATCTGAAAGGAGGCGACTTAAATGGCGGAATTTGAGAATAAAAACGCCGAAGAGTTGGCTTCCGATTTGGCGCGCAAAGCAGTAATGCTCAAATTAAAAAAAGAGCAGCAAATTCATGTCAGCTTCGGGCTTATTGCTGCCTTGGGCGGAGTTATTATCATTCCGATTTTACTCGGAATTTGGGGCGGAACATTTTTGGACACGCA
The DNA here is from genome assembly GCA_900318605.1 of uncultured Rhodospirillaceae bacterium. Classification (GTDB taxonomy): domain Bacteria; phylum Pseudomonadota; class Alphaproteobacteria; order RF32; family CAG-239; genus RUG410. The sequence goes on along the minus strand of ONLJ01000054.1, from coordinate 1,019 downwards.
CTATCCGGTCAGTTTTTCGTGGCGGCTTTCTCTGATTTTCTGCGGCTTTGTCTGGGGTATGACAAACGCTTATTTCTGGATAAAAATCGAAGATAAAAAAATTGCTGAAAGCGAAAAAAAATTACAAGAAGAAATCAATAAGGAGATGAAGAAAAATGAACACGCCTGATTTTTGGGAAACAGCTTGGCAAAACGCACCGCTTTGGCGCATGATATTTGCTTTTTTCTGCGGAATTGCGGTCGGTATGGCTTATTTTCAGAGTATGCGATGGAGCATAAATCACTTAGATGAATTTAAGCACAAAATCAGAATGTTTGCACTGATGGCATTTTTGCGAATTGCGATGTTTCTGGGAGTATTGATACTCGTTTGCGAACGTAATCTGATACTGATTTTAATTTATATCCTATCGTTTTTTCTCACAAAAATGTTTGTGGTTGCCATCGTTAAAGGACTTTTGAAAAAAGAGGATGCTTAAAAAATGATAATCGAGAACGTTGATTTTTCTCAGCTTTTTGCCCTGCCCTCGCCTGATAAGCATTTGGGCTTGGAAAGCTATGAAGCAATCAAACTTTTCGATTTGTGCGGATTACCGATTAACGTTACGATTTTCAACAGCTGGCTTGTGATTTTACTGATTGCGACCATATGCTTTTTTTCCACCCGCAATTTGAGCGCCGAAAAAACTCCTTCAAAATGGCAACTCCTGCTTGAAATGCTTGTAACATGGCTGCAATCCGAAGCCAAAGAAGCCGGAGGGAGTAAAAACAACAAATATCTCGGCATGGCGATGGGCTTGTTTTGCTTTATCTTTACCTGCAATTTACTGACTTTTATTCCGTGGTTTCGTCCGCCGACCGCTTCGTTAAGCACAACCATGGCATTAGCGACGGTAGTTTTCATGGCAATTCCTTATTTTGCGATAAAAAATGCCGGAATAAAAAGTTATTTTAAGAAATTCATCGAACCGGTGCCGTTGTTATTACCGATGAACATCTTCAGCGAGATTTTTTCGGTT
>ONLJ01000108.1 GCA_900318605.1 uncultured Rhodospirillaceae bacterium | reverse complement strand
TTTCGTGGGCCTGATAATTATGATGCTAACGGCGAGCGTTTTCCTGTTTGGATAGATTATACATCAATTAAAATTAATGGAAAAGAAGTGTTGAATATACCGACTTCGACTTGCCATGATAATCATTGTAAATGTCTTATATCAGTGGATGATTGTCAGGTTATTACGATTGAAGCAGAGCAGCAACCACATCGGTACTCTGATAATGAAATTACAGAAATATTGAAAAAATTATACCCTCATAATTCTACCTATATTTGTGAACACAGGCGAAAAATTATATCAAAATTAAAAAAGCAACTCAAAACTTAAATTAAAGACAGGCCATTTTAATTGGTGTGAAATGGTGTTTATTTTTTTTATCTACATCAATATTTTTTATTTTGTTCCCAGTTCCATGCCGTGCGGATAATTTCTTTTATGTTTGTATATTTCGGGTGCCAGCCTAAAAGCTCTTTGGCTTTTCGATTATCGGCATATAGTCTTGCCGGATCGCCGGCACGACGCGGGGCAATTTCAACCGGACATGATTTTCCGCTTACCTCTTCGGCGGCGGTAATGATTTCTTTTACCGATGTTCCGATGCCGGTTCCGAGATTGATACATCCGCTGTATTCATCCAATTTATGCAATGCCAAACAGTGAGCCGAAGCTAAATCTTCAACGTGAATATAATCTCTGATACAGGTCCCGTCCGGCGTGTCATAATCGGTGCCGAATATTTTTATTTTATCGCGTTTGCCGTTAATAGTTTGCAAAACCAACGGAATTAGGTGGGTTTCAGGCGTATGGCTCTCGCCGATTCGACCATCGTTTGAACAACCTGCCGCATTGAAATATCTTAAAGCAATATGTTTTAAGCCGTAGGCTTTTTCATAATCGGCAAATATTTGCTCAATCATAAGTTTTGTTCGTCCATATGGGTTAATCGGCGACTGCGGATGATTCTCGTCAATCGGAGTGTATTGCGGCTCGCCGTAAGTGGCGCAAGTACTCGAAAATACAATCTTCTTTACATTATGTTGCAACATTGCCTGCAATAAGTTGAGGGTGCCGACCACATTATTATAATAATATTTTTCCGGATTTTCCACGCTTTCCCCAACATAAGCAAAGGCAGCAAAATGAATAACCGCATCAATTTTGTTGTTATCAAATAAATTTTTCAGAGATTTCATATCCATTAAATCAGCAAGTACAAATTTTGCTCGATTGTCAATCGCTTTTTGATGCCCGTAAATTAAATTGTCGGCTGCAATAACTTCAAAACCTTCATCTAAAAGGTATTTAACCGTGTGTGAACCTATATATCCGGCACCGCCCGTTACCAATATCATTTTATTTTCTCCTTTAAAATTTTTTTTGGTATTTTTTTACCGATTCCACGGTAGATAAAGCCGTTTTTCAGTGCTGATTTTTTATCAATTAAGTTGCGGCAGTCAATGATAACTTTGTGGCGCATTAACTTTGAAGCCTTTTTCAAATCAAGTGTTTTGAATTCGCTCCATTCGGTTAAAATCGTCAAAATATCAGCATTTTTCAGGCAATCATACATATTATCTGCATATTTGATTTTATCGCCGACCAACTCATAGGCATTTGCCATCGCCTTAGGATCATAAGCCGTGATGTCGGCGCCGGATTGTATCAGATTGCAAACGATGTCCATTGCCGGACTCTTGCGGCAGTCATCTGTTCCGTCCTTAAACGCCAAACCCAAAACCGCAATTTTCGGATTTTTAATGTCTTCGGTTGCTGTCAAAATCCTTTTTGCCATCTCTTTTTTGCGGTTTTGATTGCCTTCAATCGCCGCATTTATCAAGGTCATTTCGACATTATATTTTTCTGCCATTTTTGCCATTGCCATCGTGTCTTTCGGAAAACAGCTTCCGCCATATCCCGGTCCGGGATTCAAAAATTTTGAACCGATACGATTATCAAGTCCCATTCCTCTGGCAACTTCGGTAATATCGGCGCCGGTTTTTTCGCAAAAATCAGCCATTTCGTTGATGTAATGTATCTTAATCGCCAGAAAAGCATTGGAAGCGTATTTTATTGTTTCACTTGAGCGGCGCTTGACACAGAGAATGTTCGTTTTGCTTTCAAACGGTTTGTAAAGTTTTTTGATTATTTCAAGCGCTTTAGGAGAATCGGCACCGATAATAATCCTGTCCGGATTGAAGAAATCGCGTACGGCAAAACCTTCACGCAAAAATTCCGGTAACGATATAACGTCAAAATCCGCAGTCGGATTGTTTTCTTTTATCAACTGTTCTATTTCATCGCCGGTACCGACCGGAACCGTTGATTTCGTTGCTATAACCGTATAGCCGCGGAGATGTTTTGCTAATTCCGTTGCGGCGGCGTATATATATTGCATATCAGCTTCTTTGGTAACCGGATGCGGCGGTGTTCCGACTGCTATGATTATTACATCGGCACTCTCAACGCCTTCTTTCATTGATGTCGTAAATTTCAGGCGGCCGTTCTTTTGATTTTTGATAAATAATTCTTCCAAGCCGTCTTCATATAATGTGATTTTTCCTGAATTTAAGCTTTCAATTTTTTCTTTGTTGCTGTCAATGCAGATAACGTTATTGCCGAGTTCTGCCAAGCCGACACCGGTCGGCAGTCCGACATATCCCGTTCCGATAATTCCTATTTTCAACGTTCGCTCCTGATTTGGGTTGTTTCTAAGATTTTGTTTGTGCGAAACTATCAAAATAGTTTGCTATCATTTTATAAAAATCTGCCGCCTGAGGTTCTGCCGAAGCTGTTTCTAAGGCTTGATGTTTGTTGATGGCATTTGTTTTAATCAGGTGCAATGTCGAGATGGTGCAAATATCAGATGCCACGTTTACCACTCCGGTATCAATAAAATACTGTTCTTTGACGGTATCTGATTCATCTAAGATTTGCATAACTCCCGGTTCCAAAATCAGCGATGTCGGGGCGCGCTGAGGTATAATCGTCAGGTTCAGTCTTCCGTCTGGCAAAACAACACGGCAAACTTCGTTGTCTAAAGCCAATTTTTCCGGAGTATAAATTTTTAAGGCGATTTTTTTTGACATATTTAAGCGCTTTCTTTCATTTTTTCTGCTTTGGCAACAGCTTCTTCAATCGTTCCGACCATATAAAACGCCGATTCCGGTAAATCATCATATTTGCCGTCCAGAATTTCCTTAAATCCTTTGATGGTATCCTCGAGTTTTACGAAAGTTCCTTTTAATCCGGTAAATACCTCGGCAACGTGGAACGGCTGTGATAAAAAGCGCTGAACTTTGCGGGCGCGGGATACCACGATTCGGTCTTCTTCGGAAAGCTCGTCCATACCTAAAATCGCAATAATATCTTGCAAAGAGTTGTATTTTTGCAACAATTCCTGAACTCGACGTGCCGTTTGATAATGCTCTTCACCGACAATTTCCGGCGATAGCGCACGGCTGGTGGAATCAAGCGGATCAACTGCCGGATAAATGCCTAATTCGGAAATCTTACGCGATAAAACCGTTGTGGCATCCAAATGGGCAAACGTTGTTGCCGGCGCCGGATCGGTCAAATCATCAGCCGGAACATACACAGCTTGAACAGAAGTAATTGAGCCGTCTTTAGTGGATGTGATGCGCTCCTGCATTGCGCCCATGTCCGTTCCGAGTGTCGGCTGATAACCAACGGCGGACGGAATACGTCCCAAAAGTGCCGAAACCTCAGAGCCGGCTTGGGTGAAACGGAAAATGTTATCAATAAACAACAACACGTCCTGGTGTTCCTGATCGCGAAAATATTCCGCCTCGGTCAAGCCGGTTAAAGCAACACGCGCACGCGCTCCCGGCGGTTCGTTCATCTGTCCGTAAACCAGTACGGTTTTTGAATTGTCGCCCTCTAAGTCAATAACGCCTGATTCGGTCATTTCATGGTACAAATCGTTACCTTCACGAGTACGCTCACCAACACCGGTGAATACCGAATAGCCGCCGTGTCCTTTGGCGATGTTGTTAATCAATTCCATAATCAGCACTGTTTTGCCTACGCCGGCACCGCCGAATAAACCGATTTTTCCGCCCTTGCTGTATGGTTCCAACAGGTCGATAACTTTAATGCCGGTGGTCAATATTTCTTCGGTAGTGGATTGGTCAACAAACGAGGGAGCTTCGCGGTGAATAGGTTTATACATATCGCTTTTTACCGGACCTCTTTCATCAACCGGTTCGCCGATAACGTTTATAATACGTCCCAATAATGCCGGTCCGACCGGAACTTTTATCGGCTCTTTGGTATTGACTACCGACATTCCGCGCACCAATCCGTCGGTCGAATCGAGAGCTATGCAACGTACAACACATTCTCCCAAATGCTGCTCGACTTCCAATACCAATTTTTTTCCGTGATTATCACATTCAAGCGCGGTCAAAATATCCGGAAGTTCACTTTCGTTATCAAATTTGACGTCAACAACAGCGCCCAATACTTGATAAATATATCCGTTATTTTTTGTTTTCTCTTTCATGAAATTCTCCTATTCTCACACGGCTTCGGCGCCGGCAATAATCTCTATCAATTCGGTCGTAATCGCCGATTGACGGAGACTGTTGTATTTTAAGGTTAAATCGCTTATCATATCCTTGGCATTGTTGGTGGCGTTGTCCATCGAAGTCATACGCGCACTGTGTTCCGAGGCTGCCGAATTTACTAAAATCCGAAAAATGTTGTCGATGAAAATAATCGGCAGTATCTTTTCTAAAATCGTCAATTTATCCGGTACATATTCGTAAAACGCGCCATTGACCATATTCAGATTTTTATCTCCCTCGTCGGGAAATAAGTTAATCGGACAAACCTGTTCGCAAACGAAATTGCGGTTCATAACCGTGATGAAGTCGGCATAAATAAACTCGCAAACATCAAATTTTTTGGCGCTGAAAGCCTCAAGTAATTTCTGTGCGACTTTTTGCGCCTCCTTAGGGTATGAAACGCTTTTATCTGGTGTTTCCAAAACCGTAAACTCGATATCATTATAAGTATGGCGCAAAATGTCATAGGCTTTTTTGCCCCAGCAAACAACGATTACTTCTTTGCCGTTTTTCCTGAGTTCTTCTATGCGGGCAATCGTTTTTTTGGCGGCATTGGTATTGTATGAGCCGCAAAGGCCGCGGTCCGACGACATTACTACCAGTACGTATTTATGCGGATTTTTTACTTCCTGAGCCAAAGTCGGGCGCATGTATTTTATGTGTTTTTCCTTTTCTTCGGCTTCAATATCATAAATAACACGCTTGGCTGATTTACGGAGATTGTCGGCATAGCCTTGATTCTTGTCTACCAGAATCTGTACACGGCGCAAGCGTGATGCTGCAACCATTTTCATCGCCGCAGTTATTTTTTGCGTCGATTTGATGGCATCAATGCGTGTGCGTAATTCTTTTAATCCCGCCATTAAACCGCCTCTTTTCTATCCCTTAAATATTCGCTGACGAATGATTTATAAAAGTCGTGCAATTTCTCTTCCAATTCCGGCGAAATTACCTTCTTTTCTCTTATTTCATCGAAGTATTGAGGATAAGTCAAATGCAACTGTTTAAGACTTTGAGCTTCGAAATCTTTAACATCGCTGACTTTTATTTCGGAAAGATAGCCTTTTACGCCGGCAAAAATTGAAACGACTTCATCTTCGGTTTCCATCGGGCAGTGTACCGGTTGTTTTAACAATTCGGTTAACTTTGCACCCTTATCCAACAGCTGTTTGGTCGATTTATCCAAGTCAGCCGAAAATTGGGAGAACGCCGCCATTTCTCGATATTGCGCTAAGTCAAGTTTCATTGAACCGGAAACCTGTTTCATCGCCTTAATCTGCGCCGCGGAACCGACACGGGATACGGAAATTCCGACATTCACTGCCGGACGAACGCCTTGATAGAATAAATTTGTTTCCAAGAAAATCTGTCCGTCGGTAATTGAAATCACGTTCGTCGGAATATATGCGGAAATATCGCCGGCTTGCGTCTCGATTACCGGCATGGCAGTAAGCGAGCCGGAACCGTATTTTTCGCTCATCTTGGCGGCACGCTCCAGTAAACGAGAGTGCAGATAGAATACATCGCCAGGATAAGCCTCACGCCCTGGTGGACGGCGAATTAAAAGCGACATCTGGCGATAAGCCGCGGCCTGCTTTGATAAATCATCATAAAAGATGATGGCATGCATCCCGTTATCGCGGAAATATTCTCCCATCGCCGTACCGGAATAAGGTGCCAAAAATTGCAACGGTGCCGCATCCGAAGCGGTTGCCGTAACCACAATCGTATAGTCCATCGCACCGTAGTCGCGCAAGGTCTTTACGACTTGAGCTACCGACGAGCGTTTCTGACCGATGGCTACATAAATGCAAAACAGTTTATCGCTGTCTTTTTCCGCTTTTTCATTGATGTGTTTTTGATTGATAATCGTATCAATAATGATTGATGTTTTTCCGGTTTGGCGGTCGCCGATGATAAGCTCACGTTGTCCGCGGCCGATAGGAATGAGCGAATCAATAACTTTTAAGCCCGTCTGTACCGGCTCATGAACGCTTTTTCTTAAGACTATTCCCGGCGCCTTGACTTCGGCATAACTCGACATTGAAGCCTTAATCGGACCGAGCCCGTCAATCGGATTGCCCAAAGCATCAACCACGCGCCCGAGCATTTCCTTGCCGACCGGAACACTTACGATTTTATCGGTTCTTTTTGCTAAGTCACCCTCCTTGATTCCCTCGTCGGAACCGAACAGTACCACGCTGACGGCATCTTCTTCCAAGTTAAGAGCCATGCCTCTGACACCGTTTTCAAACTCAACCATCTCATTGAGCTGAACATTGTCAAGTCCGTAAACGCGGGCAATCCCGTCGCCGACCGAGAGTACGCGTCCGACTTCGGACATGTCGGCTTCCAAATTAAAATCAGCAATTTTTTCCTTCAAAATCGAAGATATTTCACTTGCTTTGACAGACATTTTTAGTCAGTTCCTTTCATCAGTTGTTCAATTTTTTTTAGTTTTGCGGCAACGGATAAATCAATCAGATTCGTGCCGTTTTTAATTATCAGTCCGCCGAGAATTTCCGGCTTCTCCACATAGTTTATCTCAACTTGTTTTCTAAACAATCCGGTAAGTTTTTCTTTTAACAGAGCATCCTGACGAGGTTCAAGTTTTTTCACGGTTTCTACCGTAACCTCGGCAATATTATGTGAGTTATTGTAAAGAGCAATAAAATCGTCTAAAACCAGATTGAGAATCTTAAAATTTCCGTTTTCGGTGAGCAATTTCAAGAAGTTCTGAGTTTGAGATTTTAATCCGAGCTTGGTACAAACTGCTTCCAGCAGCGATATTTTGGTTTTAAGTTCAATAATCGGACTATTGAAACATTCTGTTTCCGGCAATGCGGCGAAGTTCAGGTTTTTAAGCACATCGACATCATGCCGGATATGCGACATATTATCGGCAGATTCGGCGCTGTCATACAATGCTCGGGCATAAAGCCTCGCTGTTTTGAAATCTGATTTTTTCTTCATAAAATCATCCCTTTTAGCGGTTAGAGTGAATATAAACAATTCGCACGCCGATGGCAAGTGATTGAGTGAACAATCAACAGGATTTTTTAAAAGATAAATAAGCGCTTAAATCTTGCGGTTTTTTAGTTTAATTTTTCAGTCTGTTCCAACCTTTCGGAGCAGTTTGTGTTTCAATCGGTGCGGCGGGATTTTTTGCATCATTCTGCGACGAAGCGGAATTTTTTTCAGGCTCGCTCCATTTTTTCAGAGATGGTGCTGTCTCGGTCTTTCTTAATATTTCTTTTTGATTCTGGGAAACTACCATACCGTTACCGACCATCTGCCCCATAAGAGCCGGAGAAATGAATTTTTCTTCTAAGTTTGAATAAGCTTTGACTATTTCATCGATTATCTCTTTTGCCGGAGCGGCATTTAAGGTTATTATTTCCTGCCCGTGGAAAAATGTCAGAGAATGGCAGGGAGAAGAATACAAAACGTCGGTGCTGTCAATACCGTTGAAATAACGCAACATGATTTTCGGTGTGATATTGCAGTTGTCGCTGGCGGTTGAAAAAGCCATGGAGTTGTTCATTATTGCCTTTTTTATCATCTCAATGCCGTCTTTTGAAAGTTCGCCGCACGAACCGGTTATCGCCATGTCATTGACAACGTATCCGGTATAATCGGCTGAGGGATAATCAACGGTATAACAAAAAACCTTTTCTGCTTTTTCAATGTTTTTGGCAGCTGATACCGGTAATCTGCTGGAGATGAACGATGACAGGCTTTTTTGCGAATCAATCGATTCTGTTTTTTTCGGCTCGTTGAATGTAGATGAGCTTGAAGATGAATCAAAATCCAGCCCCATATCATCATCTAAAAAAGCTTCTTGTGCCGAGGCGCTGAAAGCATAAAACAGGCACGGCAATAAAAATAAGTATTTTGGCATCGAATTTCTCCTCTTTTGTGAAGCAAGAATAAAATCATAATAGTAAAATTCTCGTAAATTTAAACATAATTTGTGATTTTTTAAGAGATATTTTAGATATTGCGTTTAATATCACTTAAAAAGTTTATTCGGGAGAATCTTATGTTTGCACTTTTATATCCGGATTTTTCGGTTTGTTGGCGTGCCTTGTCGGCATTTGCCTTGTCTTTGGTTTTAAGCCTGATTTTCGGCGGAAAACTGATTGAAATTCTGCATCACTATCAAAAAAAAGGTCAGCCGATTCGAACTGACGGTCCGAAATCGCATTTGGAAACTAAAAAAGGTACTCCGACTATGGGGGGAATCTTGATTCTATCAACGGCGATTATTTCGATTCTGTTATTTGCCAATATCAGCTATCACTTCGTATGGGTCAGTTTGATGATTCTTGTGATGTACGGAATTACCGGATTTATCGATGATTATTGGAAGGTTAAACGGCAAAACTCAAATGCTATGACCGCTAAAACCAAGCTTTTCCTACAGTTCTTGACGGCAACGTTGGCGGCGTGTATCATCACGGCGGCAACTCCGCGCGGCGTTAATACCGTTCTTAATTTTCCGTATATCGACTTTTTTATTAACCTTTCGTGGCTCTATATTCCGTTTGCCGTAATAGTAATTTCGGGTGCCTCAAATGCCGTTAATTTGAGCGATGGTCTTGACGGTTTGGCTTCGGGTTTGCTGATTATATCTTTTGTCTTCTTCGGAATGGTTGCTTATTTCAGCGGTTTGCATAATGCCGTAGATTTTAATATGCTGTTTATTCCGCGTTGTTCGGAAATTGCCGTTGTTTGTGCGAGTTTGGTCGGTTCGTGCTTGGGATTTTTGTATTTCAATAAGCCGAAAGCCCGCGTATTTATGGGCGATACCGGTTCGTTGGCATTGGGTGCAATTTTGGGAGCAATCGCGGTTATGACCAAACAGGAGGTTCTGCTTGCCGTTGTGGGATTTGTATTCGTTGCCGAAACCCTTTCCGTGATGATTCAGGTTCTTTATTTCAAAAAAACCGGTAAGCGCTTCTTTAAAATGGCGCCTATTCATCATCATTTCGAACAACTTGGATGGAGTGAAAAAAAGGTGGTCTTAAATTTTTGGAGTACGGCTTTGATTTTGGCGTTGGTCGGTTCGTTGGTGTTCTTTAATTAAGGAGCTTTCGGTATGGTCAATTTCTCTCGTCAAAGCAACAACGCTATCGTAAAATGGTGGTGGACCATTGATAAAGTTATTTTGTTTGTTTCGCTGGCTCTGCTTGCTATCGGTATAATCCTGGATATTACCGCAAGTCCGGCGGTGGCACGCAAAATCGGCTCCGATGATTACTTTTTTATTCGTAAGCAGATTATTTATGTTTTGCTTTCAATCGGCTGTATTTTTACGCTCTCGTTTTTTAAACTTAAAACAGTGCGGCGAATCTCTATTTTGGGTTTTGTGGTGTTGATGTGTTTGTTGGTTATTACCGACTTTTGGGGATTTGAAGTCAAAGGTGCAAGACGATGGATTAGTCTTCCGGGAATGTCTTTGCAACCTTCGGAATTATTGAAGCCGATTTTTATCGTGGTTACGGCTTGGCTCTTGGATTGTGCTAAAAAATATGATTATTTTCCGGGTTCATATATTGCTTCGGGGCTTTTTGCTTTGATTGTCGGGTTGCTTTTGCTGCAACCTGATGTCGGAATGACGGCATTATTTACGGCGGTTTTCGTCCTTCAGCTGTTTTTGGCCGGATTGCCGATTGTTTTGGTCGGATTGATGGGAGCGGGTGCGGTTTTCGGACTTTTCGGATTATACTTTTTCTATCCGCACTTCAGGACACGTGTTGACCAGTTTTTATACGGAGATAATGAAACAAATTATCAAATCGGTCGGGCAATGGAGGCTTTTCAAAACGGTAATCTGGTCGGAAAAGGGCCGGGGGAAGGTACGGTAAAGCTTCTTATTCCTGATGCCCATACTGATTTTGTTTTTGCGGTTGCCGGCGAGGAATACGGCGTATGGTTGTGTCTGATTATTATTGCACTGTTCGCGGTTATTGTTATTCGCACACTTAGACTTTCTCTCAAAGAAACAAATCTGTTTGTGATGTATGCCGAAGTCGGATTGGCGGCCTCGTTGGGTTTGCAGGGAATTGTTAATATGGCTTCATCTTTGCACCTGATGCCGACCAAGGGCATGACATTGCCGTTTATATCCTATGGGGGTTCATCGCTTTTGGGAACGGCGCTTGAAGTCGGAATGTTGTTGGCGATAACGCGGAAAAATACCGCTTCCGAAGATAAGGATTTAAGCTGATGATTGATGTAAAAGCGTTGCCGAAAGTAAAGGGAGAATATAAATTTGCCGAGCCGATGAAACGCCATACGTGGCTTAATGTCGGGGGAAACGCCGAAGTAATGTTTCTGCCCCATGATAAAGATGATTTGCAATATTTTTTGCAAAACATTGATGAAAAAATTCCGGTTTTTGTTTTAGGCGGCGGCTCGAATCTTTTGGTGCGTGACGGCGGTATTGACGGAGTTGTCATAAAGCTTAAAAATAAAAATTTTGCCTCGCTCAAATTTGAAAATGGATTACTTTTTTGTGGTGCCGGTTTGCAAAACGGAAATTTGAAAAAGTTTTTGATTGAACACGAAATCGGGGGTTTGGAATTTATCTGTTCGATTCCGGGGACTATTGGCGGATTGGTGCGTTCAAATGCCGGCTGCTTCGGCAGTGAGTTGGTAAATGTTTTGGAAAAAGCGGTTGTCATGAACCGAAAAGGAGATGTTTTTGAAGTTAATCCCGAAGAGTTTCATTTTTCTTATCGCCATAGTGATTTTCCGGCAGATTGGATTATTTTGGAACTTGTATTCAAAACGGTAAAAAGCACAGCTCAACAAGTTAATCAAACAATAACAGAGCAGGCGGAATATCGCCGCACTCATCAGCCGCAGAATATTCGCACTGCCGGTTCGACTTTCAAAAATCCGCCGCAATCTGCTGCGTGGAAGTTGATTAAAGCAGTCGGCGG
>ONLJ01000065.1 GCA_900318605.1 uncultured Rhodospirillaceae bacterium | reverse complement strand
TGATGATATTACCACTCATGAAAAAGAACTTACCTCCTACACAACCGAAAAATTTTCCGAACTAAAGGATATGAAAATCATTGGCACCTCAAAAAACAAAGGCGGAGTTTTTTGTTTTGATTATAAAGGGATTCACCCTTCCGATTTAGCCTTTGTATTAAACAAGGAAAATGTATTTATCCGCACCGGACATCATTGCGCACAACCGATTGTCAATCGCATGGGATATAATTCTTTAGCGCGCGCTTCATTCGGATTATACACGACAAAAGAAGATGTCGATATGCTTATTCAAGCCTTGAAAAAATGCGATAAATTCTTTATTTGAAAAGAGCGGAAAGGTTTGAATATGGGAAACAATAACGATAAAGAAACAAAAGAAATCGGAGCAACCGAGAGCCGACTTTTGGAAGCGATGAGCGCTCCGATTTCGGCAGCCGAAGCATTAGACATGTCTTTTGAACCCGTGCCGGAATATTCGGCTTACGCCGGCACAGAGCTTGAAGCAAAAAAAAACAAAGCCAAAATGTTTGACATTATCGAACTATTAAAAACCATCACCGATCCTGAGATTCCGATAAACATTTATGACATGGGTTTGATTTATAAAATCGACCAAAAAGATAACGGCGATTTGTATGTTGAAATGACATTGACTGCCCCGACCTGCCCGATTGCCGGAGTAATACCGCAACAGGTTGCCGATGCTTTGGCGGCGATGGAAGGAACAGGCAAAGTTGAAGTCCGCTTGGTTTGGGATCCGGCGTGGACACCGGATAAACTTTCCGATGATGCGAAAGAACTGTTGGAGCTGATATAAATGACTTTAGATGAGCTTTATGAAAATTTTGAATTTTTTGATTCATGGGAAGAAAAATATCAATATGTAATCGACTTGGGGCGTACTCTTGAAACACTGCCCGATAAATACAAAACCGAAGAGTGGAAGGTTCAAGGCTGTCAGTCGCAAGTATGGTTGGTACCGGAAATACAAAACGGAATTTTTCATTTTAAGGGCGACAGCGATGCGATTTTGGTAAAAGGTATTATTGCGATTGTGTTGCTGATTTATAATGATAAAAGTGCAGAAGAAATAAAAAGTATTGATGTATTAAAAATTTTTGCTAAACTGGGATTAGAGGAGAACTTAAGCCAGAGCCGGCGCAACGGCATGATGTCGATGGTTCGAAAAATCATAAGCTATGCCGAAAATGCTTGACCTTAGGAGTTGTTTATGAACATTCATGAATATCAGGCAAAAAAAATATTAAGCGAGCATGGAATAAACATTCCGGCCGGTCAGATTGCCTATACTCCGGCCGAAGCAAAGAGAGCCGCCTTAAAACTTTCAGCCCGCGGTCCGTGGATGCTCAAAGCCCAGATTCAATCCGGAGCCAGAGCGAGCGGTCATTTCATTTCGCATGATGCCGGTCATAAAGGCGGCATAAGAATGGTTACCAAAATTTCGAATATCGCCTATGAAACGGCACAGATGCTAAACAATGTTTTAGTTACCGAACAAACCGGACCGAAAGGAAAACCGGTTAATAAAGTTTATGTTGAAGCTTTCCGCAAAATCAAGCGCTCCTTTTATGCCGGTGTAGTGATAAACAGTTCGATTTCCGCAATTACTTTATTGATCTCCGGAGTTGTCAACCGTGATATAGTCAACATAGCAACCGCCGAACAGAGCAAAATACTGAGTATCAATCTTTTTGCCGGAGAAAAAATCGCTCCCGAACAAATCAAACAAATTCTCTCTTTTTTGGATTTGGATGATTCATATTATGAAGTTATGGCTGATTTCATCGCAAAACTTCTGCACACGTTTATTGAATGTGATGCCAAAATGATTGAAATAAATCCGGTCGGAATAACGAGAGAAAAAACTTTTGTTGCACTTGATGCCAAAATAACTTTTGATGATAATGCTCTTTTCCGCCACCCGGATATTGCATATTTAAGAGATGATTATGAAGAAGATGAAAGAGTTCTCAAAGCTTCCAAGCAGGGTTTTCAATACAGTGAGTTTGACGGCAATATCGGTTGCATTGTCAACGGCGACGGTCTTGCGCTTGAAGCTATGGATATCTTGAAAAGCCGCGGCTACGAAACGGCTTGTTTTCTGAATGTACGCGGCGGAGTAGAAAAAGACAAGATTGCTGCCGGCATTAAAATAATCATGACCAACCCGCGAGTTGAGGGAATTTTAATAAACATTTTAGGCGGATTTTTGCGTTGCAATTTAGTAGCCGACGGAATCTTGGCAGCCACTCAGGAATTAGGGCTTACCATGCCTTTGGTCGCCCGTCTGGAAGGAACGGCAAAAAACGAAGCCAAAGCGATTTTAGAACAATCTGGACTGCCTATATTGTTCGCCGATAACACAACCGAAGCGGTTGAGCAACTGATTGAGCGCATGGAGGTAAACAGCTGATGAGTATTTTAGCAGATAAAAATACCCGTGTGATTGTTCAGGGAATAACCGGTACTCAAGCCTCGTTCCATACCAAAAAATCACTGGAATACGGCACAAAGATTGTAGCCGGAACTTCACTTCATTATCAGGGCGGCGAGCATTTAGGCGTACCGGTATTTAAAGATGTTGCCGAAGCCAAAAAAGAAATGCAAATCGATGCCTCGCTGATGTTTGTTCCGGCGCGTTCGCTTAAAAATGCCGTCAGAGAAGCGGTTGAATCGGAACTTAGTTTGATTGTTTCAATCGCCAACGGTGTTCCGGTACATGACATGCTTGAAATAAAAGCAATGCTCAAAGGCTCAAAAACTCTGATGATAGGTCCGAACACTCCGGGACTTATTACCCCAGATGAAGCACGCTTGGGAATCTTTCCGGAAAATCTGCATAAAAAAGGAGTGGTCGGCGTTATCTCACGTTCTTCGACTTTGACTTATGAGGCGGTAATTGAAACAAATCTCGCCGGTCTCGGACAATCAACCGTTATCGGTTTAGGCGATGATATGATTGTCGGAACGGATTATCGGGAAATAATCAAACGCTTTATGGAAGATGATCAGACAAAAGCGCTGGTTTTGCTTGGAAAAACCGATAGTTTATATGAGAAGACCGCCGCCGAATATTATGTAACTTTAGCAAATAAAAAACCGATAATTGCCCTGATTGCCGGCGAAGCTATGCCATATAATCACATCATGGGATATGCCGGCGATATTATCACCCGAGGACGAATCACGGTATCCGATAAAAAACGTATGCTTAAAAATGCCGGAATGATTGTGGTTGACAGCATAAATCAGATTCATGGCGAACTACAAAAACTTAATTTGGAAAAATGAATATACTTAAGCTTTTTATCAATTTGATTTTGCCACCGCGTTGTATAAAATGCGGAAAAATTTTAAGCGAGCATAACGGCCTGTGTCCGGAATGTTTTTCTTTGATAGATTTTATCAGCGAACCCTATTGCCATATTTGCGGACATCCTTTCAGCGACAGTACAAACCTCAAATTTGCCGAAAAACAAATCTGCGGAAATTGCGCAAAAGATAAAAAACATCTTTTTGCGATGCAACGTTCCGCCTTTGTTTATGACGATAATTCCAAACAGCTGATTATTGATTTCAAATTTCACGATAAAACGGTATCAGCCGAAGTTCTGGCAAATATGCTGTTTGTCGCCGGCAAAGATATATGGGCGGAAAATCCCGATTATCTGTTACCTGTTCCATTGCATAAAAAGAGATTACGAACAAGACGCTACAATCAATCGGCACTGCTATGCAAATATTTAAGCCGCAAAACAATGATTCCGACCGATTATTTTTCGCTTGAACGCAAAATAAATACCGTTCCGCAGGTTACATTATCGGGAACGCAAAGACATAACAATCTCAAAAAAGCATTTGTTTTGAACAATCCGGAAAAATTCAAAAACAAAAGCGTAGTCTTGGTTGATGACGTAAAGACAACCGGCTCAACTTTGCGCGAATGTGCTTTAATTTTACAAAAAGCCGGAGCAAAGCGCTTATATGCTCTGACTATGGCAAAAACCGAAAATTGATTTTTTATCTGTCCTAAAGTTCAAATTTATCTTGAAATTGAAAGAAAATTTTTTATACTTTAAACGAATTGAAAAGGAGAAAGTAAAATGATGGAGTTTTTTATTTGTCGCCACTGCGGAAACATAATTGCATATGCTAATCGTTCGGGAGTAAAAGTAAAATGTTGCGGTGAAGAAATGCAAAAGATAGAAGAAAACACAGTCGATGCTTCGCTTGAAAAACACGTTCCGGTAATTGAGCGTGAAGGCGGTAAAGTTACGATAAAAATCGGTTCGGTCGAACATCCGATGATTGAATCGCATTACATTCAGTGGATTGCCCTTGAAACCAAGCAAGGAAACCAACGCAAAGTCTTAAAGCCGGGAGATAAACCTGAAGCAGTATTTTATATCGCCGATGACGATGAAGTGATTAAGGCTTGTGAATATTGCAATATCCACGGACTGTGGGCGGCCAGACAGTAAAATAAAGCACTTTTTTAAGGATAATTTAATGACACAAATCAGAGACAGCATAGAATTGGACTTTTGCGATGTCTTATTCAGACCGAAAAGAACCACTCTTAATTCCAGAAGCGAAGCAAACGTAACCAGAAGATACAAGTTCAAATACTATCCGCAAAACATAATTTCATGCGGAATAATGGCAGCCAATATGGCAACGACCGGAACTCTGGCTATGAATGACGTCTTGCAAAAATATCAGGCGATAACCTGTTTGCATAAACATTATGATTTTTCCGATGCCGAAAATTATCGTTACATTGCCCGAAATTATGATAAACAAGAAAGCGCCCATAATTCTTACACCTTTATTTCTACGGGCTTAAGAGATGATAAAGAGCATTTGTTTAAGTTGCTGTCTGATAAAAATTTCAAAATAGATAAACTGTGCATTGATATTGCCAACGGCTATATTCCGAAGTTGGCTGATTTTGTAAAAGAAGTTCGCAACAAATTTCCGGAACTGCTGATAATGGTCGGCAACATAGTAACCGGCGATATGACCCAAGACTTGATTTTAAGCGGAGCAGACATTGTCAAGGTAGGCATCGGTCCTGGTTCGGTATGTACCACCCGCAAATTAACCGGTGTCGGTCGCCCGCAGTTATCAGCGATATTGGAATGTGCCGATGCGGCTCACGGTGTTAATGGCAGTATTTGTGCCGACGGCGGTTGTACTTGTGCCGGCGATGTAGCAAAAGCATTCGGCGCCGGAGCTGATTTTGTTATGCTCGGCGGAATGTTGGCCGGAACTGATGAGAGTGCCGGAGAAATGATTGAAAGAATAACTCAGACCGACGAACGAATTGAAGAAGACGGAGAAATGGTACCGGTATTGAAAAAAGAAATTTTCAAACAATTCTATGGAATGTCGTCAAAATTAGCGCAAGAAAAACATTTTGGCGGAATGGCATGCTATCGAGCATCTGAGGGCAAGGTGGTTGAAATTCCGTATAAAGGTAGTGTTGAAAATGTGATACAAGAAATTTTGGGCGGCATACGCTCAACAATGACCTATATAGGAGCTCGAGATTTGAAAAACATTCCGAAATGCACAACATTTTATCGTGTCAATCGCCAGCTTAATGAAATATTCGGCAAAAGTTGACCATCATATCGCTTGACTTAAAGATATATTTTATTTAATATTTGCTATAGAAAAAATATAGTTATAGCAAATTATTAAAAATATTATTGCGTATGAAAAAACTGATTTTTACGTTAACTGCCACGCTCAGCGTGACATTAACAAAAAAGCCTGACAACAAATAATGAAACTGGTAAATAATAATATTTATAACAAAAAAATCAGAAGAATATGGAATTTTTCATTTATCTATTCAAAAGGGCATTAAAATCCACGATTATCACAATTATCTTAATTGTGGCATTATGGATAACGCTTTATGAACTCACTGACTTCGGCACGCTAAAAAACTACTTCTGGACAGGTTTAGCCGTATGTGCCGCAAACACAATGATTTCCAATTTGCGAAAGCACAGAATTGAGAATTTATTGCAAATACAAGGCGTTTGGATAATAATGGCAGGAGTGGTTTTGGTATTATACCACGCGGGATTTGTTGCTGCCGCAGTTTTTACCGCAGCTTCATTTTTTGCCTTACCGTTTTTCGGAGCGACCGTTTATGAAGGAATCGTCGGACTGACTTTGTTGATAACATTAGCTCGAATGATTTAAGTCATTATTCATTTCAATCCCCCGCAGTTTAACCGCTGCGAGGGATTTTTTATTGAAAAATAGATTTTTGTGCTTATAATGCAGGGAAACGAACAAATTCAACGGAGCAGATTATGATTATAGAAGCGATAGATAAAGACGGCAACGTTACTGAATTCAGCGAAAAAGACTTAACCGGCAAAACAACGGTTTTGTATTTTTATCCTAAAGACAACACCTCGGGTTGCACTCAGGAAGCCTGTGATTTCCGTGATAATCTCAATCGCCTGTTGCCTTATGCCAACGTAATCGGTGTCAGTCCGGACAGCATTACCAGCCATCAAAAATTCCGGCAGAAGCAAAATCTCAATTTCATGTTAGTTGCCGACATCAATCACGCACTGGCTCAAAAATATGGCGTATGGAAAGAAAAATCCATGTACGGGCGCAAATATATGGGGATTGAACGTTCAACTTTCATCATCGACGCTAAGGGCAAAATAAAAAAAGAATGGCGCAAAGTTAAAATATCCGGCCATGTTGATGAGATTCTGACAGCCTTAAACAATTTTGAAAGCAAATAATAAAACAATAATCGCTAAAATGACACCTGTCAGGATTATGTATTTCATCCACCGTTTCATTTATAAAAACACCTCATAGTCGTAATGGTTTAATATGGCATTTTTGAAAAACAGCACATCGTCTTCCGAAAGCGGTGCGAAATGGTTGGCATCAACCCCGACATTTAAGCCGTTGGTACTTACCTTTCTTAAGCCGTGGATATGCCCGAACAAATTAAACATATCCCTTTTGCATTCACTCGGCTTATGGATTAAATAAACCGGCTCGTTATCCTTCAAAGTCAGCGTATCATGCGGCAGAACGGAGGCAAAACACTGTTCCAATTCAGCCGATAACGCCGAGTTTTCTCGTATGGCATCGGTTTCGTAATTACCCAAAATCAAGTGAATTTTGCCGTGCAAATACGGACGAATATTTAAATCGCCGAAGTCTCCCAAATGATATACTACATCATCGGAAGCAACTTTGTTATTCCAGTTTAAAATCATTGCGGCATCCATCTCTTTAGCGGAGGCAAACGGTCGGCGTGAAAGCGTCATGGCGCGCGTACTTCCGAAATGGGTGTCCGAAGTAAAGAAAATCCGACCACTGCCTTTGATGAGGGTACGCACTGCTTTTAAGGTTGCGGCATAACTATCGTAAACAGCCACATTTTCCGCTACCAAACGTTTAACGATATAGCTTTTGCCGAAAAACGCGTTATCAATACCGACCACAATCTTTTTATACTCACGGTTATAGTGTGTTTTGGCCGACCACTCGGAAAGTTCAAACCGCGTAGTTTGGGCATAATCTCGACCGGCAACATCGGCAACTTTAGGCGGAATCCAAAACATAATAACATCGGCAAGAGCCAAAAATTTACTCTCCCAATCGACTTGCAAATCAAGATTAAAATTCTGCACATTTTCGCGGCGCGGATTAGCAACATAAATATCCAAATCCGCCAAATCTTTAATTGCCCGCGCCTGCCAATCTGGCGCACCTTTAATCGGCCCCGCAAGAAAGACGATTTTTTTATTAGAATAATTCTTTTCAGGTGATGTCGGCGTTATCAGTTCCATAACAAATCCTTTCAAATATATCCTTGATTATAAGCATTGATTGGTTTAAATAAATTTAAGAAAATAGTATTAAATACTCTGCTTAAAGAGGTAAC
>ONLJ01000058.1 GCA_900318605.1 uncultured Rhodospirillaceae bacterium | reverse complement strand
TCGGTTTATATTGCACACCGGAAAGCAGCTCACGCATATCATCAACGCCGGTTCTTGATGCGGCGTCAAGCTCTAACACGTCCATATGACGGCCTTCGGCAATTGCTTTGCAGTTTTCGCACACACCGCACGGATGAATCGTCGGGCCTCCTTTGCCGTCAGGTCCTAAACAGTTAATGGCACGGGCAATAAGTCTTGCGGTAGTGGTTTTCCCGACACCTCTTATGCCGGTTAAGATATAGGCATGGTGCAAACGATTGTTGGCAATGGCATTGGTCAATGTTTGAACAAGCGCATCCTGCCCGAGCAGGTCTTCAAAGACTTGCGGACGATATTTGCGTGCCAGTGCGATATATTGCTCGGTATTTTCTGCCATCTATTTTGTTTTTCCCATAAAAAGCGAAGGAACCCGAACCCCGAAAAAAATCGTTACGGCTGCTTTCTTCCGAACCTGACCGAGTTGGCGAGTTTTCAGCCTCGAGCCCTTCAAGATTTTTATAGCCTTTTTCAAATATTTTGCAAGCAAAAAAATCTCGGGTGTGAATTAAAAAATATCAGGAAAACAATGCCTTTTAATAAAGCTCAGGCAAGGGCCTTTCTGCTTCTGACTTTTTGTGGTCGGACGAATGATTTTTTAACGCCGATAAAATTATCGATTTTTCGAGTTTTTCGTCGGTACCTGTGTAGATAATGCGGTTTAGTATCTGCATTTGTTGGGAAAACTCATCTTCATTTATGAGCATTGCCAAATCATTCAAGTTATTTATATCTTTATTGTGATAATTTTCGTTTCCCCATTTTATCAAATTATCTCTTAATTTACGAAAATCATTATTTTTTAAGTAATTATTGATTTTTGTTAATGTTTTACTTTTATTATTCAAGGCAATATTTTGCTTTGAAAATAAGAAATAACTTATCAACATTCCCAAGCCAAATGCGCTAATCAACCATAGAAATAAGTTTGTTTTATTATTTAGAGTTTTGGTATTAACAGGTTGTTCGTCAATATTTTAGTTTGTAACTTGATTTTCAAATTGTTTTTCATTATCTGATTTTACGGCCAATTCTTCAAAATCGGGATTTTTTTCCACATAAATTTTCTGCTCGGCAATTTTTGCAGTTTCAGTTTCTCCTTTTCGGGTATTAAACCATTTAAGACTAATTGCGGGTAGGGTGATTTCTCCCGATTTTTGCGGAATATAAACAATCCGATAAGTTGCTTGAGCAATCGGTTCGTTTTTATAAACGTTGAGTGAATATTTCGGATTTTCCGGATACTGTTTTACGTTTTGAGGAGCGTTAAATTCCAACTCCGGCAATTCGGAATCAAGAATACCGGCAGCGCTTAAAATTATTTCCCTTGATACTGTTTCTCCGGCTTTGAATTTCGGGCTATTATCAGCCCACTTGCTTACCAAACTTAGGGATTTTGCCGGTAACCACTGCGAATAATCACCATACTCTGCAGGTATCGGTTTAACACTGATTTTTTGCGGTTTTGTTTGCAGAATAACCGGTTTTTGTATGCCCCGCATCATGGAAAAATCGCCGATATCGAAAAAGCCGAAACTCTTTGGTTTTGCAGTTTCGCTCATATCATAATAGGCTGCTTGCCACTGAAGCGACGGTATATTCTGCTCGCCCGATTTTTGCGGAAACATCGCAAAATTAACCTTAATTTCACGACCGTTTGCTATTTTCGATACTTCCGGCTGTTCAATGATTTTGATTGTCCAATCATCGGTATTTGAAAATACAGGTTCATTCATAAACTCCAAACCGACATAATCCTTAATCACAAGCGTTCCGGTAACTTCTTGTTTTACATAAGGATTTTTTTCATCTATAATAAATTCGGTTTCAAATTTTGCCATTTGTTCACTTACGTTTTCAGTAGATTTGTTTTTAATTTTATCAACTGAACTTCCTGCCGGTAAAACGGTTAAATCAATACTTTCAGAACTCATATTTCCGGCTTTAATCGATGGAATTGATATATTTCCGTCTTTAAGTGCAATTAAACCGATTATCCATGAGCGCTGTTGATTTACCACTCCGTTGACAAATGAAGTCTGCATCGACGAGCCGTTGGAATAAATCCGAAAATCTTTTTGCAAAACACTTAAATCCGGCTGAATATCGTTTTGATTGCCGCTGTAAACGAGCTGAAGTTCAAACGGTTCTCCGGCGACGACCTGATTATTATCGACTTTGGCGATAAAATCATCTGCTGTTGCTTCTGATATAAATAAAAATAAAGAAAGTATAAAAAATATCAGTTTTTTCATTTTTATCTCCGTTTTTTATTCTTTATAGCGTTTGCGATTGTATTCTTTTCTGATGAAAGCTCGCAATAATCCGCCTTTATCTTCCTTGATTTCGCGGAATTTTTGTTGACGGGCGCGGATTTCACGCTCTTTTTCATCATCGGATTTATCAGAGGAACTTAAGGCTTGCACCTGTTGTTCTTTATCGCCGTTTTCAGGTTGGTTTTCTGATTGTGAAGGTTGTTCGGCAGTGTTTTTATCGTCATTTTTATTTTTGTTATTTTCTCTATCTGAGTTTTGTTGTTCGGTGTTTGCTGATTGTTCGGAGTTTTCATTATTTTGATTTTCCGAATTTTGAGCGTTTTGCTGTTCGGTTTCAGATTGTTCTGATTGCTGAGATTGCGAATTTTCGGAATTTTCCTGCTCGCTATTTTGGTTATTTTGAGCTGATTGTTGTTTTTTATTTTGTTTATCTTGTTGATTTTGCTGATTATTATGTTGTTGCTGTTGCTGATTTTGATTCTGTTGTTTTTTCAAATATTCAAGATTGAATTTTGCATCTTCATGGTTTGGATTTTGTTTTAAAACCTGCTCATATTTTTCAATCGCTTCTTTTATTTTGCCTGACTTTGCCAGAGCATTACCGTAATTATAAAGATTTTCGGTATCATCAAAATTTTCATAAATTTGCACCGCTTTAGTATAATCTCCGTTTTTATAGGCGGCACTAGCTTTCCATTGCTGATTTTCAAATTTTTGCGCCGCTTCGGCATAATTTCCCTGTTCAAAAGCTTTCATGGCTTCCTGATTATTATTTAAAAACCATCCGGCATCGGCATCGGTGGCAATTAAAATCATAATTATCGACGGGATTATGATTCCACGACGGAAAAAGTACAGTAATAAAACCGCCGGCAAAAACAGCAGATACCAACCGTTATCTTGCCAAACGGTCTGTATGTTTTCGCTTTGTCTGAATTTATTAAGACCGACATTGTTTATGGTGGCAAACAAAGGCTCTAGGTTTTGATTATAGCCAACATAAATTCCTCGTCCTTTATCTGCCAGCATTTTTAATTTGGAATTTTGTTGTGAGTTGATATCAATAACATTGACTTTATATCCGGCATCGGCAGCTTTTGAGGCGCTTTCCAAGGCTAAATCGAAACGCTCGCCTATATCATAGGTCAATACGATTATGTTTCCATCTTCATAATGTGCACCGCTTAATCTTTCGACAGCCAAGTCAATCGCTCGGTCGAGGCGATCACCGTTTACCGGCATGATGTCATAAGTAATTGCCGGTAAAAGATTATCTATTAAGCTTTTATCCTCGCTTATTGGCGAAATCATAAACGGTTCGCGGCTATATACTTCCATACCGGTTTCGGTTGAATTTACACCGTTTAATATATCTTTAATCAAAAATTTTGCACGGGCGGCACGCGACGGCGAAACGTCTTTACTCCACATTCCGCTTGACATATTAAGGGCGATTATAAGCGGATTGTTTACGCTTAAAGCGGGATTTTCAGTTTTTTGCCAGCACGGACCGGCAAGCGAGAGCGGCAAAATCAATAAGATTAAATTTTTTAATAATGGACTGATTTTTTTTGTGTCATTGTGCTTTTTTACCAACAGAAACTCCAAAAGGTTTTTATCGCAAACTTTTGACCATGGTGAATCGGTGGTAATATCTTGTGATTTATGCTTAAAAAGTAAAAAAAGCGGCAGAAGCAAAAAAAGCAAAAACCAAGGGCGTAAAAAATGAAAATTGTTTATAAAATCTGTCATTTCATTTTTCCTTTCCGGGCGTTTAAGCCAAAAAACAGGCATAGCAACAATAATGCACATAATGCCGGCACATAATAAAGTTCTTTTATTTCTCGTACGAAACGGGATTCTTTTTCAGTCGGTTCCAGTTTATTGATTTGTTTATAAATTTCCATTAAGGAATTAACATCGCGGGCGCGGAAATATTGTCCGGCTGTTTCTTTGGCAAGGGCTTGTAAGCCTTTTTCATCAATTTCCGGATTTAATGGAATCGAGAAAAAGTTGCCGAAGAAAGCTTTTTCATCGGCACCGGCACCGATGGTATATACTTTGACATTTTCTTCTTTTGCCAGTTTTATTGCTTCGGGCAGGGAAATTTGTCCGTCGTTATTTTCGCCGTCGGTCAAAAGTATTATGATTTTGCTTTCCGCCTTTTCATTCGCCACACTTTTTAAGGCTAATCCTATAGCATCGCCGATGGATGTTGATCTTCCGGCCATTCCGGCTTCGGCATTATGCAGAATTTCTTTTAAGGCTTGCTTGTCGTAAGTCAACGGTGCTTGTAAATAAGCACGAGTGCCGAACAGCACTAATCCGATTCTGTCTTCGGTGCGGGCATCTATGAACTTATCGACTACAAATTTAACGGCACTCAGGCGGTCATAATAACGCTGATTATAAAGAAAATCATGCTCGTCCATTGAGGTTGATATATCAATTACCAATAGAATATCACGTCCTTCGTTTTTAATTGGTAACGGTTTGCCGACAATCTGAGGTCGCATTATGGCAAAGTTTAAGAATATCCACGCCAGAAAAAGCAAAATTATTTGTAAAAATTTCTTAATTTTTGATTTCTTAAAACCGCTGAAAGTTCCTGATTTAACGGAAATTTTTTTTAAATCGCCGATGAACGGAATTTTTAAGGCATCAGCTTCTTGATTTTTAATCGGCGGAAATATAAGCCGTACCAGAAAGGGTAGAATAATCAGGGAAAATAACCACGGATAGGCAAAACTTATCATAAATTTTCTCCTATCCATGAAAAGCAGAACTTGCGTAAATCATCAATATCTTGCTCGGAAAAAGTATTATCATCACGGGTGCGGAAAGGAGCTGTTTGCAGAAGAGTAACAGAATTTTCCGATAGTGTTTTTTTGCTTTTTTGAGCCAAAAAATCGGTCCATTTTTTTCCGGTGTAAGCTACGGCTTCGGGATATTTTTTCAAACATATCCGGCGTAAAATTTCAGACATTTCAACAGCCGAAGCCAAAGTGTTGTCTTTGGCAAATTTGTTTAGCAGATATTTTGCATAAAGTTTTTTACTTTGGCGACGGAGCAAAATTATCAGGTGTATCAAAAGGATAAGAGAGATAATTGCGCATAAAACAAGCCACCATCCGTGAGCTATCGGAAAAATTGAAACACCCTCCGACGGTAAGTGAATATCACGCAATTCCGGCAAATTATCCATATTAAAACCTCATAATCACAACCTTAAATTTAAGTTTACTCCGAATAAATATCAAGTCTGAGCCGTCAAAAATCATCTTCTTTTTCGTTGCGGTTTGCGTTTAATCGGGTTAATGATTTTTTTGCCGCTCGGGATAGTTTTTGTTACGGATTTATTTTTATGCGGTTTGCTTTTAACCGGCATTATAATCTTTTTTCCCGCCACGTTTGATATTTTAGGGGTTTCATCGGTCGAAATTTGTTTTTCAGCTGCTGCCTTCATATTGACTTCGCTTTCATCAACATCTCTTACGGCACTGTTATCAATAGATTTTACGATTC
Source organism: uncultured Rhodospirillaceae bacterium (assembly GCA_900318605.1). Taxonomy (GTDB): domain Bacteria; phylum Pseudomonadota; class Alphaproteobacteria; order RF32; family CAG-239; genus RUG410. The sequence goes on along the minus strand of ONLJ01000058.1, from coordinate 265 downwards.
GCTTAAATTCTGCCAACTGACTACCTGTCAAATCATTGCCGGTTGCAACTTTGGCTTTGAGCGGATCGATTCTCTGACCTCTTCTCAAGATTTCAAAGTGCAGGTGAGGGCCGGTAGAACGTCCGGTACTGCCGACATATCCGATTATCTGTCCTTGTTTTACGGCTACTCCCGGACGCATTCCGGAAGCAAAACGGCTCATGTGTCCGTAGGCGGTTTCATATTCGGAATTATGGCGGATTTTAATATAATTTCCATAGCCGTT
>ONLJ01000111.1 GCA_900318605.1 uncultured Rhodospirillaceae bacterium | reverse complement strand
ATACGGCGCAAAACATACCCCCTACCCTCGTTCGACGGCAAAACCCCGTCGGCAATCAAAAAGCTGATTGAGCGCAAGTGGTCGGCAATCACGTTATGCGAAGCCTGCAGAGGACCGTTCGGGTCGGTGTTGGCAATATCGGCAATCGCCTTAATGATATGTTGAAACATATCGGTTTCAAAATTTGAATGTACACCTTGCAAAATTGCGGCAATACGCTCCAAGCCCATACCGGTATCAATCGACGGACGCTTTAAGTTGATGCGTGAGCCGTCCGGTAAATCTTCAAATTGATCAAATACCAAGTTCCAAATTTCGATAAATCTGTCGCCGTCTTCTTCAGGGGTTCCCGGCAGACCGCCCCAAACTTCAGGACCGTGGTCATAAAAAATCTCCGAACACGGACCGCACGGACCGGTGTCGCCCATCTGCCAGAAATTGTCTTTTGTAGCAATACGAATAATCCTGTCTTCAGGTAATCCTGAAACTTTTTTCCAAATATCGTGTGCTTCGTCATCGTTATGATAAATCGTAACTGCCAATTTTTCTTTAGGCAAGCCGAAATCTTTGGTCAATAACTCCCAAGCATAAGGAATGGCATAGTCTTTGAAATAATCTCCGAATGAAAAATTGCCGAGCATTTCAAAAAACGTATGATGGCGCACGTCATAACCGACGCTGTCCAAATCGTTGTGTTTTCCGCCGGCGCGCACACTTTTCTGAGCGGTGGTTGCTCTTGTATAATCTCTGGTTTCGTTCCCGGCCAAAATGTTTTTAAACTGTACCATACCGGAGTTTGTGAACATCAAGGTCGGATCATTATCAGGCACGAGCGAAGATGACGGAACAACTTTATGCCCGTTTTTTGCAAAATAATCTAAAAAAGTTTTGCGAATTTGATTTACGCCAACAGTCATTTTTTTATCCTTAAAAACAAATGAGTTATTTTCACATAACGCAGAAAATAACTCATTAAAACAAACTTGTAAAGCACTATTTTCAAAAAAAATACATAAAATCAATCGCCTTCGCCGAAATTTTCGTAATACCACTCTTTAAGCGAATTAGGACTGAGCATGGATAAAGAGTTGATATCAATATCCGGATTTTCGGTATCACCTTCAATATCATAGGTGGCGGCAAATATCGTACCGTCTTTACCGGCTAAAACATTCCCTACCAATGGGATTTTTCCCAAAAAGCGGTTTATACTGTATGCCGGAGCAATGACCCCTTTAAGATTGATTCCCGTGGTAGCACGATTAAACGTACCGTCCGTAGTCAGTCCCAAGACATTTCCTTCAGCTTTGGCTTTTTTCAAAAGCAATATCTTGCGATTGTACTCAAACGGCGCATTAAAATGAGTAAACATTAAGCCGTCACCTTTAATTAAATCAATCATTCCGGTAAATGATGCCACTGTCAACAACTTAGTCATAACCGGCGCATTTTGAATACTGAAATCACGAACAATAGCGTGTCCGATAAATTTTTTATCTTTACCGCGGCGAGCCTCAATTTTCATTGTTCCGCCTACCATATTTTCATAAAAGCGCAAAACTTTCAAAGTACTGCCGGCATTATTACTGTCAATTGATAAATAATGTTCACCACCTGTAATCGGCGTATAATCAAGTTTTACCTTAATCGACTTATCGATACCGTAGTTACCGACCATGTGAACCTCTTCGATTCCGATACCTTTTCTAAGTTGAACACTGCCGGCAAAATTCTGTATAGGTGTAGTGTTATTGGTCCATAAACTGTTCACATTAACAAACACATCGGTATTATGGGTATTTTCAAGTCCGTCATCCTCATTATCTTGCGATGGATTATTATTTTTACTGACACCGGTATCAGTTTTATCAAACAATTCAACCAAATTATAACTGCTTCCCGAAATATCGATTTTAATTTTCGGATTATCGGAATCGCTGATTGCAATTTTAGCTTTTGCCGAGGTTTTATCACCGGTTATTTGAGAAATATTTACGTTTTTAACCCGTCCGCTTTGATACATATCAACACTGCCCGATATATCAAAACCATATTGATGATAATTGATATTTTTCACAGCGTTAACCTTATTATGACTAACCAAAATCAAAGCCTTTAGACTTGCCGGGACACCCGCTTTTTTTGAAAATCCGAAGTAGGAATAATTAAGTTCGGCATTATTCATATCGGCAACCGCCGAAATTTCTATCGTATCATTTTGATTTACCACGACATCGGCAGATATATCAGCATTACCGATCATATTAGGAGCACTCAAGATTGACCAATCAATCCCAAGATTTTTCTTGGCATTATTATCTAAGACAAAAGCCACTTTACACTTGCTCTTATATTTCTTGTCAGAGAAATCCTCATCGATTTTGAGTTGAACAGGAATATCATCGTAAGTAATATTACCCAGCAAATGCCATCCTTTAGAATTGACTTTCAAATTCATCTCGTCGGCACCCAGCTTATGTTGTGGAATAATTTTTTCTATATTAACTTTATGCAAATCGGCATTAACAGAAACCTTTATTTCTTCCGGCTTTAAATCCTGCTTTAATTCAAAATCGAGTTTTAAATTCATATCAACATTACCACCAATATCGTCTGGCTTTATTCCCATATCTTTGGTAAATTCTAATGGTGGATTATCAATCAATTTTAAGGCGTCGCTTATGGATGAATTGCCTTTCAAGTTAATGGTAATATAGTTATTGTACTTATCCAAATCATAAATTTTTACGTTTCCTCCGGTAACAATCACTCCATCGGAAACTCCTTTATCTATGTCAATACTGATTGAATTTTGCGTGAATTTAGCAGTACCGTAAACATCGCGAACTATCGGCATTCCTTCAAGATAAAAAATATCTCCGTCACTTAAATATGCTTTACCATTGAGTTTCAGCATCTCAAAAGTCTCATTTTTCTTATTGTAGCCGAAATCGAAAATAAAATCTCCGTTCTTGGCTATTCCTGCTTTCAAGCTATCCTTACACCATTCCCATGCCGGCTCGGCAACGTAACGAGGCCAAAAGCGCGGTAAATTCTGCAGTGAAAATTCATCTATCTTAGCTTCAAATTTAACAAACAAATCTTTGATTGAATTTTCCCAAATATAAGACTCTAATCCCCCGGCAGTAATTGAAACCACAGCATTTTGCCCGCCAAGCTTAAATAAAGCATCTTTTATTTTCAACTCATCAATACCGCCGGTTAATTCTCCGACAAGAGCAAATTCATCAATATCATAATTATATTTTTCTTCTTCATTAAAAGCTATATATCCGTGTCCGCCATCAAGTTCAAATCCGATTTTATCAACAGAAGTACTTAAATAATCGGGAACTTCATCTGGATGCGCCAAAATATCCGCCAAAGCAATCGTTGTACTCACTTTACCGTTAAGAGGAACATTAAAACTCATAGAAGCAAAATCTGTTTCCTCAGTTGAAGAATTAAAACTGTTCCAAAAATCGGAAATCGTCAAATCGGAAAAATATAATTCCAAATCAAGTTTATCATCGGCAGTATGATATTCGCTTTCAAAACCGACTGAAGCTATTTTATCATCAAGATTAACAAGTGTATTGGCATTGGCTTTCAAATTTATAAAGTCACGATTAAATTCAAAGTTCAAATCCGAAAAAATCCATTTACGCCCGAGTTCAACTTCGTGAAGTTCGATTTCACCGTTTTTCACGGTAATATTGTTAACAAAACTTTCCGGATATATCTTTTCTTCAGCATTATAATTGCTCAAAAACTCCTTAAATTTCTCAACATAAAATTGCGTTTTTTTCTTATTTATATCGACGGTATTGTTTTCTTCCAATCCATACTGAGCAAAAATATAAACCGACGGATTTTCCACGCTGATATCGCTCGGAGCTATTATACCCTTCAAAAGCGCCCTTAAAGAAAATGAAAGATAAAGCTTGGGTGCATTGATTGAAAAAGTATCATCATTTTTCTTTAAGCTGATGTTCTTTGCGGTAATTCTTATCGGTTGAATTGAGCGAACCAGCTCCATATTAACATCTTGCAATCCTACCTTATATTCGCTTTCATCAAAATTGAGCGCTTGAATAATGTATGGTTTCAAGTAAGGAACTGAAATCGGTCCGCGATAAAGTGTCCAGAAAAACAATAACACCACCAACAACATTCCGACGATAAAATAGTCGAAAGTTTTTTTCAAAAAATAGAGCCGATGGGAAATTTTCTTCATTTATATCCTTTCGATTCTATGCTTTGTCAGCTTCTTGTAAATTCTGAGAGAGCGCCGCCGCCAAAAACATATCGATATCTCCGTCCAAAACTCCTTTACAATCAGCGGTTTCCGCTTCGGTTCTCAAGTCTTTTATCAATCGATACGGTTGCAAAACATAAGAACGTATTTGATATCCCCAGCCGTTATCTCCTTGATTATCACGAGCCTCTTGAGCTAAATCGGCCTTTTTTTGCATTTCGCGCTCATATAAACGAGCCTTTAACATTTTCCAACAATTATCGCGGTTTTGAAATTGAGAGCGTTGTGTCTGACTCGATACCACGATTCCGGTCGGAATATGAGTAATTCGCACAGCCGAATCGGTTTTGTTAATGTGTTGTCCGCCGGCACCTGATGCCCTATAAGTATCAATCCGGCAATCGGATTCATTTATCACTATATCGATATTATCATCAACAACCGGATACACTCCGACTGAAGCAAAACTGGTATGTCTTCTGGCGGCACTGTCAAACGGAGATATACGAACTAAACGATGAACACCTGTTTCTCTTTTGAGCCAACCGTAAGCATTATGTCCGTTGATACGAATCGTAACCGATTTTATACCAGCAACATCACCTTCAGTCTCTTCAATATATTCCACCTTATAATGATGATTTTCAGCCCAACGAGTGTACATTCGAAGCAACATCTGAGCCCAATCCATTGCTTCCGTTCCACCGCTCCCGGCGTGAATTTCAAGATATGTATCATTAGCATCGGCCTCGCCACTCAAAAGAGCTTCCAATTTTGCATGATTTACTTCATTTTGCAGGTTGCTTAAATTTTCAAACAATTCGCCGAGCATTGCCTCATCGTTTTCGCTTTCGGCAAATTCTTCCATCTCTTCATATTCTTTAACAGAACTTAAAAAATTCTCATAACGATCAAGTTTTTCTTCCAAAATATTTTTTTCGCTCATTAACTTCTGAGCTTTTTCCTGATTATCCCACAAATTCGGATCTGCGGCCAACGCATTTAACTCTTCGCGACGAATAACAGCGTTGTCATAGTCAAAGAGACCTCCTCAGCAAGTCCAAAACTTGCTTTATTTCCTCAAATTTATTATAAAATTCAGCTTTCATCAGTATTCAGCTCCTATTTGTAACGAACCGTTATCCTGTTCCGGACCGGCGATATTGTCGTCACCGTCGCCGATAACTCTTTGACGGTCATTAAATTCAAAATCAGGCTTTAGTGCCTCGATAATCACTGTACTATCTCCCGGTGCCGAAGGTTTTCCAGTATTCGGATTAACTCTTACCAGTTTTATACCTTCCGGAATTCTGAATGTTGTATCAGGTACACCTTTAAGAGCATCTTGCATAAAGTCATAAAAAATCGGCAAGGCCGCCTGTGCACCGGTTTCGGCTCTTCCCAAACTGCGCGGTTCATCAAATCCGACATAAACTCCGGCAACTAAATCCGGTGAAAAACCCACAAACCATGCATCTTTTGTTTCATTTGTAGTTCCTGTTTTGCCGGCTAAATGGCGATGCAATCCGTTTAATCTCGCACCGGTACCGCGTGTAGCCACACCTTCCAAAATAGAAGTCATTTGATATGCCGAAAGCGGATCGACAATCTGTTCACGAACAGCAACAAAATCGGGAGCTTTCTGATTTTCCCATTTTTCAGCCTGACAGTCAGGACAAGGAGTCTGTTCATGTTTATAAATAGTTTTTCCTTTACGGTCCTGAATACGCTCAATCAAATACGGTGGAACTTTCTTGCCTCCGTTGACAATCACACTGTAAGCTCCTACCATATCGATGAGTCTGGTATCAGCTGCACCCAGTGAAGCTGAAAGATAAGGCGGAAGATTATTATTAACCCCTATTCTTTTTGACATCTCGACAATTTTATCCATACCAATGTCCTGAGCCAAACGCACGGTCATTAGGTTTTTGGAAAGTTCGACACCGCGACGAAGTGTCATCAATCCGTAAAACTTTTTGGAATAATTAACCGGTTTCCACTTCGGCATACCAACACCTTGATCCAAAACAAACGGCGCATCCAAAATTAAGTCTGTCGGCGAATATCCGAGTTCAAGCGCCGTCAAATATACAAACGGTTTAAAGGTCGAACCGGTCTGCCGATAAGCTTGCGTAGCACGATTAAACTGCGATTTTGCAAATGAAAAACCACCAACTAAAGCTAAAACCTTACCGGTATGTGGGTCCATAACGGCAAAAGCACCCTCAACTTCCGGAATTTGTCTTAATCTGTATTCATCTTTTTTTGCATTTTTATCACTGGCTTTTTCAACATATATCACATCGCCTTTTTTCAAAACTTCTGAAACTTTTTTCGGCTCTGGTCCGATATTCTTTATTTTTTCTGCCTTACGTGCCCACTTAAGCGCCGACATCGGAATAAATCCTTTCTGCTCAGATACTGTTTCAATATCGGCTTTTGTATCAGTAGTATCAATAACAACAGCCTTTTCCCAAGTAGGTTCTGCCCCAGGTGTCAATAAAGTGCTCTTTAAATTTTCTTTATAATTTTCATCAAGTTTTATATTAGCGGTAGCTCCGCGCCAACCATGACGAACATCATATGCTATCAATCCTTTGCGAAAAGCTTTAGTAGCAATTTCCTGAATTTTCGGATCAATAGTAGTACGAACTATTAAACCACCTTGATAAAGTGCTTCATCACCGAAATTATGACTGATTGAACGGCGCACTTCCTCACTATAATATTCGGTACCATGCAAAAATCCGCTCTTACGATCAACCACGACCAAAGGTTTTTCTTTTGCCTCATTTGCCTCATCTTCGGTAATATATCCATCTTCAGCCATTCGTCCTAATACCCAATTACGTCGAGTAATTGCCTCATCATATTTAGTTTTCGGATTATAATTGTTAGGCCCTTTCGGTAATGCTGCAAGATAAGCAATTTCCTCAATATCCAACTCATCAAGCGCTTTACCGAAATAATTCATTGCTGCAGCCGCAACCCCATATGAACGATTTCCTAGATAAATTTCATTTAAGTACAATTCCAAAACATGCTCTTTAGAAAAAGCTTTACTGATACGCCGAGCCAAAATCGCTTCTTTTATTTTACGGGTATAAGAAAGTTCGGAACTGAGCAAGAAATTTTTTGCCACCTGCTGAGTAATTGTCGAAGCACCTGCCGGACGCTTGCCTTGTCCGTAATTTTTGATATTACCGATAATCGCACGTATAATTCCGGTATAATCAACACCGCTGTGATGATAAAAATGCTTATCTTCGGCGGCAATAAAAGCGTTTTTAACCTGTTCCGGAATTTTTTCAATCGGAACAAATAAACGTTTCTCCGCGGCATATTCCATCATCAGCTGTCCGTCACCGGCAAAAAGACGAGTGGTTACCGGCGGTTCATAATCTGCCAACTGGCGATAATCAGGCAAAGAAACATTGATTTTTGCCAATCCGTAAGTAATTACGATAGCAAAAATAATCACAAACAACAAGGCCGTACTGACCAAAAACGAAAGAAATCTAAGCATTTACCCCAATCAGTGCAATCAATTATAATTACCACGAAATTTACATCAAATTTCAGAATTTGCAACCGTTTTTTTACAGTTTTCAGCGGGAAGCAATTTCCGGATCCTTAAAATACTGGTCAATAGCGTTGGCGGCAGCATTTGCAAGCCTTTGACGATATGCAGGACGTTTTAAGTTTGCCTCTTCGGTTCGATTCGAAAGATATCCCATTTCCAATAAAGAAGAAGGAATATCCGGAGCTTTTAACACTGCAAATCCGGCAAAACGATGAGTATTTTTAACCAACTTGACCGATTTTGCCATTTCTTTGACCAGATATGAAGCATATTTCGAAGATTTATTACGGGTATCGGTTTGCGACAATGAAATCAAAATATCATTAACTTCTTTGGTATTTCCGCCCAAATCGACTCCGCCGATAATATCAGCTTTGTTTTCGCGTTCGGCCAAAGCTGCGGCTTCCTGATCGGATGCGGTATCCGACAGCGTATAAACCGACAAACCCGTAGCCTGACGATTTTGAGCGCTGTCGGCATGAATCGACATAAACAAATCAGCCTTATAATTCTGCGCAATTTTTATGCGCTGACGAAGCGGAATAAAAATATCGGTACTTCTGGTCAAATAAACCGTATATCCGCGTTTTTGTAAAATATTTTGCAACTCCTTACCCATTGCCAGCGTAATGTTTTTTTCATAAGTACCGCTACCGCCGATGGCTCCCGGATCTTTTCCTCCGTGTCCCGGATCAAGCACGATGATTCTGGCGCGTTCGGTCTTAAAACCTGATGTATCCGAACTCCCGAACGAAAACCAACTTTTACTCGGCTTGTCATGACTTTCCTGAGGAGTAAATTTGCTGTCATTTGTTATTGCATTACGTTGACCGGCTTTATTGTTAAACTCCCGTTCTCCGGCAAAAGCCAAATCTACAACAAATCTCCACGGCTTACCTCCTTGTGGCTCAAGCACAAACGCTTTATTAACAAGCGCTGCACGTTTTAAATCCAGAACAACTCGCTTATTATTACCGTCAAGTTTACCGACTCGCGTCTTCTCAACCACTTGATTTATCATTGTCGGAAAATTGCTTTTTATATCGGCATCATCCAAATCAATAACTAAACGCTTAGGCGAATCCAATACAAACACGCGATAATTCACTCGTCTGTCCATATCAAAAACGACTCTTACGCCGGTTGCTTGATTACCTATCCGCAAATCATTGATTTTTGTTGCCGCCAAAACATCGGCAAGCATTAAATAAAAGCAATACAAAACCGTTACAGCCGTAAATAAAATTTTTCTAAATATTTCGCGAAGCATTCCTTCAAACTCTTACAACAAAATTTATCATGGGCAAAAGTATAAACTTTACTTATTACCAATCGGTTAAAATCATCATTTTATTTTTATATTTGAAACAAAATTCTGGCTTTTTAAATTTGCTTATTGTACAATTACAGACGTATCAAATTAAGGAGAAATAATATGGCAACATTAGCTACCTCTGTTTTAGGAATAAATTTTGAAAATCCGTTCATTTTATCATCAGCTCCGCCGACTGCAAAAATCGAAAGTCTTGATAAAGCTTTTTCTCTCGGCTGGGGTGGTGCAGTCTTAAAAACCATTACCACAGACAATGTCGAGATGATTGAGGCATCTCAGCGCTATGCTTCATGGAAAAACAATGGTAAAGTATGCGGTTTTGAAAACATCGAACTGCTTAGCCATTTAAGTATTCAGCAATGGCTTGACGGAATAAAATACTTAAAACAAAAACATCCGACCAAAGTTCAGATTGCCAGCATAATGGCTCCTATTACGCGTGATGAATGGCAAAATTTGGTTAAAACATTCAATAAATCCGAAGTTGATGCCTTTGAGCTGAATTTTTCATGTCCGCACGGCATGCCGGAAAAAGGTATCGGAATGGCAATTGGTACTAATGCTGAAATATCATCAATGATAACATCTTGGGTAATGGAAGTGGCCGAGAAACCGGTATTTGTTAAACTCTCGCCGAATGTTACCAATATATCCGAAATTGCAAAAGCCGTCGAAAAAGCCGGAGCTGATGGAATTTCAGCAATCAACACCGTGCAATCACTGATGGGAATAGATTTAGATACATTTGAACCACTCCCGAAAGTTAACGGGAAATCTACTTTCGGCGGATACTCCGGTATTTCAATAAAACCGATCGGACTTCGTTGTGTTGCCCAAATCCGCCAGAACAGCAATTTACCGATTTTGGGCATGGGCGGCGTTTCAAACTGGCATGATGCCGCGGAATATATTAGTGTCGGCGCCGATGTTGTACAGGTTTGCACCGAAGTTATGATAAACGGCTATGCTATTATCGGCGCAATGAAAAAAGGTTTGCTGGATTATCTGGAAAGCAAAGGGTTTAGCAGTCCGGCTGATTTGAAAAATAAGGCGATAGCCAATTTATCGGCACATAAAAAATTAAATAAACAAAAGCAGGTTTATCCGAATATTGATAATTCTCTATGTATAAAATGTGGAAAATGCGTAACAATTTGCGATGAATCCGAACATAGTGCCTTATCGCTTGTTGACGGGCATATCATTGCCGATAAAAGTGCCTGTGTCGGTTGCTCATTATGCTCGCATGTATGTCCTAAATCTGCGATTACAATGAAATAAATTTGTTATTTAGTAAACACAAAGGTGAAACGAATTTTAAGTTTCACCTTTTTTATTCTCATAACGCAAAAAAAGCTCCGTTCAAATCAAAAATAATCCAGTTGAGATATGAGGCAAAAATCAGCCATGCCAAATACGGCAGCAGTAAAAATCCGGAAATTTTATTGGCTTGATATGCTACTTCAACAAGTGCCAAGGCCGCAAAATCCAAAATTATTATTATAATAAAACCGACTAGAAAATATCCGCAATAGAAAAAGGCAAATGACCAGATAATTTGCAAAAACAAATTGAACAAAAACAGTTGAACCGCCATCTTTTTAATCTCAGTTTTAAGATTTAGTAAAATATCCAAAGATACAACCATAAGCGTATAAAGTATAGTCCAAGCAATCGAAAAAACATAACCGGGAGGTGTTAATTCCGAACGCTGTATCTGCGGATAGAATCCTTCCATGGCAAAAGAATTGAAATAGCTGCACCATCCTGCGGTAAATAAAATCAAAAACAGACTTAACAAAAAGTTGTTAAATGGTTTTTTAAACATATTGTTCTCCTTGATAAATTTTGACTATACCTTATATATTTAGCTTAAATTTGTTTTCAAGCGCACAAGCAATTTCAGCTCAAACAAAAATAAAATGGGGAAAAATTGCTCGTTCTGTATTGTAGATTTCCAAAAGCTAAACTATATAGTATAAAAGATTTATGTTTATGGAGAGAAGTTTTATGCCTAAACCGCAAAATATTTCCGATGTCAAAAAGATTGAAACAACCGAATTTCTTCCGGTTTTGCCGTTGCGCGATGTAGTGGTTTACCCGAAGATGATTGTGCCGATTTTTGTCGGCAGAGAAAAGTCGATTGAAGCAATTTTCAAGGCTAATGACAAAGCATCGAATGTAGTTCTGATTATGCAAAAGAATCCTGATACCGAAGTACCGAAGCCTGATGATTTATACAAAGTCGGAACTTTAGGAAACATTTTGCAACTTTTAAAACTGCCGGACGGCACGGTTAAAATTTTGGTTGAAGGTATCGAGCGCATCAAAATTGAAAAATACGAAGACAATAAAACTTATTTGAGTGCGAAAGTAAAACCTTATCCGCAAAAACGCGATAAAGAATCGGAATTAAAACCATGGGCATTGGCGCTTATAAGCCAGTTTGAAGAATATGTCAAAGGCAATAAAAAAATTCCTCTCGATGTAATCAGAGCAGTTAAGCAAATTGAGGAGTATGACAAGCTTGCCGATACTATCGCCTCACATCTGATTTTGAAAACCGCCGATAAGCAGTTCTTACTTGAGGCCAATAACTTAAAAGACCGAATTAACAAACTCTTGCAACTTATTGATACTGAAATGGTGGTATTGGAAGTTGAAGATAAAATCAAGAGCCGTGTCAAGAAGCAGATGGAAAAAAGCCAGAAAGAATATTACTTAAACGAGCAAATGAAGGCGATTCAAAAAGAACTTAATGACGGCGAAGAAGGCGATGAATTTGAAAGATATGCCAAGAGGATTAAGGCTACGGCTTTTACCAAAGAGGCTAAAGAAAAGGCAGAAACAGAATTAAAGAAGCTGAAAAATACTTCCAACAGTTCGCCTGAAGCCGGAGTAATCCGCAATTATCTTGATTGGCTTTTGGATTTACCATGGAATAAAAAAGATAAGTTAAACAAAGACTTAAATGAAGCTATTAAGATTCTGGACGAAGATCACTATGGGCTTGAAAAAGTCAAAGAACGAATTGTCGAATATTTGGCAGTGCAATCACGCGCCAAAAAACTTAAATCTCCGATTTTATGTCTGGTAGGCCCTCCGGGAGTAGGAAAAACTTCGCTGGGAAAATCTATAGCTCGAGCAACCGGACGGGCTTTTGTCCGCGCCTCACTTGGTGGTATGCGTGATGAGGCTGAAATCAGAGGTCATCGCCGAACTTATGTCGGGGCAATGCCGGGAAAAATATTGCAATCAATGAAAAAAGCCGGTTCATCTAATCCGTTGTTCTTACTTGATGAAATTGATAAGCTCGGCAACGACTGGCGCGGAGATCCGAGTTCGGCGCTTTTGGAAGTACTTGATCCCGAACAAAATTCAACTTTTAACGACCATTATTTAGAAGTTGATTACGACCTTTCTGATGTGATGTTTGTTACAACCGCAAATTCTTATGACATGCCGCGACCGCTTCTTGACCGCATGGAAATCATCAGTCTTTCGGGATATACCGAAGATGAAAAAATTGAAATTGCCAAGCGCCACCTGATAAAAAAGGTCTTTGAGGAAAATGCCGTTGAAAACAAAGAGCTTGAAATCAGCGACGAGGCAATCCGCGATATTATCCGCTATTATACACGCGAAGCCGGTGTGCGTAATCTGGAACGTGAGCTGGCAACCATTGCTCGCAAAGCAGTAAAGGAAGTTTTACTCGAAAAGGGTAAAAAGAAAAAAATTAAAGTTACACCTAAAACATTAGATAAATACTTAGGTGTTAGAAAATTCAACTTCGGCGAGGCTGAGCAGAAAGACCATATCGGCGTTACAACCGGTTTGGCGTGGACGGAAGTCGGAGGAGATATTTTGTTTATTGAAGCCGTTGATATGCCGGGAAAAGGCAAAGTTACTCAAACCGGAAAACTCGGCGACGTAATGAAAGAATCGATTGAAACAGCTTATTCTGTGGTACGTGCGCATTCAAAAGAATTGGGAATCGACCCGGAAGTTTTTGAAAAAACCGACATTCACGTTCATGTTCCGGAGGGTGCTACTCCGAAAGACGGTCCGTCGGCCGGCATTGCGATGTACACAACACTAGTTTCGGTATTGACCAAAAAACCGGTCAGAAAAGATGTGGCAATGACCGGAGAAATCACTCTGCAAGGCAGAGTTCTTCCTATCGGTGGGTTGAAGGAAAAATTACTTTCCGCTCTGCGCGGAGGTATCAAAACCGTAATCATCCCGAGCGAAAATGTGAAAGATTTGGCAGAGATTCCGGAAAACGTGAAATCCGGACTGAAGATAATACCGGTTTCCGAAGTTTCAGAAGTTTTGAAAATTGCGATGAACAAATAAACTAAAAATAAATCTTATGATTACTTGCTGCTCTGCTGATATATTCAGCTGGAGATTTATGTTTATTTATTTTCTCTTTACAAAAATCATTTTATTTGCTAACATGATTTCAGAACCGAGAGGTTCGGGGCTGTCAGAGGCTCTTTGTTCAGAGATACCGAAGCGGTGTCCTTTTTGCTTATCCGAATGTTCGGGTACTGCAGTATTTAAAGGCACTTTTTTTGGTTTTAAATCCCCGCTTATGGTCGGGGAGATTATGGCGTATGTACAGGTTTTATTACTAAAGGTCATAATAGTCATTGCTCTGAACATGATTTCTGAACTCCCCGCCGCCTCTGAAAGTCTGGCGGTTTTTAGTTTTTAAATCAAAGGAGAACGTAAAATGAAAAGAATATTTTTGATTTTGGGTGGAAAAGTAAAAAAAGAAGAGTGTCATCCTGAGCCTCGAGCGAAGCGAGCGGGCGTCAGTATCTCTTTTAGCAGAAACGCGGGTGCGTTTTGCCGCCTTATGTTACAACCGGCTCTACACTTGTCATTGAGATCTTTACACCCACTCACTGCGTTCGGGGTTCAAGATGACAATGCCGGTTCGTCATTGAGAGGCGATTTTAATCGCCGTGGTAATATCCTCAACGTCATTACGAGGAGGACGAATGTCCGACGTGGTAATCTCCTTGAACAAGTGACTCGCTTCTTGAGATTGCCACAGTCGCTACGCTCCTTCGCAATGACAATCCAAACCCTTACCCTTGCCCTCATCCTTTCCCTTTTTACCATTACAGAATCGTGGGCTTATACAACTTATAAATATGATGCGTATGGAAACCAAACGGAAAGATATGATTGCGATACTAATAACGGAGAATGTACCTTTAAAGGTAGAACAGAAAATTTTTATGATGAGAATGGAAATTTGATAGCCAAAAGAACTTGTGCCCCATCTGCAATAGATAGCACTACCGGTAATTGTTCAACTTATGGTTTGGTGGATTATATCTATGATGAAGAAGGAAATAGAACATATCGAAAAGATTGCAAATCAGGTTATGTAGATTATACCACAGGTAAGTGTTCATATTACCAATCTGCCGATAACTTTACCTATGATGAAAATAAAAATATAACATCTAAAAAAAATTGTGCAGACTCCAAAGGAGCATCATATTCAATAGATCCGTTCAGCGGTAATTGTAAAAGTAATGGTTATAGCAGTAAGTTTGAATATACCTACGATGCTAACGGAAGGCTTGCATCATACATTCGATGTATGTCAACAAACAGTGTTACCGGTAAATGCGAAACCTATGCTGAAGGGTATGATGTAACTTATGATGAAAATGGCAATGTTGCTGCCCATAAATATTGTGCTTCAAGAGACATTAACGGCCTATGCACAAGCTATTCCCACGCCCATGAATACAGATATGATGAAAAAGGCAATATGATAGCTGATTTACAATGTGGTAGCAATGGTCTTATTAATGAGGAAAATGGAAATTGTATAAGCTATGGAGATGGTAAATACTACGAGTACGATCAAAACGGAAATAAGATGATATATAAACTATGCGATGTCTGGAGCTTTAACGAAACTACGGGCGAATGTAATAATGATCACTATTACTTAAAGGAGGAATATAAATACAGTGATGACTACCTTGCTTGTACAAACCGTCAAGACGGGAAATGCACAACCTGTGGCGACGGATACACACTGGACAATGCTGCCGGAATATGTGTTGAAGATTGCGGTGACGGATATAAAGCAGAATCCGGAGTTTGCGTGGCAAAGACTTGTGCGGAGATGTATGAAGGTTCAAGTGAAACACAATGCGAAAGTTCGGTTTCCGGTTGTTCGGTCACAACTTGTTCGGAAGTCGGAACTTTAGCCGACGGCTCAAGCAAGTGTTACACCTCATCAACGGTTGATTATACTCCGACATGCGATAGCAATGCCTCGGTTGTCGGTACCGGTACGGAATGTTCGTGTCAATGCAATTCCGGCTATTCCGGCGACGGGACGACTTGTACCATGTTAACATGTGAGGATTTGGGCAAGATGAGTTCATGCTCGGATTCGATTGTCGGTTGCGAGAAAACCACCTGTTCCGAGGATGGTACTTTGGCTGACAGTTCAGTTTGTTATACGGCAACTGTTGAGGACATTACTCCGAGTTGTGATACTCATGCAAGCTTAAATCAGCAGTCATGCAGTTGTTCATGCAACGAAGGCTATGAGGGCGACGGCGAAACATGTCAGGCGATTTCATGTTCTGCCGGACAATATCTCGATGGTTCGGAGTGTAAGCAATGTGCTGCCGGAAGTTATGCCGCTGCCGGCGATAATCATTGCTCGGCTTGTGCCGATGGAGCATACAGTGCCGCCGGAGCGGGTTCGTGTTCGCCGCGGCAAAATACCGAAAATTGGTCGGAATTTGCTGTTGATTCCGATACTTGTACCGGTTGT
>ONLJ01000028.1 GCA_900318605.1 uncultured Rhodospirillaceae bacterium | reverse complement strand
TATGTTAATGTAATGGTTGAGAAAAAATATGATGATGTTGTCGTGATTGATAAGCCTTTGCTGGTAGCAAAAAATGACGGTAAATATGTTTATGTGGTAGATAAGGAAAAATTGAAACTTAAAAAAGTTAAAGTTTTAACCGAAAACGATGCCTCTTATATTCTGGAAAATAATTTTTCAAAAAAAGAACAATTGGTAACTCAAGCAGTTGAATCATATTTAATCGGGCAAAAAGTAATAGCAAAAAACACATCGGCGGAGAAAAAATAAATGTTTTCGGCATTTTTTATCAACAGGCCGTGTTTTGCCGCCGTTGTTTCTATTGTATTGGTGTTGATGGGTTTAATGGCTTTAAAAGAGCTTCCGGTCGCACAATATCCGGAAATTACGCCACCGCAAATTGTGGTCTCCGCCACTTATTTGGGCGCCGGCTCGGATGTTTTGGTTGATACGGTTGCCATTCCGATTGAAAATGAAATAAACGGTGTTGAAAATATGATGTATATGAACTCAACTTCCGATGATAACGGTTCTTACAACTTAACTGTTACGTTTGATATCGGAACTGATCCCGATATTGCCCAGGTTAAGGTACAAAACCGTTTACAACAGGCAACTTCAAGCTTACCGGAAGAAGTTACTAAATATGGTGTTAAGGTAAGCACACAAAATGCCAATATGCTCGGAATGCTCGTGTTGCGCTCACCAAAGCAAACGTATGATAATTTATATTTGAGTAACTATGCGTTTGCTAATATCAAAAATAATATTTCGCGTATCAAAGGCGTGGGACAGGTGCAGATTTTCGGTCCGCAATACAGTATGCGCGTATGGCTGAATTCTTCCAAAATGACGGCGCTCGGACTTTCAAGCAACGATATCATAAATTCCGTACAAAATCAAAATGTTCAGGCTTCAATTGGTGCAATCGGTGCTGCACCGAGTAACGAGAAAAATAAAATAGTACTTAATTTAAAGGCTAAAGGCCTTTTGGATACGGTTCAGGATTTTGAAAATATTGTAGTTAAAACTGCAGATGATGGTGCGGTTATTTATTTAAAAGACGTTGCGCGTATTGAACTCGGTGCTGATACTTATAATATTCAATCCGCTTATGACAATGCGCCGGCGGTAATTTTGGCCGTCAACCAAATGCCGAATTCCAATTCATTACAAATTATGGATGCCATCAAAAACGAAATAGAGAATTTATCCAAAATTTTGCCTGAAGACATGGAATTGCAGGTGGCTTATGATTCTACCGATTATGTCAGAGCCTCAATTGAAAGTATTATCGATACACTGATTGTAACTTTTATGTTGGTAGTTTTGGTAACATACATTTTTTTACAAAAGATGCGTACGACACTCATCCCGCTGATTAC
Organism: uncultured Rhodospirillaceae bacterium; assembly: GCA_900318605.1. GTDB lineage: Bacteria > Pseudomonadota > Alphaproteobacteria > RF32 > CAG-239 > RUG410. Next base: position 30,823 of record ONLJ01000028.1, on the reverse strand, counting down.
CATTCCGGTGTCATTGATAGCCGCATTTATCGTGATTTATTTTTTGGGATTTAATATCAACATCTTAACGCTGTTTGCAATGATTCTGGCTATCGGTTTGGTGGTTGATGATGCAATTATTGTGGTTGAGCGCGTGCAATATCTGATGATGGATAAACAGCTCGACTCGCATGAAGCGGCCATCAAGGCGATGGAACAAATCGGCGGTGCGGTAGTAGCAACAACGTTTGTTCTGCTCGCAATTTTTGTGCCGGTCGGATTGATGGCCGGAATAACCGGAAAAATATATCAGCAATTTGCCGTTACGATTGCCGCCGCTGTGAGTTTTTCCTCGCTTAATGCCTTAACCTTGTCACCGGCGCTTTGCTCAATATTATTAAAGAAAAATGCACTAAATAATAAACCGAACTTTTTCTTTGCCGGTTTTGATAAATTTTTGGATTTCAGCCGTAAGCATTACTTAAAAGCAGTACATTTTTTCAGTTCACATTTGAAGATTACGATGCTGATTTTTTTACTGGCTTTAGTGCTTACCGTTATCGGTTTTAGGTACACGGCGACCTCGTTTTTGCCTCAGGAAGATCAGGGAATTATTTTTGCCAACTTGCAACTTGCCGATACCGCAAGTATTAACGAAACCACCGAAGTCTTAAATAAAATGAACGATAAAATTATGACAACAAAAGGTGTTAAATATTTTATAACGGTCGCCGGATACAGTATGCTCGGAGGAAACGGCGAAAATGTGGCTCTCGGCGTGGTAGGGCTTGAAAATTGGGATAAGCGCAAGGCAAAATCGCTTTCCGCCGATGCGATTGCCGCAAACTTAAGTGCTGATTTTGCCGATATTAACGGGGCTAAAATTAACTTTTTTGCTCCGCCTTCCATTCCGGGTGTCGGCAACAGCGACGGACTTTCTTTTGAATTTTTAACCGTCGATAATAATCTTACGGCGATTGATGTCTTTAATGAAATGAATAATTATCTGAATAAGGTTAATCAAAGCGGCGATTTTTCCTATGCTTTCAGTACATTTACGGCACAGACACCGCATATTTATCTTGATATCGACCGCACAAAACTGGAGTACTATCAAATTCCGGTGGCAAACTTATTTTCGGTTTTGCAAAACAATTTGGGTTCGCGCTATATCAATAATATTACGCTTAACGGTCAGGTTAATAAAGTTATTTTGCAAGCTGATTACGATTATCGCAAAAGTATTGAAGACATCGGTAATTTATATATTACGGCTAAAAACGGAGCGATGATTCAAATCAAAAACTTTGCCGTAATAAAAACCGAACTTTCGCCCAAGGTTATCAGCCGATTTAATCAACATACCTCAGCCGGTGTTACGGCTCTGAGCAAACCGTCGGTCAGCAGCGGTACGGCGATTGAAAAATTGCTTGAGCTTATTAAAACAATGCCGAAGAATTATAACATTTCGTGGACCGGATTGAGCTTGCAAGAAGTAAAAACTCAAGGCGAAGCGGCGGTTTTAATTTGTTTGGCAATAATCTTTTGTTATTTGTTTTTGGTTGCCTTATATGAAAGTTGGATGCTGGCATTTTCGGTAATTTTTTCAACCGTGTTTGCGATTTTCGGGGCGCTTGTCGGCTTGCATTTTATGGGACAATCTTTGAGTATTTATGCCCAGCTCGGATTGATTATGCTCATCGGTTTGGCTGCAAAAAATGCGATTTTGATTGTCGAATTTACCAAAATGTACCACGAGCAGGGAATGAGTATTATTGATGCCGCATGTAAGGGGGCTGAAGAAAGGTATCGTGCGGTTTTGATGACGGCGTTTACGTTTATTTTGGGTGTATTTCCGATGATTATTGCCACCGGTGCCGGCGCCGGCTCGCAAATTGCCATCGGTACGGCAGTTTTCTACGGAATGATTTTTGCCACATTGGTGGGAATCGTATTTATTGCCCCGCTTTACGCCGTTTTTGAAACCGTCAAAGAAAAATTTATTCCTTTTGAAAAAAAGGAGAAATCAGATGCTTAAACTTTTGGTACTGTTGCTGATTTTAAGCGCTTGTACGGTCGGTAAAGATTATCAAAGACCTCAAATTTACAGTGATGAAGTAATCAAAAATGAGCTTGGCTTAAATCGGCAATATAAATTACCGCAAAAATGGTATGCCGAACTCGGGGATAAAAATTTGACGGCTCTGATTGATAAAGGATTGCAGCAAAGTCCGGATGTTGAAACAGCAGCGGCGCGCCTAAAAGAGGCACGGTTGCAACTGGATATTGATAAAACAGCCGATTTGCCGTTTATCAATCTAACCGGCGGTTGGAACTATGATAAGGGTAGTAAAAACATAAAATATGCCACAGATTCACACTATTACAATGCCGGATTTGATGCTTCGTGGGAACTTGATTTATGGGGCAAAAACAGAAGACTTACCGAAGCTAACGAAGCTCAAGTTGAAGCTTTTGAATATTCACTAAAAGACGTAAAAATTACCTTGGCGGCGGAAATTGCCTCCGATTATACGTATTTGATACAAAATCGCGAATTGTTAAGAACGGCACGTGAAAATGAAGCTTTACAAAAAGACATTTTTTCAATCGTTGAATCAAAATACAACAGCGGTTTGGTTGATTCGATAACTTATAATCAGGCTAAGTATTTATTGGCTCAAACTCAGGCGGATATTCCGGCTTATGAAAGCAACATCGAAAGTTATCAAAATGCTCTGGCGGTATTGGTCGGAACATTGCCGTCTGAGATTATGACTTCACAAAATTCACCGCTTTTCAAGCACAATTATGTCATAAATAAAAAGCTGGTTTACGGGATTCCGGCGGGAGCGGTGCGGCTTCGTCCTGATGTTGCGGCAACCGAGCGCAAATTGGCGGCACAAAACGCACTTATCGGAAAGGCTGTGGCCGAGCTGTATCCGGATGTAAGTATCAGCGGTTTCTGGGGATATGCCTCGCAGGGCGGGCACGGACTTTTTTCTTCCAAAAGTCAAAACTATAACTATAATCCGACGGCGGTTTTGCCGCTATTGGATTGGAATAAGTTGAGCAATAATATCGAGTTGCAAAAACAAATTTATGCCGAAAATTTAGCGGCTTATAGAAAGTCATTGATAAACGCGATTGCCGAGATTAAAAATGCCGGTGTTACTTGGGAAATGAGCGGCAAAACATTGGCAAAACAACGCGAGGCAAAAGCCAGGATGGAACAGGTGGTCAGCGCTATGCAACAACGTTATGATAAAGGTTTGGTGGAATTTTCAGAACTTCTGACTATGCGTCAAAACCTTATAAATGCGCAAAAGGCGGTAATTTCTGCCCAAGGCGCGCAAATCAGGCAGATGATAGCCTTCTATAAATCAGCCGGAATCTGACTTATTGTCTATTGCTCAGATTTACCACACTTATCGCCGTTATAAACAACCAACTGATTGAACGGAATTTCTATTCCGTTTTCGGCAAATTTCTTAAATATTGTAAAACGCACTTCACTCGGCGATGTCCACGATTCCCACAAATTGCGGATATAATAACGCAACTCAAAATCTAAACTGCTCGAACCGAAATCCTGAAACAATACATAAGGAGCCGGATTTTGCAAAATATTTTTATGCTCTTTAGCACAATCGAGCAATATCTGTTTGACCTTTTCCGGATCGGAATTATATGATACACCGACTTTAACTGTTTGTCGCGCCATATTGTCGTCATGTGTCAGGTTTGTAAGCGAGCTTGAAAGCAAAGTTGCATTCGGTATAATAACACTTGTACGCTTGAATGTCTCCATCTCGGTTGAACGAATATTTATTTGCTTAATTTTACCTTCCTCGCCGTTCATAATTACCCAATCGCCGACCCTAAACGGACGCTCAAGCAAGATAATAATACCGGCAACCAAATTTTTGATTACGTCTTGCAAACCGAAACCGATACCGACCGAAAGAGCACCGGCGATAAATGCCAGACTGGTCAGATTTATTCCCATCGACACTATCGCCAGCAAAATGGAAATAATAAAGCCGATAAAGCTTACACCGGAAACCAGAGAATGTTTGATACCATCGTCCATATCAGAAGTTTGAAGACTTGCCGCAAGCTTATTTTTAATTATTCTCGAAATTGCCAAAGAACCGAAGAATACGACAATTCCAAGTATTATGGCGATAAGTGAAATTTGAATTCCGCCGATTTTAAATCCGAATATAATTTTCTTTATTGCAAGCAGCATAAAATCGCCCGGCAATCCCCATAAATCAAGTAAAGAAAATATCAAAAACAGAACCAACAGCGGGTTGATAATTACCTTAAGCCAAAAGTTTATTTTATTTGCCGTTTTTTTATTGTTTTTAAATTTTCTCATAAACGGCATATAATAAATCAACTTGCGGATTATTTCCAACAACGACCGGCGCAAAACTTCAAATAAGCCGCACAAAATAAGCGAGAAGACCGTGCGCCGCAAAATAAATAATGAAAGTTCCGGATATCCGAACAATGATGCGGCAAAAGTTAAGGTGCAGAACAAGTAAGAAAGCACCAATATTTTAAGTTTGTGATCTCCGGCTTTATTATCGTCATTTATATCTTCTTTTTCCGAAAGCTCCGGTTGTTCCGACTTATCAGATTCAAAACATATTTTGGTAAACCACATCAAGAAAAATGCCGTAACCGCACATGATATAATAATCAAAAAGTGTTGCGTTGACGGCGGATAATCGGAATTTTTAGCTATATACATCTGGATTAAGGCAAGAGCATTACATAAAATGTACAGGAAAATCATTTTGGTAAAGCGCATAGCCTTTTCATCTGAAATATTCAAGAGCCTCCATTGCGGAAATTTCGGCGCGAATGTTACTCTTGAAACGGTTGATTCGACTATTACCAACAAAAGGCAGAATGATGAAGTCATCAATACTGTTTCCAATAATGTACCTTCAAAAATTTTAGTACTGCTCATCCAAATTATACAGCCGATTATCAAAAACATAAATATCAGTCCGCGAGCAATGGCAACTGCCACTGCGGCAAGTAATTTACGGTTGAATGACGGATTTTCGATATCGGCTTTATATCCCCAATTATTTAAGATGAAGCGTCTGAGCATAATCGCCATAATCAAGGCAATTATTAAAATAAAAATCATCGAGATAATGCTGAAAAGCGCATAAGAGCGTTGCTGCTGCGGAATACTGCTATACCAATCAAGCGGCGATTTTACAATATCCCAAAAGAAAATTACGTAGGATTTAACCCCGTTGAAAAAGACCATCGGATTTATAAAAGCGGACTGCTTTGTAATCAAATCTCCATAAATTTTTTGATTGCGTAAATTAAGAATTTTTACGGTTAACTCTTCAATTTGAATAATGAGTAAATCGGCCTCTTTAATAATTCTGTTTTGAGCAGCGAGGTTTTGAGATATTTCTTCGCGTTGTTTGGTTATTGTTTCATCTTCAATCTCTTGAGGTTCAACGCTTAACGCATCAAGCTGTTTTTGCAGATATCGAGCATCTTTTTCGATATTATCGCGTTTTTTAGTCAGTATTGTCTCAATTTTACTCAACTCGGAAACATAACTGTCTATTTGTTCTTTTGATACTTCTTCCTGCAAGGCCTGATATATACTCTCAACCTTTAATTTTGCCTCATCATAAGACAATTCTTCACTAATGTTATTGGCACTTATTTCTTCATCAACAACATCATTTTGCCCTGTTTCGGCGCAATAACCGCAAGAAAAATTTAAGGAAAGAGCAAAAAATAAAATCAGAAAATATTTCAAAATCTTTGACATATTAAATCCTTACATCCATTCTTTAACCAACGCATACGCACTCTGAGCGATGCCGGCACGTAAATCATCGGCGACACACCAGAAACTGAAACCGTTCTCAACCGAAACATCTTGACGCAAGCGGCTGACATAAACGTCGCTTTCGCCCTGAACATCGGTTACCGAAACATAACCGCAATCAACGTGCTTATCAAACACTATAACACCATTAGTATCACGCATAATATTACGAATTTCATCAACATCGACCTCATCTGAACATTCCACGTTAACAAATTCGCCGATACCGACAAAAGACGGCACAAAAGCACAATTTGCATGCACTTTAACATCAGCTCCGAGAATTTTTTTGATTTCGACATTAAGCGCCCATTCAAATTTTGTTTCATCTCCGATAAATTCGCCGACTTGAGGCAAAACATTGAAAGCCATTTGCCTTTTGAATACCTTTTCATCATCGACCAAAGGCTCATTCATAAAAATTTTACGTGTTTGAGTAAATAACTCATCCATACCTTCTTTACCGTAAACCGAAGCCGGCATATAAGCATTTATAACCATGCGGGTAATTTTGCAACTTTCCGTTACCTTACTTAACGCTTTTATTATTTGCGCCGCCTCAGGAGAAGGCAAGGCGATAATATCATTCTTTGCTTCTTTTATTTTTTCGGAATTAAACCCACTCAAAATCAGAGGAACTTCATTATCAAGCGCATAAGCTCCCGAGCAATCTATAACTTTTACTTTTTTTTGAACTGCACGTTTGATATAGTGTTTAGCAATTTCCTCAGTTGTTGCAAACACCGCCGATTTAACCGAAGAAAAATCAAAATCCTCCAAATTAAATACATCCATGTCAACATCTTCCCCATACGAAACCTGTGTTCCGAGCGGACTGTTTACATCAACAGCCATAACATTTTCGGCTTTAATATTATTTTCTTCGAAAATATTTAAGATTTCACGACCCAAACTGTTGGTTGCACCGACAATAGCAATTTTTTCCATTTTATACCTCTTTAATAGATATTTTTTCTTAAGATAATAAAAAAGGTTTAAAAAGGAATGAATTTTTTACAAAAAAACGATATTTTATTTATCTTCATCAAGCAGGATAAACTCATCATCACCGATAACATTTAAGACGGCTCGCGCACGCTCATCAAGTAAATCCAAATCAAGACTGTTTGAAGATAAAAGTTTCACTTTTGCTTCCAATTCGGAATGTTGCCTATCATAATCGGCCTGCATTTTTTCGCCTTCGGCGACCTTTTCCTGTAAGTACATATATTTCAAAAAACCGCGATCGCCTTTAATGGCAAAATAAGAAAAATAGGAAAATAAAAACATCAAAAGCACCAAAAAACCGGAGTTTTTGCATTTGCTCGCGATATATGAAATTATTCCCATTTTTAACTTTCCTTCAGTTTATTGCTCCAAGCAAAACACATTTTTCTTAAAAAAAAGTTATGATTTTCGCTACTAATAAAAATTTTCCGATGATTTTATGAATTTCGTGGCTCTGACATCAATCAAATGTCCGCCTTTAAGACTTACTTCGCGGTCCATTTTATGAGCCAAATCAAGATTATGCGTAGCAATCAGCGCTGAAAGACCGGTTTCTTTAACCACCTCCAAAAGTGTCAAAAAAACATTATCGGAAGTATTCGGATCCAAATTTCCGGTCGGCTCATCGGCAAGCAACAATTTCGGAGTATTTGCGAGAGCCCTGGCAATAGCAACTCGTTGTTGTTCACCACCCGAAAGTTCGGCCGGACGGTGGTGTTCACGCTCATTTAATCCCAATCTTTGCAACAACCACATGGCCTTATCCTTAGCTTCTTTATAGTTTGCACCGCCAATAATTTGCGGCATAATAACATTCTCAAGCGCATCAAAATCCGGCAATAAATTATGGTACTGATAAACAAATCCCAAATAATCTCTGCGAAGTTCGGTACGCTCAATATCCGAAACCGAAGAACACATTTCGCCATTTAAGATAATTTCTCCGGAGCTCGGATGGTCAAGAAGGCCGGCAATCTGCAATAGCGTCGATTTTCCTGAACCTGAAGGACCTATCAGCGCCACCACTTCCTTTTGTTTTATTTCGAGATTAACATTTTGCAAAACCTTCAAGATTTCCGAACCTTGATAAAAATTTCGACATATATTTTTAAGTTGAAGAACTGTTTTATTATTCATATCGCAAAGCCTCCGCCGGATCGAATTTTGAAGCGCGATACGCCGGATAGAGCGTCGCCAAAAATGAAAGCGCCAAAGTTACCGCAACCACGAGCAAAACTTCGTTTATTTCGACTTTTGCCGGAAGTTGCGAAAGAAAATATATTTCCGAAGAAAACAAATCTTTACCCGAAAGTTTTTGCAAAAACTGCCTGATTGTTTCGATGTTTTCGCAAAACAACAATCCGAGTACCACACCCAAAGACGTACCGACAATTCCGATAAACGCACCGTCCATAAAGAATATACGCATAATCATACCTTTGGTCGCCCCCATCGTGCGCAATACGGCAATATCGCGTCCTTTATCTTTAACGAGCATAATCAGTCCGGTAATAATATTAAAAGCCGCCACCAAAATAATCAGCGTTAAGATTAAAAACATTACATTACGCTCGACATCAATAGCATTAAAAAATGCCGAATTTGTCTGCTTGAAGTCGTAAACATAAGCATCCAAACTTACACTTTGTTCAATTACCGAACGCACTTTTTTAAGTACACTCTCATCTTTTAAGGTAACATCAATCATTGAAGCCGAATCGGCAAGAGAAAAATATTTTTGCGCTGCTTCCATCGGCATAAAGACATAGCTTGAATCATAAGCATACATACCGAGTGAAAAAATTCCGACAATTTTATATGACTTAATTCTCGGCACCGTACCGAAAGCCGTAACTTTACCATTCGGAGAAATCAGTGTAATTTCATCACCTAGATAAACTCCCAATTTATGCGCCAACTTATCTCCGATTGCCACGACATCGCCGTTAAAATAGTCAATATCCATTTTAGCAAATCCGTCACGCAGCACCTTTTTTTTCAAGATATCTTCGGCATTTATGCCTCGTACCATCGCACCTTCAGCTTCCTTTCCTGATGAAATCAGAAGCTGTTTTTCAATCAGAGGAATCGCTAATTCGACACCATCAATCTTTTCAATATTTTCTACCGCATTTTTGTAATTATTGAACGGGAAACCGGCAGAAGCGACAATAGAAATATGACCGTTAATTCCCAAAATCCGATTTAATAATTCCGCCTTAAAACCGTTCATTACCGACATCACGATAATCAGCGTGGCAACACCTAAAGCAATACCGGTAAAAGCAAAACCGGTAATAACCGAAATAAATCCCTCTTTACGTTTAGCTCTGATATAGCGCCAAGCAGTCATTCTTTCAAATTTAGAAAACAATCTTTTCTCCTTAAAATATCCTTAGCGGCATATTATAAAAAAGCTTTTGTTTTCTCAAACATTTTGAAGTAAATATACACAAGCAGCAAACCGAAAAATCATATCATCAACATCTTGGCTGCCCGATTTTGAAAATCAGATTACCGAGTTATCCCCATTGTAACAAAATGAAATAATTTGTTAAAAGATTTTACCTTTATAATGTGGTATAAGTGATTAGTTTCAAATCTGTTTTTAATAGGGATTTTTTATGACAAAGAATATTAAAGTTGCCGTTATCGGCGCCGGAATGATGGGCAAAAACCATCTCAAAACTTATGCCAATATGCAGGGTGTCAAACTTGTCGGTGTTTACGATATATTCCCCGAAGCCGCAAAAGCAGCCGCCCAGACCTATGGTATTAAGGCTTTTTCCTCAATGGAAGAAGTTGCTAAAAATGTCGATGCCGTAAGCGTTGTTACAACTTCGGTTACTCATGCCGATGTCGGCGAATTTTTTATGAACAAAGGCATTCACTGCATGATGGAAAAGCCTTTGGCTACCACTGAGGAAGGTTGCATGCGCTTAATCAACGCCGCCAAAAACAACAACGTTGTTTTGATGGTCGGTCATATTGAGCGTTTCAATCCGGCAGTTGAACAAATGAGCAAGCTCTTATCGGATACTTCTAAAATCCGTTCCTTAACGGCTCAGAGAATGTCGGCTGCCAGCGGCAGAATTACCGATGTTGATGTTTCGATGGATTTGATGATTCACGATGTCGAAGTTATTCAATCCTTAGTAAAATCACCGGTTGTCAACATTCAAACCGCTTCGGTAAAAACCAAAGAAAGTCCGCTCGGGAAAGATTATATTACCGCATTGTTGGAATTTGAAAACGGTGCAACCGCAAATATTACCGCCAGCCGCATAACACAAGCTCGCGTACGCACATTAACGGTTACAACCGACACCAACTATATTGACATGGATTTTATCAATCAAAGCATCAATGTTCATTCTCAAGGTCGTATGCCTTATGTAAACCAGGAAGAAATTCCGGAGTGGATGAACTATGGCTTAAAGGGCAGTGTCGAACAGTTGTTTATTCCGACCAATCAGCCGCTTCAGGCAGAATTAACACACTTTATCAAATGCGTAAACGGCGAGGCAACTCCGCGTGTGGGCGGCGAGCAGGCCCTTGATGCTTTGCGCGTAATCTGGACAATTCAGGAAAAGCTCGGCTTTTTATCCGAAACCAAATCAAAAACAAGCAAGAGTAAAAAAGCCGCTTAAATTTATTGCTTAAGACTATTGCTTAAAAATTGTTACACCGCCAATCGCCGGCGGTTTTTATTTTATCATCCACTAAAAATCTTTTAAATTTGCAATTATTTAATAAATTTGATACTATAATGAGCGATGTTTAGGGAGATTTCATCCATGAAATTGATTAAGTTTTTTGTTTTTGCTTTATTGATGATAACCGTTGCTTGTTCCGATGAAAAAAGCGAAGAACCGGCACAGTCGAACAATACTCAAAGTTTGGTTATTTATGAGCAGGATACATCTAAAGTCAGAAAAGGTTATTTTGTAGAGGTTGCCGAAACCAGAGCTACCATGGCTAAAGGTCTCATGGGCAGAAATCATCTTGATGCCGATTCCGGATTTATTTTTAATGTTGACCTGATACCGAGCGACATGGAAATTGCCATGTGGATGAAGAATACCTTAATTCCGCTTGATATGATTTTTATTGATAAAAACGGCAAGATTTATTACATTTACGAAAATGCCGAACCGCTGTCAACCAAGGCGATTATGGCACCTTCCCGTCCGCGCGCGGTACTGGAAGTAAACGGCGGTCAGGTTAAAGAGTTTGGTATTCAAATAGGCGATACAATAAAAACACCGATACTTGGCAATATGTGACTTAATTAAGAAATTCAGATAATAAAAAAAATCCGAAAACCACTCAGGGTTTTCGGATTTTTTTACTGAGTAATTGCCGCCATATATTTAGCAATATAATTTGCTCGCGGCTTACAAAATTCACCATAGCGCTCAGCGGTAGCATTTGTCAGGCTCATCACCGAAGAAAGAGGCAAATCAGTTACCTTTTCGCAAGTGATTTTCTTCTCTTCATCATGAGCAAAAGCCAGTGCTGCTAAGGCAATTCGTTCAGCCGGAACACTAGGCAAAAGATTGTTCTTGAGTGCCGGAAGAATCATCAGTTGAGCCTCATGTGTAATTTTTACAAAGTTTACAATCAGCTTCTCAGTCTTTACTTCCTGATACAGATTCCAACCCAAATACAATGCCACCAGTTCCACCAGTTCATAGGTTCTAAACTCGGGCATAAACATCTCAAACATTTTTAATAGATGCTTGGCACTATTCGGCAGTCCGCCCAATAACCTCTTTTTCCAGTTTTTGCTCCAATCGTCTGCGACTTCTTCGCGCGACTTATGAAACACTCGGTGCCCCGACAAATCAAGCCCGGCAGCAATTCCCGGAAAACCTGGGTGCTTAATAATAGTGATCAGATTTCCCACCGCAAGGTCAATCGGCCCCAAATCCTTTTTAAGGATTTCCGTTTCCTTGCCATCGCTTCCGGCAACAAAGAAAGACTCCTCGGTCTCCCTAAGGTCCTTAATAATAAATTCCTCTAACATAGTCTTATTTTTTTAGTTAATAATTAAAATTTTCCGTTAATTTAGCACATATCTTTTCTTAAATCAAGTACAAAAACAATATTTTTGGCAATTATTTTAACTTGCCATTTAACAAAATCCGCGCTATTGCTTGTATATGCTTACCAGAGAAGAAATTATCAAACTTTTAAGTGATGAAGAAAATCAGGACAAGCTTTTTGCCCATGCTGATGATGTACGCAAAAAAAATGTCGGCGATGAAGTGCATCTGCGCGCTCTGATTGAGTTTTCGAATATATGCCGCAACAACTGCCTGTATTGCGGAATCCGCAAAGGTAATACTGCCGTTAAACGCTATCGAATGAGTGAAAATGAGCTGATTGATACGGCAAAAAGTGCGGTTGCTATGGGCTTTAAGACCATTGTTTTACAGTCCGGTGAAGATTTGTGGTTTTCAAAAGATAAAATGTGCCGGATTATCGAAAACATCAAAAAACTCAACGTTGCACTGACTTTAAGTATAGGCGAGCGCAATTATGATGATTACAAAGCATTCCGCGAATCCGGTGCCGACAGATATTTAATGCGAATCGAAACTACCGATAAAAACCTTTACCACAAGCTTGATCCGTTAATGAGTTGGCAGAGGCGCTATGAATGTTTGCTTGCTCTTAAAGAACTGGGTTATGAACTGGGTTCAGGGATTATGGTTGGTTTGCCGGGACAGACAATAGAATCGATTGCCGATGATTTGCTTTTTTTAAAAGATTTGGGCGTTGATATGGCGGGAATCGGCCCATTTATTGCTCATCCGCAAACTCCATTAGCCAATGCAGACAGCGGAAATTTATATTTATCACTTCGCACAATGGCTATAATGCGAATTCTACTTCCCGACATCAATATTCCGGCGACCACGGCGATGGAGAGTTTACGTCCGAACGGGAGAATTATGGCACTCAAAGCGGGAGCAAACGTAGTTATGCCGAACGTAACTTTCGGCGAATACCGCCGTTTATATGAGCTTTATCCTAATAAAGCCTGTGTCAATGATACGCCATTGCATTGTCGCAGTTGTATTGAAATGAAAATCAATGCTATCGGGCGCAAAATCGGCACCGACTTCGGTTCTCACAAAAAATAATTTTTTTAGTGTAACACATTGACAAAATAATAAAACTTTGTTACAATGCCGCAAATTTAAATTTTTTAAATATATATATATATGAATAAAAAAATTTTTTCTGCACTGCTTGACAAGGTTAAGAGTGCTAAGGGGTTGGTTGGAAAAATCATCTCTGGTAAATCACTAAAGTCAGAGTATCTTTTGACTACCGAACGTCTTGCGAGTCTGGTGCCGAACTTAGGTATCAATGACCGTTTGTCTCTTGCCAAGTCATTGGATTTGGAAATCCTGTTTAGGGAGAAGCGCTACGATTTGTTGGCTCGCCTCGGTCAGGTTGAGGAATTCGTCAATCATGGTCTGAGCTCTGAATTCATCGCTCATTATCCTCCTTATCGTAAGGAGTTAGGCAAAAAGGTTTACTCAAAAACCATCTCTCTGATTACCGAGCAGATGCTTGATGAGTACCTCAAGACCAAGCACGAAAACTTTGACTTTTTCTTCTACCATCCGTATGGTTTGAAGGCAATGGTCAAAAATGATTTCTCGGGCTACATTGCTGCCCATGAGAAAGAGTTTCGCAAGGCTGCCGAACGCTTTACCACTGAGGAAGCTAAGAAGGACTATCTTGAGATGCTCAATAGAGTTCTGGATTAAAAAAATAATACCGTGGTATCAAACCACGGTATTATTTTTTAATCATTTCGAGAGTAGAAATACGGCTCTCCGTCATTGACAATCATCAATATTCCGTTATTGAAGGCAATAAAATCCACCCCCTCGGGATACAGATGCTGCATGAAACGCGTCATATCGTCCTCATAGAGGAAATACTTCTCTCCTCTCTTGATATAAAATAGGTTGTCCATGCCCTCAACAAAGCCGAAATCGTTGACCTCGGGGATAATGTGCCATTTACCGGATAGATAAACATTCAAAGCATCATCACCAATTCTGGCACACAAAGCAAGTTTACACTCTTTACTACAGACGATTCTAGTCTGGTCTTCCTTAATCAAAGATTTCTTTTCGAACGAATACAAAGCACAACTGCCAAGACATTTTGCAACCAGCAAACCACGATACATCTCCACGTCATCTGCCTGAAACGCAGCCTCATCAAGCGGATTACCTTTTACATCAAACAAACTCCAAACACTTCCGAACTTCAAAGCCAGATATGGATACGAATACCTGAAATCGCTACAAGATCCACTAAAGAGAACCCCTTCGCCATCCCAAACAACAATCTGAGTTTTGTAAAACTTGGAATAATCGTAAAAGACCAACAGACAAACGCATCCGACCTTGATTACTTCCACTTTTCCGGTATTCTCCAAAATTTTTTCACCATTCAGCGAATAAACATTGTTTGACGTAATCAGAAGATTATATTCTTCATGAACTTCAAGAGATGATAAACCTTGGGCAAAATCCAAGGGTATCAATTCAGCCTTTCCACCGACCCTGTTGTACTTGAACAGGCCCCACTTGTTTTCTTTTTTCAGTGCCACTAACTCGGCACGCTCAAATAGTTTAAACTCCATAAAAATTTTTTTAAAAAATTATACAAATTTCTTTGTTTTTATCATACCTTAACTATTTCGTCAATATAAAAATTTCAAAAATAAAAAAAACTCCCGACCCCGATAAGGTCTGAGAGTTTTATGAATTTTCTTAAAATTAAAGAAAACTTATTTTTTCAGCTGAGCGGCAACTTCGGCAGCAAAATCTTCTTCTTTTTTCTGCAAGCCGTCACCAAGCTTGAAGAAAGCATAGTCGGTCAGCTTAATTTCAGCACCGGCATCCTTAGCGGCATCAGCAATAACAGCCTTAACCTTTTTATCCGGATCCATAATATAAGCTTGTTCTTCCAACACAACTTCTTCATAGAACTTGCGAATCCGCCCTTCGACCATCTTTTCGATGATGTTTGCCGGTTTACCGGAAGCGGCAGCCTGTTCTGAAAAAATGCTCTTCTCATGAGCAACAGCCTCAGCCGGAACGCCATCAATATTTAAGGCAATCGGAGCGGAAGCCGCAATGTGCATAGCGATATGCTTACCCAAATCAGCCAATTTTGCCTTATCGGCGGACGATTCTAAGGCAACCAAAACACCGATTTTGCCCAAGCCATCTCTTGCGGCATTGTGAATATATGAGCAAACCAAACCATTGTTTACGCTGATAACTTTTGCACGGCGCAAGTTCATGTTTTCGCCGATTTTTGCAATCATATCAGTCAAACGCTCGCCGAAAGTTTTGCCGCATTTCGGACAATTGCAAGCTTTCATTTTTTCTATATCGCCGTCATTTTTCAAGGCTACGATGGCAGCATCTGCAACATAATCTTGGAAAATATCATTTTTAGCAACGAAGTCGGTTTCGGAGTTAACTTCAACGACTGCTCCTTTATTGCCTTCAATTGCAACTGCCACCAAACCTTCGGCAGCGATACGGCTTGATTTTTTGGCAGCTGAAGCCAAACCTTTTTTTCTGAGCCAATCAACGGCTTTTTCCATATCTGCACCGGCTTCAACCAAAGCTTTTTTGCAATCAAGCATACCGGCGCCGGTTGTTTCTCTTAATTCTTTAACCATAGCGGCTGTAATTTCTGCCATTTTTTTATTCCTTATAAATTTTTGTAAACTGTATTTTTATTTTAACGAGGGCGGATTAAGCTTCCGCCCTTTTTTAATATCAACCTATTCTGCGCTTGCAGTTTCGGCTTTAGCCTTGCGTGGAGCGCGTTTCTTCGGAGCCGGTTTTTCAGCCGGAGCTTCCATTTCGGAAACATCCAAACCTTTAGCTGAAATTTCAGCCTGCATACCGTCCAAAATCGCACCTGACATCAATTCACAATAGAACTGAATAGCACGGATAGCATCATCATTACCCGGTACCGGAAACTCAACTTCATTCGGGTTGGCATTGGTATCGATAATACCGACAACAGGAATGCCGAGTTTTTTAGCTTCTTTAATTGCCAAAGATTCTTTCGGGGTATCAATCACGAACAACATATCCGGCTGACCGCCCATATTTTTGATTCCGTCCAAGGTAATAGCCAATTTTTCACGTTCTTTTTTCAAATTAAGGATTTCTTTTTTGGTATATCCCTCATAAGAACCCTTTTCTTCCATTTCATTGAGCTTATTTAAGCGAGAGATTGACTTATAAACCGTTTTCCAGTTTGTAAGCATACCGCCGAGCCAACGATAATTAACGTAATATTGACCGCATCTTTCAGCGTTTTCTTTAACAATATCCTGTGCTTGACGTTTTGTTGCAACGAACAGAACTTTTCCGCCGTTAGCGGCAACATCGCGAACAGCATTCAATGCGCTGTAGAGCATCGGATAAGTTTTTTGCAAATCTATGATGTGAACATTGTCTTTTTTTCCGTAAATAAACGGAGCCATTTGCGGATTCCAACGACGAGCGTGGTGTCCGAAGTGTACGCCGGCTTCAACCATCTGGCGCAAAGTAAAAGTAGGTAAAGTCATATTTATATATCCTTTTTTCCGGTTAATCCTCCGCAGACTCTTGGCTTTTT
This sequence comes from uncultured Rhodospirillaceae bacterium, assembly GCA_900318605.1. Classification (GTDB taxonomy): domain Bacteria; phylum Pseudomonadota; class Alphaproteobacteria; order RF32; family CAG-239; genus RUG410. The sequence goes on along the minus strand of ONLJ01000028.1, from coordinate 14,268 downwards.
AAGGCACCGGAGCGAAAATCAAAACAATTTCCGCCTGTCTGCGTGTGTGTTTATTACAAAACCGCACCATTGCGATTTCTCGAGTCTTATAATCACAACTTAACAAAAAATCAAGCATTTTTTTACTTTTATACTTAAAAACTCAGCGACGTATAAAAAATCAGTTCCTTAATATTTACGGAGTATAAAAAAATTTAAGCCTGAAACGGTTTATTGAACCTTTTTTAAATGCTTAAAAACTAAAGCAAAATCCGATTACAAAAAAAATTTAAAAAAAGTTAAAAAAAATATTGACTCTATAAAATTAGGTTATATAATCCGCTTAATTTTGAAAAGTGGTGATCAACTTTTTGAATGTTTTAATTTTATAAAAAATGGAGATTAAATTTGGCTCGTATAGCTGGTGTAAATATCCCAAGCGCCAAAAGGATTGAGGTTGCTTTAACCTATATTTTTGGCATTGGCAGAAAGTCTGCTCAAGACATTTGCGCAAAGTCGGGAATTGACGTTAACCGCAGGGTTAGTCAGTTGTCTGATGAAGAAGTAATGAAAATTCGCGAAGTTATTGACAGCGGTTATTTGGTAGAGGGCGAACTTCGTCGTGAAGTTGGCACTAACATTAAAAGATTGATGGACTTAGGCTGCTACCGCGGTTTAAGACATCGTAAGGGTTTACCTGTTCGCGGACAAAGCACAAAACAAAATGCCAGAACCCGTAAAGGTAAGCGCAAGACCGTTGCTAACAAGAAGAAATAAGTGAGGTAAACGCAAATGGCAAAAGCAACAATTCAAAGAAAAAAGAAAGAAAAAAAGAATATAACTTCCGGTGTAGCTCACGTAGATTCTTCTTTTAATAACACAAGAATCACGATTACCGATGCTCAAGGAAACACGGTTTCTTGGGCAACGGCAGGCGCTCAAGGCTTCAAAGGTTCAAGAAAATCCACTCCTTATGCTGCTCAGGTTGCAGCTGAAGATGCCGGTAAAAAGGCTCAGGATAACGGTATGAAAACTTTGGAAGTTGAAGTTAAAGGTCCGGGTTCGGGCAGAGAGTCTGCAATCAGAGCATTACAGGTTATCGGTTTTACCATTACGTCAATTCGTGATGTAACTCCGATTCCGCACAACGGATGCCGATTAAAGAAAAGACGTCGCGTTTAGGCGATTTTGCGGTGCAGACCTTTTGATTTTGAAGGTCTGCCGCCGAATATGAAAATATATGCATATATAACTTAAAGAAAAGGATAAAACCGTGATTCAAAAGAATTGGCAAGAACTTATTAAACCGACAAACTTGCAAGTTTCGCAGGAGGAAGGCTCTCATAAAGCAAAGATAGTGGTTGAACCTTTGGAAAGAGGCTTTGGTCTGACATTAGGCAATGCCTTAAGAAGGATTCTGCTGTCTTCTCTTCAGGGCGGTGCCGTTTCATCGATTAAGATTGATGGTGTTTTGCACGAATTTTCCGTTATTCCGGGAGTTCGCGAAGACGTTACCGACATTGTACTCAACATCAAGGAACTTGCTGTTGCCGTTCATAGCGAATCGGCAAAAACAATGACCTTAAAAGCTGAAGGTCCTTGCACTGTTACGGCTGCTATGATTGATACCGGTCATGACGTTGAGATTATCAATCCTGACCATATAATCTGCACGCTTGATGCCGGTGCCAAAATCAATATGGAATTGACCGTAACAACAGGAAAAGGCTACGTTCCGGCTTATAACAACAAACAGGCCGAGAACACCATCGGTTTAATTGCCGTTGATGCTATTTATTCTCCGGTTAAAAAAGTTTCTTATAAGGTTGAAAATACCCGTGTCGGACAAGTTACCGACTATGATAAACTGACGATGATTGTTGAAACAAACGGTGTCGTAACTCCAGAAGATGCTATTGCTTATGCCGCTCGTATCTTACAAGATCAGCTTAAGCCGTTCATCAACTTTGATGAGCCGGACAGCGACTCCGAATCCATTAGAGAAGAATTGCCGTTCAACCGCAACTTACTCAGAAAGGTTGATGAGCTTGAACTTTCGGTTCGTTCGGCTAACTGCCTAAAGAATGACAACATTGTTTATATCGGTGATTTGGTTCAGAAAACCGAGGCTGAAATGCTCAGAACTCCTAACTTCGGCCGTAAATCTTTGAATGAAATCAAAGAAGTTCTGGCAAAGATGGGAATTCATTTGGGCATGGAAACTCCGGGTTGGCCGCCTGAGAACATCGAAGATTTAATCAGAAGAATTGATGAACATTTCTGAAACTCTGAGATTTGAAATATTACAAAACGACTTGCTTTAACAGCGAGTCGTTTTTTTTATGAAATTCAATCGGAAATTTATAATCGAAAATATTGACAAATAAATCATTTTATGCTACACAAAAATAAATTCTAGTTTTTATTATATTATTAATTACCTAAATCCAATTTGTATGGAAAAAAATGTAACTTATCTTCCGCAGTTCAAAGGATACGGAATTGCGGACAGTGATTGGAAAAAGATGAAAGACTTGCTGACATTGGCCCCTGAAGACTATGCTCGGTTTGGCTGTAGTGAACCTGACGACGATGCACCGATTATCGGCATTCTGATGGGACGTGAACCCAAGCATTACACAGTTGGTGAAGACTATGTCAAGGCTCTTGCCATGGCCGGTGCCGGAATTGTATTCTTGGATTACAAGAACTATCCGTTACAGCTTGCCATGTGTGATGGGGTACTGCTTCCCGGAGGTTCATTTAAGACACCCGAATGGTATTACACTGATGCCAAATTTGACGATTCTTACGGATATCCCAACAGAAGGGCAGAAGCTTACGCCGAGTGTTTTGCTTTTGCGCTTGAAACCGGAAAACCGGTTCTGGGTATCTGCGCCGGCATGCAGGTAATTGCCGCCGAGATGGGATTCAAGCTCTATCGCTCAGCCGACTACATCGAATCGCCATGGAATCACAAGACCACTGCCCCGATTGCACATCAGGTTGAGCTGGTTGACGGTACTCCTTTCAAGAAAATGATGGGCGATCAGTGGCGATTGAAGGTAAATTCACGACACAGCGAAATGCTGGCTCCGGCTCGCATTCAGCATGAACTCCTCGGACTGGCTTCGAACACAGCTTTACCTCTTGAGGTATATGCGGTCGCAATCGATGGTGTGCCTGAAGCAATCGGCGATATGAACATGGGTATTTTAGGTGTACAATGGCACCCTGAAAACATGGCTGCCGCCGGTGATGAAATGCAGTTGCGAATTTTCAAGTGGCTGGTTTCCAACTCAAAAAAATGATTTCAAAGGGCTTCTGAACGAAGCCCTTTTTTTTCATGCTAAAAAATCTCTAAGCCTTAAACTATATCCGCTCAAAAAGCTTTTCTATATCTTTAAGTTTAATTTTAACATAAGTCGGACGACCATGATTGCACTGTCCGGAGTGTTCTGTTTGCTCCATTTCCCGAAGCAAATGATTCATTTCTTCAATATTTAAGGTTCGACCGGCGCGCACCGAACCATGACAGGCAATCGTTGCGCAAATATGATGAATTTTATCACTCAAAGCATACCCATCACCCCATTCAGCGGCCTGCTCGGCTAAATCCTTAACCAGCTTTTTAACATCGGTTTCTCCCAAAAGTGCCGGAGTTTCACGCACCAAAACCGCCGTATTACCGAACTCCTCAAAAACCAATCCGAGAAAAGCCATATTTTCTCTCAAAGCCAAAAGCGCTTCTTTTTCAGATAAACTTAAATCCACAACTTCCGGAATAAGCAACATCTGAGTTTGAGCTTTTTTATGCTGTTCCAGATTATGCTTCATTTTTTCCATAGTAATCCGCTCATGCGCGGCATGCTGATCGACAATTACGATAGCATCTTCGGTTTGCGAAATTATATAAGTGTTGTGGAACTGAGCTTTTGCCAAACCAAGCTCTCCGACATGTTCCAATGTCTTTTGCTCAGGCTCGTCGGCAATCCGCACCGAATAATCATTTTTCAACTCTTTCAAAAAATCAACTTTCGGCGCTGAATAATTTTTACCGATTGAAAACGACGGACGACGGAAAGTATGCTGATTTTCAGCTGCATAAAATCCTGAATATTGCGGAGTTCGATATTCTTTATCCTCATACTTCGGCTGTTCGAAACGCTCAAGCGAATCGCCCAATAAATGAGATAATCCCCCACTTTCGATACTTTTATTAGCTCCCAAATCAAGAGCATTTCTGATTGCTTTAACAATCAACCCGCGCACTGCTCCGTTGTCATAAAAACGAACTTCGGCTTTAGTCGGATGAACATTAACATCAACATACATCGGCGCAATTTCAATAAAGATTACACATGCCGGATAACGACCTGCCGGCATAACATCCTGATAAGCACCTTTGATTGCTCCCAATATCAACTTGTCGCGTACCGGCCTATTATTCACAAACAAAAATTCGGAAAGCGAATTAGCCTTATTATAAGTCGGCAACCCGACAAATCCGCTGATCTTACAAAAATCATTTTCTGCAGCAACAGCCAGTGAATTTTCGGAAAATTCTTTACCCATTACATCGGAAATACGGGTTAATCTCGCATCAAAAAGTTCCCCCTGACAGGAATCGTAAGAAAATTTTTTCTTACCGTCGCTGTAAAAACCAAATGAAATATTCGGATTAGCCAGAGCAATCCGATTCAGCATATCGGCACATTGTGCCGCTTCCGAAGAATCATTTTTTAAAAATTTCAGCCTTGCCGGAGTAGTATAAAACAAATCACTTACTTCGACTTTAGTACCTTTATTTCCCGAAGCCGGTTCAACTTCGCCTTTTTTGCCGCCGTTAACGGTTATTTTCCATGCATCGTCGCCATCTTGCAAACGCGAAGTAATTTTCAGTTTTGCCACCGAACCGATAGAGGGCAGAGCCTCACCGCGAAATCCCAAAAAACTGATATTGAATAAATCGTTATCCGGAAGTTTTGAAGTCGCATGTCGCTCGAGAGCTATTGGCAACTCCTCTTTTGCTATTCCTTTACCATCATCACTGACCGAAAGATAATTTTTTCCTCCGCCTTCAATACTGACTTCAATTTTTTTGGCGCCGGCATCAAGAGAATTTTCGACCAACTCCTTTAAGACCGAAGCCGGACGCTCAATAACTTCGCCGGCGGCAATCTGATTGATTAAGTTTTGGTCGAGAACGCGGATAACCATGATTTGCCTTACTTTCTTATTTTTCGAATATATTTAATCAACGAAGCTGTCGAAGCATCATGCTCAATATCCGAATACATACCTTCGATTTCCGGCAAAATATCGAGAGCCATTTTTTTACCCAACTCAACTCCGAACTGGTCAAACGAATTGATATTCCATATTGCTCCCTGAACAAACACTTTATGCTCATACATTGCCACCAACATACCCAAACTGTACGGATCGATTTTTCTTAAAACAATCATATTTGACGGACGGTTTCCGCTGAATGATTTATAGTTTTTGATTTTACCGATTTCAACTTTTGTCATACCTTTAGCTTCCAACTCGGAAGCAACTTCATCGGCGCTGCGACCTTTCATCAGAGCTTCGGCCTGCGCCAAAACATTTGAAATCAAAATGCGGTGATGATTACCGATTTCATTGTGCGAAATTGCCGGAATAATAAAGTCCACCGGAATAATTTCCGTACCCTGGTGTAACATTTGAAAAAACGAGTGTTGAACATCTGTTCCGGCACCGCCGAACAATACCGGTCCGGTAGCATAATTTGCCGGCTTATTTTCAAAGGTAAAAGTTTTGCCGTTACTTTCCATATCAAGCTGCTGCAAATAATTCGGCAAGTATTTCAAGTATTGGTCATACGGAATAACACAATAGCGATGGATATTATAAAAATTATTGTACCAAATTCCGATAAGAGCCAAAATTACCGGAATATTATGTTCAAAGTCTGTTTCAGCAAAATGCTTATCCATAGCATAGGCACCATCTAGCATTTTCTCAAAATTTTCAAAACCGATGGCAATACAGATAATCATTCCGATAGCCGACCACATCGAATAGCGACCGCCGACAAAATCCCAAAATTCAAACATATTTTTCGGATTTATACCGAATTTTTCAACCTCTTCACGATTGGTCGAAAGAGCAATAAAGTGATTAGCAACGGCATGTTCTCCCAAAGCATCAACCAACCATTTACGACAAGTTCTGGCATTGGTAAGCGTTTCAATGGTGGTAAAAGTTTTAGAAGCAACGATAAAAAGAGTTTCTTCTGGATTTATGTTATTCAATACTTCGGCACAAGCCGTACCGTCAATATTAGAGATAAAAAAACAATTTATATCCTTTGCCCAATACGACTTCAATGCCGAAGTTGCCATAAACGGTCCCAAATCCGAACCGCCGATACCGATATTAACGATATTGGTAAGTTTTTTACCGGTGTATCCGCAGAATTTCCCTAATCTTACATCTTCGGAAAATTTACGCATTTTCAGCAAAGTTGCCTTAATTTGCGGCATAACATCGATTGAGCCGAGCATAACCGGCTCTTCGTCTCTGTGCCTCAATGCAGTATGCAAAACAGCTCTGTTTTCGGTACGATTTATTTTGCGTCCGCCGAACATAGCGCTGATTTTTTCTTCCAACCGACAATCACGAGCAAGTGCAAAAAGCGCCGCCATAATTTCATCGTTTATACGATTTTTTGAATAATCAAACAACAGATTTCCCAGAACCAGCGTATATTTCTTCGCTCTGTCCGGATCTTGAGTAAACAAGTCGCGTATATTGATATTTTTATATTTTTCATAAACAGAACAGATATTCTGCCAAGCTTCACTTTTTTCCTGTCCGAACATTTATTTATTTTTCCTTTCATCGCCGATTGTTACGAAATCCGGTTCTACACCGTAATATTTCGAAGCAGTTTCATTAACTTTTTCAAGTGTAACATTTCTGATATAATCATTGCGTTTTTGTAAAAAATCACGCCCTAAGTTATACTTTTGCATAGCAACAAGCATACTTGAAACTCCGCTGATATCAGCAAAACGCAGATTAAAAGAATCAATCAAAGATTTTTTTGCTATTTCCAGTTCATTTTCAGATACACCGTTTAGAGCCAAATTTTGCCATTGTTCCAACAACAGTTTTTTTGCTTTTTCAAAATTTTCCGTTGACGCAGAAAATTTTCCTTCTAACAAAGATGCGGCATCACTGTTTGCCATATAGTGATAAACACCATAAGTCAAACCGTTGTTTTCACGTAGTTCCTTATTTAGTCGCGAGGTCAAACCAGAACCGCCAAAAATATAATTGGCAAGATAAAGCGGATAAAAATCTTTGTTTGTACGAGCCGTTCCTTTTGCAGAAAAAATTGCTATAACCTGTGGAATATTTCTTTTAACATTAAACTCCATTCCTTTTGAATTATATTCAAATTTTTCCAGAGGTTTCTGTCCTGTTTTTTCAGGCAATTCGCCGAAAATATCTTTTAAAAACACTTTACTTTCTTTTTGGTTAATATCTCCGGAAATTCCGACAATCAAATTGTTTTTAGCAAAAGTTTTTTCCAAATATCTTCGAACATCGTCGGTACTGATTTTAAAGATATCCTCTTTTTTGCCTAACGGATTACGGGCATAAGGATGGTTGGCAAAAATTTGCTCGGCATAAACAAGCGAGAGAACGCTGTTCGGATTTTCATTTTGCATTTCCAAAGACTTCAATAATTGCGCTTTGATTATCTCCAGATGTTTTTCCGGTAATTTCGGCTCGAACATAATTAGCCTTAACAAATACTGTGCGGTTTTAGAATTCGATTTTGGAAAAATTATCGCTCCGGAAAGACTATCATTATCGACACCGAAGCTGATTCTGATGCCATTTTCTTCCATTATATCCAGTAAAGTTTTATCACTGTACTTTCCGGCACCTTTCATAATAAGTCTTGAGGCGATTTGAGCCAAACCGAACTTTCCGTTTTGGTCATGAGCGTAACCGGAATCGCCAAATTCAAAATCAATACTGACAATCGGATTGGAATGTTCTTCCATCAAATAAGCTTTTACTCCGCTTTCTTCAATTTCTTGAACTTTAGCAGTAAAAGTTTTGTTTTGCAAAACCGATTGTGCTAATATTTCATCGGCATTAAACCGATTTTGTTCCTCAACAATTTTTTGATAAACGCAATAACCGGCACACACGGCGATTGCCGCATAAATCAGCGTTTTGAAATAATAAAAAAAACCTTTGGTTTTACGGCGTCGATACATTATTTTTCATCCTCCGATTGAGGCAATAAAATGCCGGTTGCTTTTGCTGAGTTAAAAAACACTTCGCGATAAGCATCTTTAACGCCTTTGAGAGAAATTTTTTTAACATCGGCTTCGTAGTTTTTCAAATATTCAAGCGAAAGTCCGCTGACAATAAGGGTGCCAACCAGATAAGCACTGTCAGACGGATTATCGTTGATATATACCAAATCAGCAACCAATTTTTTCTTTAACGAAGCAACTTTTTGTTCATCAAGTTCGGATATTGCCTTTTCCAATGACTCATGCAAAGCTTGCTCAGCTTTAGATGCCGAAACTCCGTCTGCGGGAATCAAAGAAAGCGAAAACGAAGTATTTGTACGGTTAATCGGATCAAAACTCGCACTGACCGAAACAGCTATTCTACGCTCCAAAACCAAATTACGATAAAGAGCCGAAGTTTGCCCGCCACCGAGATATTCAGCCAAAGCATCATAGTTTTGATGATTACCTCCAAGCTCCGCATAAGTCGGCAAAATATATTCTTCAACAATTTTTGCGGTTTGAATATTCGGCAAGGTCATTTCCAAACGCTGAGAAAATTTTTCCTTCAGAACAGGCATCGGATTTCTTTTGATTTTGACAGCCTTAATCGCCCCAAAATATTTTTCCGCCAGAATTTTAGCCGTTTCGGCATCAATATCTCCGGCCAAAACCAAAACTGTATTATTCGGAGCATAGTAGCGCTCATAAAAATCCCTGACATCTTGATATGAAAGTTCCTCAATTTCCTCGATTAAGCCGGTAACAGGACGTCCGAAAGGCTGATTTCCCCAAATCATATGTCGCAATCTTTCATAAAAAGGCGCGGCCGGATTATTTTCCACCACCTGTTTGCGCTCCTGAATTACTACTTTTTTCTCGGTTTCAAAAGCAGCTTCATCAAAATTCAACCCTTTCATCCGGTCGGCTTCCACCGCCATTAGAAGCTCCAATTTGCTGATATCCGAAAATTCATGATAGGCCGTAAATTCGTAACTGGTAAAAGCATTATGGGAAACACCGTTTTTTTCCATTAAATTATTAAATTCCCCGTCTTTAAGCTTATCGGTTCCGCGAAACATCAAATGCTCCAAGAAGTGTGCACGACCGCCTTTACCCAACCCGTCATCAATCGCACCGACATTATACCAAAGCATTTGCTTGATAATCGGAGCCTTATGATTTTCAACCACAACAACCTGCAAACCATTATTCAAGGAAAACTCATGAACCTTGAACAACTCGGCATTCGCACAAAAGCAGAATAGCAGAACGCTGACAAAAATCAAAAACTTATTGTTCAAATAAATCTTTTTCATCCGGGTCAACTTCCAAATTTTTCGGACGAACAGAATATTCCGGCGGCAAAATCAATTCATCGCGCGTTTGTACTTTACTGGCGTCAGGACCATGGCGTGTCAACCCCAGTTTTTCCTTAGTCCAACCGCATCCGTTCAATGAACAAACCAAAGTCGCACAAGCTAAAATCAAACAAATTTTTTTCATTTTAATACCTCATTTATACATTGATTCTCGTTTTGTAATTTCCAAAAAAATCAGCAGAAAAGCACCGATGCATATAAAAGAATCCGCCAGATTAAAGGCCGGCCAATGCACGGTTTGATAATGAAAGTCCAAGAAATCAAGCACTGCACCGGCACGGATACGATCGACAACGTTTCCCAAAGCTCCGCCGATAATTAGTGCAAGACCAAAAATTTTAAGCCGATTATTTTCATAATACATCCAGCGCAAAAGAAAAATAACCACCGCAAGAGCAAAAATAACCAGTGCAAATTTACCAACATTACCATAATCATTAAACAGCGAAAAGCTGATACCGGTATTCCAAACCTTAACCAAATTAAAAAAATCACAAACCTCAATCGGTTCGTCAATCACAAGTTTGGTATCAACAATAAACTTGCTCGCCTGATCCGCCAGAAGTGTCAAAATAATCGTAACGATTCCGAAAAACACTTAATTCTCCGTTTTATAAACTTAAATCACTTAAAAAATATAAGCAGATTTTATCTTTAAAATAAAGAGACAAATTGAGATAATCTACACTTTTTTATCAAAAATTTATCAAAAAAATATTTAGCTTGTTGCTTTACTTTATTTTGAAAATAAAATCAATCTGTTAATTAAGAGGTATCATAATACCGCATAATTAAAATATTGAAAAAATTTGATTTTTTTACTTGACAGCTTAAAAATATTATGTATATTGGCTTTCGATTTAATAACATTTTTTAAGAAAGTGATAAAAATGATTTCTACACATGTAACAAAACCTGCTGACATTGAGAGAAAATGGTATGTCGTAGATGCCAGCGGCGTTGTATTGGGAAGATTGTCGGCTGAAATTGCCAAGATTTTGCGCGGCAAGAACAAGCCTTATTTTTCCCCGAGTCTTGATTGCGGCGACTATGTTGTCGTTATCAATGCCGAAAAAGTTAAACTTACCGGCAAAAAGCTCACTGATAAGCACTATTATCAACATACCGGATATGTTGGCAGTGTTAAGGACACCACCGCAGGTAGAATTTTGAGCGGACGTTTTCCTGAGAGAGTTATCGAAAAGGCAGTTGAGCGCATGATTTCACGCAATCCTTTAGGCCGTCAGATGATGACAAAACTCAAGGTTTATGCCGGCGAGAATCACCCGCATACAGCGCAAAATCCGATTGTTTTGGATATTGCTTCGAAGAATGAAAAGAATAAAAGGAGTGCTTTATAATGGCTAAAAAAATTGAATCATTACAAGAATTGAAGACCGCTTCCGTTGAATCTTCGGAAGCTAAAGCACCTCGCAAGTCGGTTAAGGACAAGTTCGGTCGCACTTATGCTACCGGAAAGAGAAAAGACGCTGTTGCCCGCGTTTGGATTAAGCCGGGTAAAGGTGTAATTACCGTAAATGAAAAGAGCTTGGATGAATATTTTGCTCGTCCGGTTTTGAAGATGGTTATCAATCAGCCGTTCGTTGTTACCAATCGTGAAAATGAATTTGATGTTATTTGCACGGTTAAGGGCGGTGGTTTGTCCGGTCAGGCCGGTGCGATTAAGCACGGTATTTCCAAGGCTTTGAACGATTACGAGCCGGAATTGCGCACTGTTTTGAAACAGGCCGGATTCTTAACTCGTGATGATCGTGTTGTTGAACGTAAGAAATATGGTAGAGCAAAAGCCCGCCGTTCTTATCAATTCTCAAAACGTTGATTTTATTACAAAACAATGTTTTTTATCAAAAGAGCCGGAGTTTTCTCCGGCTCTTTTTTAATGATGTTCAAATCATATTTTTAACTTTATTGATAACCGCCTCAACGGTTATTCCGAAGTGTTCATAAACTTCGTTACCTTTACCCGAAGCTCCGAATCCGTTCATTCCGATAACATTATCGGAGGCACCGACATAGCGCTCCCAACCGAAATTCATACCGGCTTCAAGTGCAATCCGCGGAGCTGTTCCCAAAACTTTTTCCCGATACTTTTTCGGCTGAGAATCAAACAATTCCCAACATGGCATTGATACCACATTAACACTGATATTTTCATCCGCCAGAATTTTTTGTGCTTCAACCGCCAATGAAACCTCGGTTCCGGTAGCAATAATCGTAGCTTTCGGATTATCTTTTCCGGCAGAAATAATATACCCTCCTTTGGCTGTTAAATTCTCATCTGCCGATGTTCTGATTGTCGGCACACTTTGTCTTGAAAGTGCCAAAATACTCGGCGTATGCGCAGATTCCAAAGCGAGCTGCCAAGCCTCGGCAGTTTCAACCACATCGCACGGACGAAAAACATTTATATTAGGCATTGCCCGATATGAAGCGAGATGTTCAATCGGCTGATGGGTTGGACCATCCTCGCCGACACCGATGGAATCGTGGGTCAACACATAAATTGAGCGCAATCTCATCAATGCAGCCAAACGCATTGCCGGTCGCATATAATCGGAAAATACGAAGAACGTTCCGCCGTACGGAATAACACCGCCGTGAAGTGCCATACCGTTCATAATCGCCGCCATTGCGTGTTCTCTGATACCATACATCACGTTGTTACCGTCATAATCATCCGCCGTAATCGTTTTCATACCGTTCACAAAAGTAAGATTAGATGCTGCCAAATCGGCAGAACCACCAATAATTTGCGGAATATGCGGAACAATTTTTTCCAGACACATCTGTGAGGCTTTTCGCGTGGCAACTTTAGTTTGATCGGCAATAACCGACTTTTTCAACTCATTCAATTCCTTGTCCCAATCAAGCGGCAAAACATTGTTGATATAATTCAAAAATTCCGGATTTTCCTTAGTTTTTTGTTGCCATTCATTATACATCAAAAGAGACTTTGAGCCGACAGCTCGCCACAAAGCCATCGCCTCGTCAGGAGTTTCAAATTCTTTAGCTTCCCAATCGAATCGCTCACGCATAGCAGCAATTTCTTCCTTTCCCAACGGCGCACCGTGAACTTTCGGAGTTCCGCTTTTGGTCGGCGCACCGAAACCGATGGTCGTCTTACAAGCAATCAAAGTCGGCAGCGCTGACTTATGCGCCTTGTCAATCGCGGCAATAATCTCGTCATAGCTGTGCCCGTTTATGCGCAAAACATTCCAGCCCATTGCTTTAAATCTGGCTGATTGATCTGTAATATTGACTTGATCAACCGCACCATCAATCGTTATGCCGTTATTATCCCAAAATACGATAAGTTTATTTAATTTAAGCAAACCGGCGAGTGAAGCGGCCTCCTCCGAAATTCCCTCCATCAAACAGCCGTCGCCGCACATAACATAAGTATAGTGATTGCATAAATCCTTAAATTTGGCATTCAAAACTCTCTCCGCTAAAGCCATACCGACAGCAGAAGAAATCCCCTGCCCTAACGGCCCTGTTGTCATATCAACGCCTGATAAATGCCCATATTCCGGATGTCCGGCGGTCTTACTTTCAAGCTGGCGGAAGTTTTTGATATCATCGAGCGTAATATCGGAATACCCCATAAGATAAAAAATAGAATATAAAAGCATTGAACCATGTCCGGCCGAAAGCACGAATCTGTCGCGATTAAACCAACTTCCGTCTTGAGGATTAACATTGATGTATTTAGCAAACAAAACCGTTGCAACATCAGCCATACCTAAAGGCATTCCCGGATGACCTGAATTTGCTTTTTCGATTGCATCGACAACCAAAAACCGAATTGCCATAGCCATTTTTTGTAGTTTAGAGTTTTCAATATTCATTTTTACCTCACTTTTTTTTCAAATAATGCAACCAATTCCGTATGATTGGAATAATTAAATTGATCCACCATAGTTATTTCTTTTATATAATATCCGCCGGAGAGCAATACATTCGCATCATTCACAAATGTATGCGGATTACAGGAAACCGCAACAATTTTTTGCGGCTTTTCTTCTGTTTTCAGTTCGATTATTTTTTTAACTTGCTCAGCGGCTCCGGCGCGCGGAGGATCAAAAACAATCAATGAAAAACCTTTTACTTCCTCATTTTGAAGCGGATACTTAAACAGATTTCTTTTCAATATTTTGATATTGGGAATCATCAGCCGATTGATATTATTTTGAAATTCATTCAACAATTCTTCCGACGAATCCACCGCCGTAATTTTGTTTTTTATCTCAGCGGCAAGCGGATAAGAAAAAGTTCCGATTCCGCAAAACAAATCGGCAATATTTCCCTTCAGTTCACCGGCATATTTTTTCACCAAATCAATCAGTATTTGTTCACTTTGTTCGGAAGCTTGTAAAAATGTGGCACTCGGAACATTGATTCGGAAACCGGATATATCAATAAACGGCATTGTTTTTTGTGCAATAATCTCATTTTCACCCTTAAGATTCCTATGCGAAAAACTGATAATCTGAGGATTTTCGTTCAAAAGTTCGGCAATCAACAAACGATGTCCCAAAACAAGATTTTCTGCAGTTTCCAAATTAACATCAATACCATTG
>ONLJ01000029.1 GCA_900318605.1 uncultured Rhodospirillaceae bacterium | reverse complement strand
TTATCCATAAAAAACTTATTTTTCGCCATTTTGAAACTCCTTAATTTTTTTCAAAACAAAAAACCGACCTAAAATTCAAGGTCGGGGAGTTCCTAACTGCAAACGATCAGTTCGGCGTATTCAATATATTCCGCCGGCTCCCCGTCTTGAGGGAGTTATTATTCGTTTGTAGGAGTTAGGATATCTCCGCCGCTAATCTCTCAGCGGCACCCCCTATATTAAATTAAATCATTCTAAATGCAAGCAAAATTTTTTCATGATTAAACTCCTTTATTTTCTTAAATCAAAACAAAAAACCGACCTGAAATTCAAGGTCGGGGAGTTCCTAGCTGCTCACAAACAGCATGGCGTATTCAATATATTCCGCCATCTCCCCGTTTTTTTTAGGGAGTTATTTTTTTGTGAAAGGCTAGGATGCCCCGCCGCTAATCTTTCAGCGGCAACCCCTATATTAAATTAAATCATTCTAAATGCAAGTAAAAAATATTTAAGTATTACATTAAAAAACCGCCGTTATTAAAACGACGGTGTTATGATTAAATTTCAGCAAATTATTTATTCGGAGAAATCATTGCGGTCATTTGCTTACCCTCAAGTTTGATATCAGCATCAACCTTACAAGTATCTCCCAAATCTTCAATAATTCTCGTTAATACTTGCTTCCCGATATTATTGGCGCTAAGTTCACGCCCCTTAAAGCGCATGGTTAGCTTAACCTTATTGCCTTGCTCTAAAAATTTCTTCGCCTGCTTAAATTTTACCTCATAATCATGAGTTTCAATCATCGGGCGCAACTTAATCTCTTTAATTTCAACAGTTTTTTGATTTTTCTTAGCCTCATTTTTGCGCTTTTGCTGTTCATATCTGTATTTTCCGAAATCCAGAACTTTGCACACCGGCGGATTAGCCTGAGGCGAAATCTCTATTAAATCCAAACCTTCCTCTTCGGCAACAGCCAGAGCCTCTTTAAGCGAAACCACGCCGCGGTTTTCATTATTGGCATCAATAAGTCTGACCTGTTTTGCCTTAATATCTTCATTTATACGCGGTCCGTCATCATTACGTACTGGCGCATTGTCGTTTTCAGTAGCTATTGTTTCCTCCATATATTGTTAAACAACGGTTTAATAATAACTGACAAATAAATATTATCAAGCAAAATTTAAACATAAATCTACAATTTTTTTAATATAAATTCAAAAAAATCTTGTCATTTACATTTTTTTCTGTTATAAAAATAGACAGAAAACCTAAAAATTTATATATGAACAAGACAGAGTTTCACAATCTGCTTGCGGAGATATCTGCCGCAGATTTAAGCAAGACTGACGATATGCAGCTTGCAGAATGGTTCCGACTCATGGGCGATGCAATCCACGACAAGAACTTAACCGACCGGCTTGAAGAAAAAGAGTTGGAAGAGTGGAAAATTCTTTTCGAAAAAATCAATGAGGAGTTTGAGCATCGCGGCATTATCAAGTTTGATTTGGCCGATATAGTCAATACTAATCCCGAGATAGTTGAAAATCTCCTTTTGATTATGCCGATTGACAACTTAAAGGATCTTGCAACAGCTCTTGAGCCGCTTCCTGAAAATGATTTTAAGAAAAAAATGAACGGCTTAATCAGAAACTGCGTACTCATGAGAATGAGTGTTTACAACCTTGGTTCTGACTTAGCCAGCTAAAAAAAATTACCCGTCGGATTCAAACCGGCGGGCAATTTATTTTAATCTGTTTTTTTATTTTATTGCGCATTTATCAGCGTAATTTCAACACGACGGTTTTGTGCCTTACCTTCCTCTGTTGCATTTGAGGCAATCGGGTTAGCTGCGCCGGCACCGTAAGTTGTCATACGCGCACCATTCACTCCGCGCAAAGCTAAATAATTGGCCACCGATGCCGCACGACGCTCGGAAAGCGGAATATTGATTTTATCATTACCGGTGCTGTCGGTATAGCCGATAATCTGCAACTTTGTTTTATCATACTCTTTGGCTACCTTGGCAATCGAATCCAAAACCGGATTTGCCGATGTTTTCATCGCCGAATCATTGGTGTTGAAGGTAATGCTGTTCGGCATAATTAAACGAACATTATCGCCGTCACGCGCAACCTGAACGCCTGTTCCGGTAAGTTCCTGGCGCAGTTTGCTCTCTTGGATATCCATATATCCGCCGGCTGCAGCACCAGTCGCACCGCCGATTCCGGCACCGATGAGCGCACCTTTTTCACCGCCGATTAAAGCACCGACACCGGCACCTACGGCGGCTCCGATTCCGGTTCCCCATGCGGTTTTTGCAACCTTGCTCTCGCCGGTGTAAGCATCATTTGCGCAACCGTTCAAAAGCCCTAAAGCCATCACACATAAAATAACTTTTTTCATTCTTATATTTCCTTTCTTTTAATTCAAAAATTTGCAATACGTGCCAGAGCTTCTTCAACTTTGGCTTTATTTTCCAGAGCCTCTGATTGGCGTCGTTTTTCTTCTTCAACTACCTTTGTCGGAGCTTTGGCTACAAAACTCTCATTACCGAGTTTACGAGCATAGCCTTCCAAATTTTTATTCAAGGTTTCGAGTTCTTTTTGCAAACGCTCACGCTCGGCGGCAAAATCAACCACGCCTTTAAGCGGAATCAAAATTGTGGCATCACGACAAACCGTTTGCACCATATCTTGAGTAATTTCTCTATCCCCGAGCGGTGCAATTTCATTTAGGCGCGCCAACGTGCAAATCAGCTTGTTCTGACTTTCGATAACGCTAGCCGATTCACTGTTTAAATCCTTAACATAAGCCGAAAGTTTAGCTCCGGCAGGTAAATTCATTGCCGAGCGAAGCGAGCGGATTGCTAAGATAAAATCAATCGCCCAATCAATTTCATTTTTATCGGCTTTGCTTATTTTTTCTTCTTTCGGCCACGGATATTTAATCAGTTTAATGTCGCGTGAGGTAAGATTATTCCACAACTCGGCGGTAATAAACGGCATAAACGGATGCAAAATTACGAGGATTCTATCCAATACCCAAGCGGAAACTGCGCGAGTTTCTTTGATATAATCATCATTTTCGCCGTAGAAAATCGGCTTTGAAAGTTCAATATACCAGTCGCAGAAAGTTCCCCAAACAAACTGATATACCGCATTTGCCGCCTCGGAGAAACGATAATTGTCAAGGCTTTCCGTAACCTCATTTGTTGCTTCTTTTGCCTTGGCGATAATCCATTTGTTGACTGCTAATTTTGCATTGTTAATATCAAAATCTTTAACCGAATAACATTCGTTCATCTCGCAGAAACGAGCGGCATTCCAAAGCTTGGTGGCAAAATTACGATATCCCTGAATACGTGAATCGGATAAGTTGATGTCGCGACCCTGGGTTTCCGATGAAGCCATAAAGAAGCGCAGAGCATCAGCACCGTAGGTTTCGATTGTTTCCATCGGGTCAACCGTGTTGCCCTTGGATTTACTCATTTTATGACCTTGTTCGTCACGAACCAGTCCGTGAATATAACACTTCTTGAACGGAACACGTTTCATGGCATACATGCTCATCATCATCATTCTGGCAACCCAGAAAAAGATGATGTCAAAGCCGGTAACCAAAACGGAAGTCGGATAGAATGTATCCAAATATTCGCTTTTATCCGGCCAACCGAGAGTAGAAAACGCCCACAATCCTGATGAGAACCACGTATCCAAAACATCGGTTTCACGACGTAACTCAACGTGCTTACCGTAATGTTTATCGGCGGCGGCCTGAGCCTCTTGTTCATTTTCTTCGCAGAAAATCGTTTCGTCAGGGCCGTACCAAATCGGAATTTGATGTCCCCACCAAAGCTGGCGCGAAATGCACCACGGCTGAATGTTGTTCATCCATTCAAAATAGGTCTTTTCATAAACCGCCGGTACAAATTGCATTTCTCCATCAGTTACGGCGCGTTTGGCTTCAATCGCCAATTTAGGGGCGTCAACAAACCACTGGTCGGTCATATACGGCTCAATTACCACACCGCTTCTGTCGCCGTACGGAATAACCATCGGGTGATCTTCGATTTTTTCCATCAAGCCGAGCCGGTCAAGTTCTTCAATCGTCTTAATGCGGGCTTCTTGAGTAGTCATACCGGCATAAGGCGTATTTTCATTCAAAGTCGCATCCGGATTTAAGATGTTAATCATCGGCAAGCTATGACGTTTTCCAACCTCAAAGTCATTAAAATCATGTGCCGGAGTAATCTTAACGGCACCGGTTCCTTTTTCCGGATCGGCATGCGGATCATCAATAATCGGAATAACGCGGTTAATAATCGGAATAATACAGTTTTTACCGATCAGGTGCTTGAGTTTCGGATTATCTTTGGAAACGGCCACCGCCGTATCGCCGAACATAGTTTCCGGTCTGGTAGTAGCGATGTGAATAAATTCGTTCGGATTATCTTCCAAAGGATATTTATAGTAATACATTTTACCAACGGTTTCTTTTTGGACAACTTCCAAATCGGAAACAGCTGTTTCAAGTTTTGGATCCCAGTTAACAAGCTTTTTAGCTTTATAAATAAGCCCGTCCTTATAAAGTGAAACAAAAATTTTGCGAACGGCGCGAGACAAACCCTCGTCCATCGTAAAACGCTCGCGGCTCCAATCACACGATGCACCCAAACGGCGAAGCTGACGACAAATTGTACCGCCGGATTGTTTTTTCCAATCCCAAACGGTTTGAATAAACTTTTCTCTACCTAAATCGTGGCGAGTAATACCTTCTTTGGCTAAATTACGTTCAACCACCATTTGGGTAGCGATACCGGCATGGTCTGTTCCCGGTTGCCATAAAACCTTTTTACCAAGCATACGATTATAGCGGATTAAAATATCCTGCAATGTGTCATCCAGAGCGTGTCCCATGTGCAGAACGCCGGTAACATTCGGTGGCGGAATCACAATCGCAAACGCATCTTTATCGCTTTTCATATCCGGCATAAAATCGCCGTCATTTTCCCATTTTTCATAAATTTTTTCTTCGAAATTTTTCGGATTATAGTTTTTATCCAACATTTTAATTTTTCCATATTTTATAAGTTAGTAACATAAACAGACTGCAACATACTTTCAGGAAGAACAGGTTTTAAGCCTTTTGCTCGTCTTCCTTTACACTCACTCGAACATCTTCGGAGTTCATTTGACTAAAGCGCTTTTCAAAAAACAAACGATACTTTTTCATCATCTTGCGAGCCACATCATCAAATGTCCAAATTCCCAACTCATAAGGAATATCTTCACGATTAACCAGCATTGAAGAAGAAAGTTCAAAAACTTCTTCTTTAGGTTTTTCAGGCGATTTTTCCGGCCAGAACTGCTGAAAATATTTTTTGCGTTCTTTTTCCAAAATCGCTGAACGAATATTTTTCAAAACCTCGTCAATCGAAGGTTCTTTATCTTCTTGCATACCGGTTAAAACTCCAAATACAAAAACACTTTTTGCATCATAAAAGATAATTGCGGTATTTTCAAGTTTTAATTTCAAATTATTGTTAAAAATAGCAAATACGGTAAAAAAACAAAAAGGAACCTGTTTTTTAAGCAGATTCCTTATTTTTGTTTTGTACCGTTATTTATTGCACATTACCGAACGGATTTACATTTTCTTCGCTCGGAACTGCGCGTAAATCAAACAGATTTAAAATCGCTACCGAAATATAAATCGAAGAATATGTTCCGATGATAATGCCGAAGGTGATCACAAACGCAAAGCTGCGCAAGGCATCGCCGCCGAAAACAAGCAACGCTGCCGAAGCAAGCAAAGTGGTGATACCGGTCAAAATGGTGCGTGAGAAAATATCGTTCACACTCTTGTTGAGCAAATCATACTGCGGCATTTTCTTATATTTTTGCAGGTTTTCGCGGATGCGGTCATAGGTTACTACCGTATCGTTTACCGAATAACCGGCCAAAGTTAAAATTGCGGCAATTGTGGTTAAGCTGAAATCCATATGGAAAATTGAAAGCAAACCGACAATAATAAACACATCGTGAAACAAACCGATTAAAGCACCGATAGCAAAACGCCACTCAAAGCGGAACCAAATGTAAAGCGAAATCGCTAAAATCGCAAAAACAGAGGCTAAAACACCGGCAACTTTAAGCTCCTTACCGACTTGCGGGCCGACGGATTCGATTTTTTCGAAGGTGAAATCAGCCCCTAAAATCTCTTTAATTTGATTTACGGCAATGCGTTGGCTTTCTTCATCGGCATTGTTGGCTTGAGCTCTAATCATTAATTCTTCGCCGGTAGTGCCGACGGCTTGCAAATTAAGTTCATCAAGCTTCAAACCTGAAAGTTCATCACGGATTTTTTCTACATCTACCGGACCGTTTTTGCTCTTAACATCAATCAGAACACCGCCGGAAAAGTCAATTCCGTAATTAAAACCGCGCAAGCAAATGCTGGCAATCGAAGCCAAAATCAGTAAAATTGACAAGGCATAAGTAAATTTACGAGCCTTCATAAAGTCAATGCTTGTATCTTTTATAATCCAACTGAATATTTTCATTTTTCTTATTCCTTATCAATTAAAGCGGTAATTTAGTCGGTTTTGCCTTAGCCATCCACGCTTCGGTCATTAAGCGAGTAACCGTGATGGACGTGAACATCGAGGTCAAAATACCGATAGTTAAGGTTACGGCGAAACCTCTGATCGGGCCACTACCGAAATAAAACAGCACGGCGCCGGCAACCAAAGTGGTTAAGTTTGAGTCAACAATTGTTCTGTATGCCTCAGTAAAACCATATGTAACGGCATCTCTGATAGAACGGCCGTGATTAACTTCTTCGCGCATACGCTCGAAAATCAAAATGTTGGCATCAACCGCCATACCGATTGTTAAGATAATACCGGCAATACCAGGTAGGGTCAAAGTCGTTCCGATAAAGCTCATAATTCCGAGCATTAAAGCCAAGTTAAGCAATACGGTAATATCGGTCATAATTCCGAATAAACCATAAGCGGCAATCATAAATATAATAACGCAAGCCAAACCGATAGCAGAAGCAAACACACCATCGTGAATGGAATCAGCACCAAGTCCTGCTCCGACAGTTCTTTCCTCCAAAACTTCCAGTGGTGCCGGCAATGCACCGGAGCGCAATAAAAGCGCCAAATCATTAGCTGATTTTGTAGTAAAGTTACCGGTAATAATACCGCTTCCTCCGGTAATCGGACCATTGATATTCGGAGCGGAAATAACTTCATTATCCAAAACAATCGCCAATCTTTCGCCAACGTGAGCGCTGGTAACCTCGCCGAACTTGCGACCGCCCAAAGTATTGAAACTAAAGCTTACGACCGGCTGACCGTCTTGGAACGAAACACGAGCATCTGTTAAGTTCTCACCACCGACAACCGGCTTTCTGATAACTACATATTGACCGCCTTCAAGTCCGTTCATAATTTTCGAAGTTTTACTCAATCTTCCGCGGCGAGCCTGTTCAACCGAGGTTGTTTCATCAACCAAATGGAAAGACATCTTTGCGGTTTTACCGAGTAAAATCTTTACGCTTTCAGGATTTTGAACACCCGGAAGCTGTACCAAGATTCTGTCCGAACCTTGCCCTTGAATAATCGGCTCTTTGGTGCCGAGTTCATCAATACGGCGGCGCACAATACCGATAGACTGGTCAACCACCTGATATTTCAGTTCATTGATTGCCGGCTCATTATAGCGAACAGTAACAACCCCGTCTCCGTTTTCGCTGTCAATCACTTCCAAACCGCTGTCAAGCTTACGGAAAGCCTCTTTTGCCTTGTCACGTGCGGCATAATCCGCAATTTTAACCGTAACACCATCTTTTGATGATTTCAGATCTTGATAACGGATACGATGCTCACGCAAAGATTGGCGCACCGAATCTTCTAACGTTGACATCTTTTCTTTTAACACTTCATCCATTTTAACCTGCAAAAGCAAGCTTGAACCGCCTTGCAAATCAAGTCCCAGATTAATAGGTTGCCACCATTTCGGCAAGTTGGTCTTGTCCGGAACAATATTCGGAACGGCAAAAAAGATACCGACCAAACAGATGGCAACAATTATCAATATTCTTTGCAATGATAATTTATACATTAGTTATTCCTTTACTTTGTTTTTTTAGTACTTTTAGAAGCTTTCGTTTTTGCGGCTGCCTTTGTCTTTTTTGGCTCTGCCTTTTTTTCAGCGGCTTTCTCTTTCGGATCTTCGGCAACTGCCAATGTAGCAATCGCCATTCTGTCAACTACGACTTTTACGTTTTCAGCCACTTCCAAAGTAATCTCCATACCGTTGGCTTTAGCAACTTTACCGTAAAGTCCGCCGTTAGTAATCACACGATCGCCGATTTTTAAGTTTTCAACCAGTTCATTATGCTCTTTGATTTTCTTTTGTTGCGGACGAACAAGCAGGAAATAAAAAATAAGCAAAATAAGAGCCAGCTGAATTAAAGTCGCACCGAGCGAACCCCCTTGCATGGCAGGTTGAGCCGCCGCATAAGCATCATTTATCAACATCAAATTTTTCTCCTAAAATTTCACACAGGTTAATATATAGATACAACCTTGACATATAATCAAGAGTTAAAACCGATTTTTCCACCTGTAAATGCAATTTTAAGGTAAATAAGGACGCGGATTAACGGCTTTTTTACCGCTTCTGACTTCAAAATGCAGTTGCGGAGTGGTAACGCTTCCGGTTGAACCGACCGAAGCGATTTTCTCTCCCCTTTTAACCTTTTGACCTTTGGTAACAAAGAGTTTATCATTGTGAGCATAGGCGGTAATCCAGCCATCGTTATGCTTAATCAGAATAAGATTTCCGAAACCTTTAAGTTCATTTCCGGCATAAGCAACCGTACCGGCATCAGCAGCTTTAACCGTAGTTCCCAAATCGGCTTTAATGTTTATACCGTCATTTTTACGTCCGCTTCCCAAATTGCCGAAACCGGAAATAATCCGCCCTCTGACCGGCCAATCGAATTTGGTTTTGCGATTGGTACTCGGAACATAGCTGTCCTCAATCGGAGCCGATTTATAGACCGTACTTTTATTGTTTACGCTTACTTGCCGTTGAGGTGTGGAAGTAACCGGTGCGCTTGCCGAAACACTTCCCGGGAGCAACAACTTCTGCCCGACACTCAAAGAATATGGAGTTTTCAGATTATTAACCTTGCTTAAAGTCGTTATATCGACATTATAATCACGCGAAATACTGTAAAGACTTTCACCACGCTTAACTATATGATATTGTTTACTCGGAATCCTTAAAGTTTGCCCGACATAAAGCGTATAGGGAGGCCTCAAACGATTGGCATTTATCAAATCTTTTAAGGGTACTCCGTAGCTGCGTGAAATACTATACAGCGTATCACCTTTAGCAACACGCACGGTATCACTGTTTCCCCATAAACTGCTCAAGTTCAACCAACGTCCGTTGGTACAACCGCACATCAACAGGGATAGCAGAACTATACAAAAAAGCTTTTTCAACGAGTTCTCCATTTCGTTTGAATTTAGCAACAAATTATTTATTTTTGATTAACTCATCAGTTTTTTGATTTTTGCTTGACGAATATCTTTTTTTTGCTATTATCGCCGAAGAAATTACCAATAAGAGGCTTAGAATGGAAAATATCGTCATCGTATGGGATTTGGATAATACTCTTTACCGTGAAACTCCCGAATTACACGAATATCTTGACCGAATAACCGCAGAAGCGGCAGTTGAGGATTTACATCTTCCGCTTGATTTAAAAACCGCACAAGAAATGGTAAAAGAATCATACCGGGAATATCGCGACGGTGGTGAAATTTTCGTGCAAAAATATGGTGTTTCACCGAAAGATATTTTTGATGCGTATCACAAGCGCAAAGAAGAAAATGTAGATATTATCAACCCTTACAAAGATTTATTAAATGAACTGAAAAAATTGAAAGCATCTCAGTATATTCTTTCAACAAGTTCGCGTGGAGCCTGCGAAGCAATTTTACAACATCTCGGTTTATTCGATTTTTTTGCCGGTAAATTTTATTCGGTTGAAGATTTTGATTGTTATAAGAAAAACGAAAGCACTGATGTTTACCTCAAATTCTGTAAAAAAATAAACATCTTGCCTGAAAATTGCCTGTTTGTTGATGACAGTTATTCAAATCTGGAATATGCCAAAAAAGCCGGAATGAAAACCATTCGCCTTTGTCACGGGAAGCAAAATGACAAAGCTGTTGAATATATTGACTATGCGGTTGATAATATCAACGAGTGTCTTGTTTTTTTGCAAAACACGCTCAATCAGCCGGACAAAGTTTAGTTTCCCTCATATAATTTTCTTTTGTATCAAGCTTTTGTTGCTCTTTTGAGGTTATATCGGCAGTCATCTGGCGCAATTCACCGATATCTTTGTTATAAGCATCAAATATTTCCTGTTCGGCCAAATCTTTACTTTCTTCCGACACTATTGCCCCGTGTTTTTTGATAATCGACGGAAGCATTTTGCGAATAAGGGCAATTTGAGCCTCGAGTCCGGCCTTTCCCAAAGCCAAGTGGGTATATTCATGACGTTTGGTAAGTTCAAACCTGCAACTGCCGCTTTTCAAGTTCTTAGCAAGATAAACGGTTGAATCCTTATATCCGGTATCAATAGTAATTTTCGAAGGATAGTAGCATTTATATCCGCGACGAATTGTACGGTTTTCAATATCCAAAGTCAGACGAAAATAACCGTTTTGCACCGTCAATCCGTTAACCGTATTTTCCGCCTTGCGACCGCTGTTATGAGCGCTGTACAATTCAGCTAACTCGTCGTTTGATTTTGAGCTATCATATTCTAACTTACCAAGATCATAATTTATTTCAATTTCAACCGGAAGCGACAAAAACAATTCATTGCATCGACGTTGCATAAAAGGAGTAACTTCCGCTGAAACCTCATATGGCGCAAGCAATAAACCGATTAGAAAAATTTTTTTCACTAAATCCAACATGCTTTATAAAATAACTTTGATTTATTAAATGCTCGTTAACAGAAAAAAAAGTTTTTTAAATTATACAATAATCAAGGGGATAAAAAATGAGGAAAGAATTACTGCTTATCTGTTTTGTTTTACCGATAATTGCCGTGAATGCACAGACATTTGAGCGCAAAACACAGCAACCTGCATTTTTTATGCCTAAATCGGCGATAAGCGTACAACAACCGGAAAGATTACCGGCAGTAAAAGATATGAATTATCAAGGACAACATGTTCCGAATTCGGTTTCATCTCCGTTTATTACACCATCTGAAAATGAAGATGTTTCAAAAGAAGATATCAGCCCGACAACTCCGGCCGAATCTCTGGTTTCAACAGAAGAAAAACCTGACGTAAAGATTGACGCAATTAAAGAAAAAGAGCAAGCCGCATTACCTGAACCCGAGCCTAAGGCACCTGAAATAAAAGAAATTCCGCAAAAAATCGAAATTACCGATAATACAGATATCTCTGATAAAGGAGAAAACAGCTCCGAAAATTATCAGGAAATATTTGCTCACATTTTAAATAATCATCGGCAAGATTTAGATAAAATAAGCCGAGGTCAACCTCTCAAAAATCCCGAACTTGATGAGTTAATCGAATCTTACAGGCCTCAAATCCGTAAAATCAACGACACTGTTGATGTCCGCTCCGCAAAACTCTAATTTCAAATATTAAAATCTCTACGATTTGTGCATAAGTTTTTAAGGAAAGTTTAAAAATAAAGTAAAACGTATTAAATTACGGCTCACTTGTGCTTTTTTTATTACAAATACGGAGCAGAAAATGGAAGAAAAAAAATTGGTCGTGCTACAGGTTTTGCCCGAATTAAATCAGGGCGGAGTTGAGCTTGGAACCATAGAAATCGCCTCGGAATTGCAAAAACGCGGAATTGAAAATTACGTTGCTTCCGAAGGCGGACGAATGGAACCTGCATTGGAACGCCTGAAAGTTAAGCATTTTACCTTGCCATTAAAGACCAAAAACATTTTTAAGATGTATCTGAATTCTCTGCGCTTGGCAAAGATAATCAAGAAGCATGGCATAACGGTGGTTCACGCTCGTTCGCGTGCGCCGGCATGGAGCGCATACTGGGCAGCAAAACGTTGCGGTGTGCATTTTATCACGACATTTCACGGAACTTACGGCTTAGGTCCGAAAGGTATTAAAAAGATATATAATAAGGTTATGACCTTCGGCGAGCGCGTTATTGCCATCTCGGAACACATAAAAGAGCATATCATCAAAAATTACGGTACTCCGGAAGATAAAATCCGTTTGGTTCATCGTTGTGTCAATATGGAAAATTTTGACATCGGAAACATCTCGGCCGAGCGAATGATAAAGTTCATGGAAGAACATGAAATTCCTGAAGATAAGCCGATTATCACACTTATCGGCAGGCTGACCAACTGGAAAGGTCAAAAGTTACTCCTTAATGCGCTCAATCTGATTAAAGACGAGGATTTCTGCGCACTTTTAATCGGCGATGATCAAGGACGTACGAAATATTCCGATGAACTCAAAGCCATGATTAAAAAGTTTGGTCTGGAGGGAAGAATCTATTTTATCCGCCATGTTTCCGATATTCCGGCGGCGATGATGGTCTCGGATGTTGTGCTTTCGACTTCGATTGAACCGGAAGCTTTCGGTCGGATTGCCATCGAGGGACAGGCAATGGGCAGAATCGTTGTGGCATCAAATATTGGCGGCTCGAAGGAAACCGTTGTTGACGGAGTTACCGGCCGTTTATTTGAAAGCAACAATGCTGAAGATTTGGCAGATAAACTGCGTTGGGCATTGCACCTTGATAATGATGAAAGGGAAAAAATCGGCGCTGCGGCTGTCAAAAACGTAAAAGAACATTTTACAAAACAAATTATGTGTGATAAAACAATCTCGGTTTACGAGGAAATTTTAAAATCTAATGATGGGGAATAAAAAATGATTAAAATTACTTTGCCAGATGGTAGTATTTTACAGGAAAAAGAAGGGATTTCCGGCTTGGAAATCGCCGAGAAAATAAGTTCCGGCTTGGCGAAAGCCGCCTTAGCCATTAAAATCAATGACACCTTAACCGATTTGACTGCTCCGATAACAACAGATTCCGCCATCACTATTATTACCGCCAAAGATAAGGACGGTTTACAGATTTTGCGCCACTCCTGTTCGCACGTTATGGCTGAAGCGGTTCAAGAACTTTGGCCTGATACGCAGGTTACCATCGGACCGGCTATCGACAACGGATTTTACTATGACTTTGCTCGCAAAGAACCGTTTACGACTGAAGACTTTGCGCTGATTGAATCCAAAATGCACGAGATTATCAAGCGCGATGAAAAAATCGAAAGAATCGTTATGCCGCGCGCCGAAGCAATTGAATTTTTTGAGAAAAAGGGCGAACATTACAAGGTTGAAATCATTAAAGATTTACCGGAAGATTCAATTATTTCTCTGTATAGACAGGGAAATTACACCGATTTGTGTCGCGGACCGCATGTTCCGTCAACCTCTAAGATCGGCGACGCTTTCAAGCTGACCAAAGTTGCTGGCGCCTATTGGCGCGGCGATGCCAAAAACGAAATGTTGCAGCGTTTGTATGCAACAGCATGGGCAAACAAAAAGGATTTAGATGCTTATCTGACCATGTTGGAAGAAGCCGCTAAACGTGACCACCGCAAGCTCGGCAAAGAGATGGATTTATTCCACTTTGAGCCGGAATATGCTCCTGGTGCCGTCTTCTGGCATGACAAAGGTTTCCGAATCTATCGCAGATTGATTGAATATATGCGTAATCGCCAAGAACACAACGGCTACATTGAGGTTGAAACTCCTCGCATTATGGACCGCATTTTGTGGGAAACTTCCGGACACTGGGACAAATACGGCGCACACAACTATTCGGGCGAAACCGAAGATGGTCGCATGTTCTGTGTTAAGCCGATGAACTGCCCGGGCGGAGTTTTGGTTTATAAACAAGGCGTGAAATCGTATCGTGATTTACCGCTCCGAAT